>DATAED010000446.1:0-17428 GCA_036258195.1 Ktedonobacterales bacterium
CCAGTTCAACGCGACCTATTCCCCGACCTCGCAGGAGCTCAACGCGACTGAGAACTTCCTCAAGGCGCACAACCTGAACGTGGTCAACGTCGCCGAGAACAACCTCTACGTGGAAGTCTCCGGCAAAGTCAGCGACATGGAGCAAGCCTTCCACGTCCAGATCGACAACTACAGCGTGGACGGCGGTGTCGTGCGCTCCAACAAGGCCGACCCCTCGGTCAATGGCAACGGCGCGAACCACATCGCGGCGATCACCGGCCTCGATGACCTCGGCTATCATCCGAATGTCGCCTTCCCCGATGGCGCGTCGGCGCCGAAACTGACTCCGCTGCCCAAGAGTGGGTCAAAGGGTCTCGTCTTCTCCGCTCAGTGCTTCTATGACGTGGAGACGCACACCTTCACCTCTGCTGACAAGAGCACGACCGCGACCTACACCGGCAACCGCTACGGCGCGCCCATCGACGGCTCCGGTAGCGGAGCGGCGCCCTGCGGCTATCAGCCCAGCGAGATGCAGCAGGCGTACGACATGAACCCGCTGTACGCGAAGGGCCTGAATGGCGCTGGGCAGACCGTCGTCATCACCGATGCCTTCGGCGATCCGACCATCGCACAGGACGCTGCGGCGTTCGCCTATTACATGGGTCTGCCGCCGCTGGATCTCCAGGTCATCCAGGCGCCCGGCTCGACCAACAACCCGCGCACACGCGGCAAGTTCGGCGACCCGACCGGCTGGCAGGGTGAGATCACGCTGGATGTCGAGTGGGTGCATGCCATGGCCCCCGGCGCGAAGATCGTGCTGCTCATCTCGCCGAACAATGGCGCTGATCTGGATGAGGCCGTCAATTACGCGGTCGTCCATCATCTGGGCAACGTCATCACCAATAGTTGGGGCGGTCCTGAGGGCCAGGCCAATCCAGCGACGTTCAACCGCATGAATCGCGTGCTGGAGTCAGCCGCCGTGCAGGGGATGGACGTTAACTTCTCCTCCGGCGACAACGGCGACGACACCCCGCTGGTGGGCTACAAGTCCGCTGAGTTCCCCAACTCTTCGCCCTATGCCACCTCGGTCGGTGGCACGAGCCTGGGCCTCGACAGCAACAACAACATCGCCTTCCAGACGGGCTGGGGCAATAACCTCACCTGCGTCAGTGGCCCGACGCCCCTGAACCCCAATGACTACTGTGGCACGCCTGCGAATCCTCCTGTGCCGCTGGGCTTCCAGTTTGGCGCGGGCGGCGGTGTCAGCCGCGTGTTCACCAAACCCGCCTTCCAGAGCAACCTGCCTGGAACGATGCGCATGACGCCGGATGTCAGCATGCTGGCTGACCCGTACACTGGCGTCGAGATCATCGAGTCCAACCCCGATGGCTCGCTTGGTATCGGCGTGATCGGTGGCACGAGCCTGGCCAGCCCGATGTTCTCTGGGCTGATGGCGATTGCGACGCAGGCGAACGGTGGCGCGGGTCTGGGCCAGGCGGCTCCGCTGCTCTATGGCCTGTCGTCCAGCACGTCCACCAGCTCCGCGCTCTACGACGTGACGGCGCTTGGCTCGTCGAACAACGTGAGCGGCTCCATCACCGACAGCAACGGTACGACCGCTGTCTCGGCTGATCAGTTGGCCGCGCCGCTGGATGGTACGACATCCTACATCAGCGCGTTCTACAACAGCCCGTTCTCGACGCGCTGGTATGTCATCACCTTCGGTACCGACTCGTCCCTGCAGACGGGCGCGGGCTGGGATGATGTGACTGGTGTAGGTACCCCGAACGGCGCGAACTTCGTCAACGCGCTCGTTCACTAGCACCGGGTAGCCGCGAGCTATCGCGGCCTACACTTCAACCCCTTTCCCGCTTTGCGGCGGGAGAGGGGCGCGGAGACGGCGCGGGGGAAAGTGGCCTTTGGGCTGCTTTCCCCCGCGCTGCTTTTGTGGTAGTGGGGCGCGACCTCTCCCCCTGCCCCCCTCCCCTTCAGGGAGAGGGAACCCAGGCGAGGGTTTCAGGCGCTGGCGCGAGGTCGCATGTTGGCTAGTTTTGAGGCCGGGAGATGGTTACGCCGTGCGCCGCAGGTTTCCCTGCTCAGACCAGGGACAGATCAGACCTCGCTTCGCGCCGCCACGCCTGGCCTGGGTTCCCCCTCCCTCGGAGGGGAGGGGGAGAGGTTCCGCCTGCTATTCCCCTGGCTCTGACAGGGGGAGGGTGAACCAGAAGGTTGAGCCTTGCATCGGCGCGCTCTCTACGCCGACCGCGCCGCCGTGATGCTCGATGATGGTGTGCGAGATGTGCAGCCCCAGCCCCAGCCCCGCTCCCGACCCGCTCTGCTGCCGGATGCCCGGCACGCGATGGAAGCGATCCCAGACATGCGCCATCTGCTGCGTAGTCAGCCCCGGCCCCTGGTCGCGCACGGCGACGCGCGCGTGGTCGCGCTCCACTGCCAGCGTCACGGCCACCGACGCGCCCGGCGGCGAATACTTGAGCGCATTGGTCAGGTAGTTCGTCACCACCTGGCCGATGCGGTGCGCGTCGCCGCTGATCGTCACGACTCCGGTGGGGGCGTCCAGCGTGATGACGCGGTCGGACCACGACAGCCGCTGTTCATCCACCGCGTCGCTGACGATGGCCGCCAGATCGCACGGCGCGGGATGATATTCCAGCTTGCCCGCGCGGATGCGCGAGACATCTAGCAGGTCGCCCACCAGGCGATCCTGCCGATCGACCTGCTGCTCCGCCGTCGAGAGCAATCCCTGCACGACTTCGAGCTGACTGAGCAGGTCGGCGATGGGCTGCTCCTGCTCGCCGATGCGTCGCAGGCGTCGCTTGCCGAGCTGCAACGCAGCTTTCAGGCTGGTCAGCGGCGAGCGCAACTCGTGGCTGGCGATGCTCAGAAACTCGTCGGTGCGGGTGTTCGTCTCGCGCAGCGCCAGCACGCGCGCCTGCGCAGAGGCGTAGGCGTCTACCGCATGGCGGCGCGCACGCTCTGTGCTGCTGGCGATGACGCCGATGATGCCGCATATCACCAGGAAGACGATCGTCCCGACGAAATCGGCGGGCTGTGTCCCATCGCCGCCGGGCGTCTGCGGCAACACGAGGACTTCCAGCGAGATGGCGCCCACCGCCGCCGCCAGCAGGCTTGGCGCCGCTCCCCACGTCAGCGCGATCAGCGCGACCACCAGCAGATGGATGATGCCGACAAAGGCGAAGTTTGGCACGGCGGCCAGCAGCAGCAGCGTCACCAGGCTGGCGCCCACCTCCAGCAGCACGGCCAGCGCCAGCGCCGCGACCGGATGGCGCAGCGGCCCCGGCAGCCAGGCCGGTAGAAAGGTATTACCTTGCGTCCAGCGCCAGACGCGCTCCCAGAGCGCCGCTGCGCCAGTGGATGTCGGCTCCGGGGAGCGCCCAGACGACGCATAGTCCAGCGTCTTCGCTGGCGCTGATGGCGTTGGCGCCTCAGGGTTCACAGTGACCTCCAGACGGGGGGGCGGGACAGAATGAATGCCCTAGCTGATTCTACGCGCCACGCCAGATGTGTGTACACAATCGGGCAGCGTGCGCGCATGCGCAAAAGGGAGCAGATAGCGGGCCAGACCTTCACAGTACGGCGGAGATCAGCCAGCCGATGGCGGTCACCAGCGCGATGAAGACGGTCAGCAGGAAGTTGAGGCGCAGGCGCCCGCGTTCGGGGCGCTTGCTCTGTCGCCCGTTGAAGATCGCTGCCAGCAGCGCCACGCCCGCCAGCGGCTCGGCGATCAGCAGCGCCAGCGGGCGCGCAGGCGTCAGCCCGGTGACGGCCAGGATAATGACCAGCGCGTTAGCCGCCGCCAGCAGCAGCCAGCAGGTCATCAGCGCGCGCCGCCCCAG
Source organism: Ktedonobacterales bacterium (assembly GCA_036258195.1). Taxonomy (GTDB): domain Bacteria; phylum Chloroflexota; class Ktedonobacteria; order Ktedonobacterales; family JADMIN01; genus JAKAIY01. Next base: position 3,855 of record DATAED010000446.1, read on the forward strand.
CGCCTGCGTCAGCCCGCGCGCGCCCGCCGCGCCATCCGCCGCCGCATCGGGCAGCGCGTCGGCCAGATGGATGGCCAGCCCCAGCGCCAGCCCCAGCGCGAACGTCCAGTAGAGCGCGGGCCGCACGCTGGCGAAGAGCTCCCAGGCCAGCAGCGGCAGCAGCGGGAAGGCCAGGCCCATCAGCACGCCGCCCAGCGGGGTGGACTTCAGACCGAGGTCGTAGGCGAACCCCAGCGCCAGAAAGCCCCCCGCTATCAACAGCGGCGCCCAGCCATACGGCGCATAGCAGGCGATCATCAGCGCCGTCAGCAGCAGCGTGGCGAGCAGCGCGACCCACGCTGGCAGCGCGCCACGCGCCAGCGGCTTGTTCTTCTGGCTGTGGGCGTCGGCCTTGCGGTCGCAGTAATCGTTGAGCGCGCTGATGGCGAATTGCAGGGCGATCATCCCCACCAGCGTCACCAGCAGCCGCGTGGGGTTGGGCCGCCCATGCGCCGCCAGCAGCGCGAAGGCGACATAGGCCAGCGCCGAGACGAGGCTCGGCCCAGGGTGCATCAACAGCCACAGCCCCACCAGCCGCTCACGCAGGCCGATGCGCGCGGGGATGCGTTCACTGGCGCTCATCGCCTCGCTCCCGATGTGGTCGGCTTCACGCCAATCTGCAAGCCCTGCCCGGGCGCCGTTAGCAGGCGGATGGGGCGGCGCGGCGCCAGCCCGGCCTGCGCCTGCCAGTCGGCCATCTCGGCGAACGACCAGAAGCCCGAGGCGCTGGTGAGCGCGAAGTACAGATCGCCGATGGCCGCCGACATGCGCTCGCTGCGCCGCCTGCGCTCGCGCACGCCATCCTGAATCACCCACAGTCCGCCGGGACGCAGCGCCGCCGCCACGCGCCGCGCCAGTTCCTGAATCTGCTGGGCGTCGAAGTGGTGCAGCAGATTGGCCATGTAGATAACATCCCAGGCGGCGGCGCCGAAGTTGGCCGTCAGCGCGTCGCCCGCCTGCCGTGTGACGCGCTCGCCCGCCTGCGCCAGGTCAGCGGGCAGTGGTGGCGCGGCCTCCAGCGCGGCGGGCAGATCGAGCACCGTCGCCCGCAGGCGCCGATGTCGCTGGCAGAAGCGCGCGGCGGCCAGCCCATGCCCTCCGCCGACATCCAGCAGGGCCGTGGCTCCAGGAGGAAGCGCCACTCGCCAGACGACCTCGGGCAGCACGAGCCGCGCGATCACCGCCATCCCACGCTCATACTGGCGCCAGTCGGCCTCGCTGAGCCGTTCATGGAACGCCAGCGGCTGCCCGGTCTGGATGAAGCGCTCCAGGTCGCCGAGCCAGTCCCATTGCAAGTAGTTATAGGTCAGATAGGCGCTGAGATCGGCGGGGCTGCCCTTGCGCAGCCAGCGTTCGGCCTTGGGGGCCAGCCGCCAGCCGTTGCGCGTCTCGGCCACGTAGTTGGCGCTGGCCAGCGTCGCCAGCAGCGCCGCCGTCGCGCGCGGCTCCGTCTGACAGGCTGCCGCCAGCGCGTCGAGAGACAGCGGCCCGCCCGCCAGCGCCTCGAAGACGCCCAGCCGCGTGGCCGCCATGATGCTGCGCGCCAGCACCAGAGGCGGGAAGACCTCGACGATAGGCTCAGGAATCTTGCCCAGCGCCAGCGCCAGCCGCTCCAGCAGCGTCTCCGCGATGATGCCTACCCGCATGGCGCGCTATTTCTCCTCGCTGGGGGCCTCTCCCCCTGACCCCCTCCCCCTGCGTGGGGAGGGGGAACCATCGGCAGACAAAGCGCGTGGGGCAAGGCGGTTCGTTCGAAGAAAGCCTTACCCTCGGCGCGTTCGCCGCGCTGCCAGCGCTGGAACTCCTGGCCTGGGTTCCCCCTCCCTCGGAGGGGAGGGGGTCAGGGGGAGAGGTTCCGTTCGCCTCCGCCTCAAAACCGCAGCAGGCATGTCTCCAGCGTCAGGCCGGGGCCAAACGCCATCATCACGCCCCACTCGCCACGGCGCGGCTTGCCCGAGCGCAGCAGCGCCTCCAGAATCAGCAGCACCGTCGCCGATGAGCAGTTGCCGTGCTCGCGCAGGATCTGCCACGACAGCCGCATCTGCTCGTCGCTCAGCTCCAGCGCACGCTGGATGACCGTCAGGATGCTCGGCCCGCCCGGATGCACGATCCAGTGGGCGATGTCGCTGGGGCGCAGGTCGTGCGGCGCCAGCAGCCCCTCCATCGCGCCACCGATGTTGCGGCGCAGGGTGATCGGCACGCGCGACGAGAGGCCCATCACGAAGCCCTCATTGCTGATCGTCCACGACATCTGGTCGGCGCTGGCGAAATCCGCCGCGCAATACGTGTCCACCACCTCTGGGCCTGTGGCTGTCTCGTCGTGGCCCAGCACCAGCGCCGCCGCCGCATCGCCAAAGAGCGCCATCTGCGTCAGCGTCTCGGCATCATCGGTGCGGCGCATGTGCAGGCTGCTCAGCTCCACGCACAGCATCGCCGCCGTCGCATCCGGATACGCGCGGGTGGAGGCGAGGCTCTGGCGCAGCCCCACCAGCGCGCCATAGCATCCCATATGCCCGATGCCTACCCGCCGCACCGCGCTCGACATCCCCAGATCGCGCGCCAGCAGTGTATCCAGTCCCGGCGCCGTGTAGCCCGTGCACGAGATGACGTACAGATCGGTGATGTCGCTGGCCGCGCGTGGCGAGCGCTCATCCGTCAGCACGGCCCGCAGCGCCTCGCCGCCCAGCACATGCGCCGCCGCGCCGTAGACCTCCATGCGGTCGCCGGTATCGCGCCGCTGCGTGTAATAGTCGTTCGGGTCAATCACACACTGGCGCCCGGTGATCTTCACGGCGGCGAAGGTCTGCGCCAGCGCGCGCGCCCGCTCGACTTGCGCGGGATGCTCGCGCCAGTCCGCGCCGAGCAGATACCTGCGCACGAAGTCCAGCAGGTCATCTTGCGCGAAGTGGTGCGCTGGCTGCGCCGAGGCTAGCGCCAGGATTCGTGGATGTAGCGTCACAACTCTTCTGCTCCTGGGAGCGGCGAGCGATGCTCTGGCGCTGGCGCGCTAGACCACCAATCGCAGCAGATAGCCGGGGCGCAAGACCGCGCTGGCCGGGAGAAAATCGCCTGTCACGGCGACGACAGTGTCGGCCATCGCTTTGCGGCGGCCCAGTGTCCACGCGATGCGATCCATCAGCGGAGGAAACTGCACCGCCGATTGAATGATCTGCTCGATCAGCCGCTTCCCGCGAAATGCCTGCCGATGCGCGGCGTCGTAGGCCGCCAGCCGCGCGGCGGAGAGGTCATCGGCGGCCAGCGCGGGCAGCGCCACCTGCGCCGCCAGCCCCGCGCCAAATAGCGCGCGATAGATGCCCTCGCCGGTGAAGGGATCGTAGTAGCCCGTCGCGTCGCCCACCAGCAGCAGTCCCGCGTCCGAGAGGCGCCGCGCCCGCACGCTCAGCCGACTGATGGCCAGCGTGTGGCGCTCCACCCGCAGCGAGTCCACTCGCCCGCGCAGGCCGGGGAAGGTCTGGAGCGCGTCCAGCAGGAAGGCTTCGGGCTTGCCGGCCAGGCGGCGGCCATCGCGCGCTTCATCCACCACCATCGCTACATTGCACAGGTCGCCGCGCTCTGGCGGCTCCAGCGGCGCCACGCCCACGTAGCGCCGCCCGGCGACGTGCATCTCGCCATATGCCCCCACGCCTGCGATGCCGCGAATGTGCGCTACCAGGGCGATCTTGCGCATGCGGCTGACGACGTGCAGCCCCAGCCGCTGCGCCACCGTCGAGTGCAGGCCATCTGCCGCCACCAGCAGCCGCGCCTCGATTGGCTCCGGCGCCGCCGCTGGCCCTGCGACTGGATGCAGCCGCCAGCCGTCGCTCGTACCGCCATCTGGGCCGTCGCCCAGCCGCTCGATCTGCCCCAGCCGCCAGCCCTCGTAGACCTCGGCGCCAGCGCGGCGCGCGCCCTGCACGATGGCGGCGTCGAGCCTGCTGCGCGGGATTACCAGCCCCGTCTCGAAGAGGCTCTGGCCATCTGGCCCGCGCGTGGCGGCGAAATCGCCCTGGAATGTGCGGCCACCCGGCGCGAAGATGCGGAAGCCGCGCAGGCGATGGGGCCGCGCCTCCGCCAGCAGATCGCCGATGCCCAGTGCGGCCAGCAGCGGCTCTGCCGCCGGACTGAGGTACTCGGCGCAGGGCTTGTCGCGCGGGAAGACGCAGCGATCGACCAGCGCCACCCGCAGTCCGCCGCGCGCCAGATGAATGGCGCTCGTGGAGCCTGCCGGGCCAGCGCCGACAATCGCGACATCATAGCGCATAGGAGCCTCTTTCGACGCTGGTGGCTGCATCATCCTCGCCCGACTGGCTCGCGCTGGCGCCATCCGCTGTGAGCGCCAGGCGATAGGGGAAGCCCACCCGTGCCCGCGCATGTCGCAGGCCAGCCGCCTCGGCCAGCGCCCGCGCCTCGGCAGCGGTGTAGGCGCGGCGCACCGAGACAGGGCCGTCGTGGCAGGTCATCGGATCCATGCGCGTCAGGCGGGTCAGCGCCACCACCCCCGCATAGGCCAGCGGCGAGCGCACGACATCATAGACGACGACACGCCGCCCAACCCGCGCCATGGAGCGCAGCAGCGCCACAGCGGCCTCCGGCGCGAAGTGGTGCAGCGCCAGTGTGCAGAGTGCGATGTCGAAGGCGCCCGCCGCGTAGGGCAGCGCCAGCGCGTCCTGCCGCTCGACACGTACGCCGGGGGAGTGCTCCGCCTGCGCCTGCGCCACCGCCACGATGCGCGGCGAGCGATCGGTCAGCGTCACCGAGAGCACGATGCCCGCCCGCTGCGCGGCCCGCGCGATGGCGATGGGGATGTCGCCGGAGCCAGAGGCGACATCCAGCAGCGTCCACGCCCGCTGGGGCTCGGCGCGCAGCCTGCGCAGTGTATCGCGCGTGGCGAAGGTCGTCCAGCCCAGCGCCGCATTGATCCAGCGGATGTCGCGCAGGTTGCGCTCCAGATCGTGGCCATCCATCTGGTCGGCGTCCAGCCACTCGGTCGCCTCGGCGTCTCGCGTCCGCCAGGTAGTCCACAATGACATGGCGCCCTCGCTCCCATCACCTCGCATGCCGCGCGAGGTGAATCCCCGCCGGATAGCTAATAGATAGCGCACATCGCGCTGGCGCCGCCAACTTCACTGGCGCCCGCTACGTAGAATCAAGTACTCAAGATGCTATACGTAGCGCGAGACACTTTACCTACATCCCACCATCACAGCAGGAAAGGTGACGCGATGGACGCCGATGTGTACAGCAGCCCTGAGCACGCTATTCGCGCCTTTTTGACCACTGGCAATAAGCGCGGCCCGCTGCATCCTCCTCCAGACACTGTCTTGCTGACCGAGCGTAGTCGCAGCAAATTGATCGCCCGGCCAGACACCATTCACTTTGACAAGGCGCGCCAGACGACGGCGCGCCAGCTTCACGCCGTCACGTTCGAGAATGTAGCTGGGGAGCGCATGCGGCTGTACTGCTGCGTGCGTGGCGCTGGCGGCGGCTGGCTCTTCGATGGCGGCGCGGGTGGCAGCGCGGATGGCGAACCGCAACGAAGTCAGGCATGGGTCAATCTGTGTGGCGGGGGATGGCCTCACCGTTTCTACGCCGCCGGGCGCGTATTGGGCGATGGCGGCGCGACCACGCTGGTTCGCCTCTACACCGCCAATGGCGTTGTGCTGGAAGACAGCGTAGACGATGAGCGCATCGTCCTCTTTCTCAGCGACGACGACGTACAGATCCCCCTCGATGTCGAGTTGTGGGATGGCGCTGGCCGTCTGGTGGCGCGCCATCAGGCGATGTCCGGGTAGCCGATAGTGTCCTGACGACGCTCGCCATGCGTCGCACTGCTTCATGCGATGTGGTCTTTGCGCTTCAGGAAGACGCCGATCAGGATGATCAGCACGACGATCATGGCGGCCAGCGCTCCCCACGAGAGCAGCAGCCGGTGCAGCGCGTCGCTCTGCGTGTAGACCGAGTAGAGCGTGCCCTGATAGGTCTCGTCATCGCCGAAGAGATGATCGCCGCCCACCGCGCTGGCGTGCAGCCCCACCGTCGTGCCGAGCGCCGCCATTGCCCAGCGCGCCGGGATGAAGACCGCCACCGCCTGCGAGGCGTAATCCTTCAGCGGGATGATCGCTCCGGAGAAGATCACCTGCGGCAGCAGGATCAGCGGCACGAAGCTCACCGCACGGTCGGCGTTTTGCGAGATGGCGCTGATGGCCAGCCCCAGCAGCAGCCCTGCCAACGAGGTCAGCGCCAGCGTGATGTAGGCTTCCAGCGTCGGCGACATGATGATGCCCTGCTGGAGCGGCTCGCCCACCTGCACGATCAGGATCAGCACCGCGCTCTGCGCCAGCGAGAGCACCCCCAGCACGACGATCTTCGAGAACATGTACGGCAGGATGCCCAGATTGACCGCCCGCTCGCGCCGGTAGATGGCTGACTCTTTCACGAACTCGCGCGTGCTGTTGATGCAGCCAAACAGGATCGTCATAAAGGCCATGATGAAGAGCGCCTTCTGCGCGTCGCCGCCCGGCCCTGGCAAGATGAAGGCTTGCAGCGCGTGCGCCACCCCGCCGTGGGCCGCGGCATAGGCCTGCCCGGCTGGATTCGTGCGCAGGAAGCTCAGCGCCTGCCCGCAGTTCACCACTGCCGCGTGCGCCGCCTGTGGCAGCGCCAGCACACCCGACGCCGTGGAAACCTGCGTGCTGCACTGTGTCACCGCGTTGGCGTCGAAGATGCCCGCGCCAATCTCGAAGCGCAGCATAAACACCAGCAGCACCGCGATGACCGGCGCCTGCAGCAGCAGGATCGACAGATTGATGGGGTCGTTCTTCAGCAGTTCCAGATAGCGCAGCGAGAGCAGTACGAACTGCGCCCAGGCCGCGCCCAACCTGTTCAGTATGCGGGCCGCCTCTGGGCGCGCGGTGGTCGTGGTGGCGCCAGCCTGGCTCCGCGCGGCAGCCGTGGCGCGCGACTGGTTCAGCGGCCCCGCCACATAGCGCTGATACTCTGGCGACGCGCGGTATCGCGCCTCGGCCTCGGCGGGAATCTCCGGACGCTCGTCGGTTGGCTCCAGGCTGCTATAGATCTCGGCGAAGTCGGATTTGTCGAAGTAGACTTTGGCCTGCTCTGGTGGCCCGAAGTAGGCCAGCCGCCCGCCCGCGCAGAGGAAGCAGACGTAGTCGCAGGCGTTGATGTTGTTGGTGGCGTGCGTCACCAGTACGACGGTACGCCCACGGTCGGCCAGATTGCGCAAGAGCGACATCATCTTGCGGTCGAGGCCGGGATCCAGCCCCGAGGTCGGCTCATCCAGAAAGAAGACGCTGGGGTTGGCCAGCAGCTCCAGCGCGATGGAGACGCGCTTGCGCTGGCCACCCGAGAGCGAGCGCACCATCAGCGTGCGCCGGTGCGAGAGATCGACATCCTCCAGCGCCTCCTGGATGCGCCGCTCGATCTGCTCATCGGTGAAATCGCTGGGCAGACGCAGCTTGGCGGCGTAGTAGAGCGCCCGCTCCACCGTCAAATCGCGATGCACGATGTCATCTTGCGGCACATAGCCCAGTTGCGCGCTGAAGGCCGCCAGATGCGCGTAGTAGTCCTGGCCGTTGTAGAGTACCGTGCCCTGCTGGGCGGGGCGCAGGCCGTTGAGCGCATCCAGCAGCGTCGATTTGCCCGCGCCGGAGCCGCCCACCAGCGCCACGAAGGTGCGCGGCGGGATGGCCAGCGAGATGTCGTCGAGCAGCGTCACATTGTTGACGCCCGCTTTCTTCAAGCTGAGCGCGTCGATGCGAATGAAGCTGCTCTCGTCGTACTGCGCGAGCTGACGTCCCTCATAGACAAAGCGGTACGGCCCGATGCGAATCGCATCGCCAACGGTCAGTGTGCGCTCGCTGACGATGTCGCCATTCACATAGACATGGTTCGTGCTGCCCAGGTCGATGATACGGTAGGTCGCGCCATCGCGGGTCAGCCGCGCGTGATGCGTCGACACCAGCGGATGATCGAGCGTCACGCTGTTGTCCGCCGCGCGCCCGATGGTGAGCTCATCGGCCTCCAGCGCGATGGGTTCTGGCATGGGTAGCGGGGGCGCGGCGGCGTCGAGGCCATCCAGATAGGTCAGCGTAACCAGCGCGCCATGCTCGTCGCCGATGCGCACAAAGTCGCCATTCGCCAGCGTGTGGGTGAACTGCTCGTCGCCCTGAATCTGGCGCCCCTGGTAGAGCAGACCGTTGAGCGTTTTGGCGCGCGCTGGATGCGGATGAACCAGCGTGAAGACACCGCCACGCCGCGTGATGCGCAGATGCTGGCCAGAGACGATGCGCTCGTCAATCACGATATCGTTGCTGGCGTCGCGCCCGATGTCGATCTGTGGACTGGTGAGCAGATGAACCCGCCGCTCGCCATGCGCGTTGCTGGTGATCTCCAGCCGCGGCAGGCCCATCAATGAGGGCGAGGCGATCTGTGTGTGGTCGCTGGGCGCCTCGGCCAGCGCGGCGAGGTCGGCGAGATTGGCGAGGTCGGCGTTGGATGCGCGCGGGGGAGCGGTCGCCACGGCGGGGCGTCGGGGTGTGACCGCCGGACGCTTGCCCGTCTGCCCAGCGGGCGCGGGTGTGGCGGGCGGCGTAGGCGCATCGGCAGTGTTTGCCGCAGCGGTGGGCTGGCTCTCGTCTGCGTCGGCAGACCGTGCGTGCACGGTGAAGGATGTGTCGTCGCCCAGGTGCGCGACAACGCCCTCGGCCAGGTCAGCCGCCTGCTCGCGCTGGCCATCCACCAGCACAAAGCTGCTGCGCGAGACGTTCTCGACGCGCCAGTGGTCAGCGCTCCAGCGCAGCCGCGCGTGCAGCCGCGAGACTTTCAGGTCGTCGCGGATGACGATATCGTTGGCCTCGTCGCGTCCCAGCGTCACCAGCGGCGGCGCGATGGGGATTGTCTGCCCCGCCAGCGGCCCGCTGAGAAAGACGAGCTCCCACGCGCCCGCCGACTCTGGCTCTGCGTCCATCGAATGATCCCTTCCGCACTCCACGTCTATTTCCAGCCCATGCCATCAGGCGTCCAGCGCACAAGCCGTCCCGCCGCACGCGCCAAACAGCACGATCTCCTGCTCGGCTAGTGTGCGAGCCTGCGCCGCGCCCGGTCGCAGGCTCTCTGAGAACGCCGCCGCGTGCCAGCTTGTGGGGATGGGACGTGTGACAACCGATGGCATAGTGACTGCCTTTGACCCCACGGAGAACCACCACAACACAGCGCCATCATACAAGTGAGACAGAAGAAGAGGAGGAGGCGCGCGTGCGCGCATCGTGCTGGCGGCATCATACGACCAGCGCCCACCGCCAGCAAGGGGGCGGGCAAAATAGCATGTCCGCCTGCCCTGCCGGAGTCGATGGACGTCGAGAGCTATGCGTCATCGGCGCGATGGAGCGTCATGCGTAGCGCGCCGCCGGGCCGCAGCGTGACCGGCCATTGCAGACCCTGCGCGATGCTATTCCAGTTCATCGTACACGGTTCCTTTCGTTAGTGATGGAAAGAGAATGCGCGTCTGCCAGCAGGCGCCAGTTCCCGGGCGCGCGCGGCTTCATCGTCTGTCGCATCGGCAGGCGCGCGCCTGGGCTGCCGGATGATCGCCAAGGCCAGCGCCGCGCCCAGCAGCGCGAAGGCCGCCGCGCCCACGAAGGCCAGCTGGAAGCCCGCCGAGAGCGTTGTCGCGCTGATCCCAGTCGGCGAGACGCCCACGCGCGCCACGAAGACCGCGAGCAGCGCCGCGATGCCGATGCCGCTGCCCACGCGCTGCGCCGTATTCATCAGCCCGGACGCCAGCCCCGTATCGGCCTGCCCCACAGCGGTGAGCGCGGCGACGTTGACGCTGACAAAGGTGGCGGGCAGGCCCAACGCCATCAATATGCTGCCCGGCAGGATGTCGAAGACGAAGTTGTTCGGGATCGGCGCGCGCGAGTAGAGCAGCGCGCCCGCCCCCAGCAGCGCCATCCCCAGCGCCAGTGTGCGTCGCGCGCCGAGGTGGTCGAGCGCACGCGGTACCAGCAGCCCGCCAGCGGGCAGACTCAACACCGCGATAGGCAGCATCGCCAGCCCGGCGGTGAGGGCGTCGTAGTGCAGCGCCTGCTGGAAGTAGAGCGAGAGCAGGAAGAACATCGGCGCGTGCGCCGCCCCCACCAGGAAGCTGACGATGTTCGCTCCGTTGGCGTTGCGGTTGCGGAAGAAGCGCAGCGGCACGAGTGGCGACGACGAACGCGCCTCGATCACCAGGAACGCCAGCCCCAGCGCGATTGCCAGCCCCAGCGCGCCCAGCGCCTGCCACGTCAGCCAGCCAGCTTGCTGCCCCGCGATGGGCGCATAGGCCAGCAGCACGATTGCCGCTGTCGCCGTTAGCGCCCCGCCGAGATCCAGCCGATGCACGCCCTCCGCGCGGCTCTCTGGCATCACACGCGGGCTCAGCAGCAGCGCCGCGACGCCCACCGGCACATTGATCAGGAAGATCCACGGCCAGCCGACGAGCTGGGTGAGCAGCCCACCCAGCAATATGCCGAACAGCCCGCCCGCCGCGCCAATCGCGCCCCAGATGCCGAATGCTTTGTTGAACTCCGTCGAATCCGTGAAGATCGTTACCAGCAACGACTGCTCGGCTGGCAGCACGGCCGCCGCACCGACGCCCTGGAGCGCGCGGGCCGCCAGCAGCGCGCCGCCGGTGGGAGCCAGCCCAGCCAGCAGTGAGCTGGCGGTGAACAGCCCCAGACCCAGCAGGTAGAAGCGCTTGCGCCCGTATAGGTCAGCCGCGCGCCCACCCAGCAGCAGGAGTCCGCCAAAGACCAGCAGGTACGCATTCTGGATCCACGGCAGGTAGTCCGCCGAGAGATGCAGGCCCGTCTCGATGGCGGGCGTCGCGATGTTGACGATGGCGGTATCGAGCAGCAGAATGAATTCGACCGCCGCGAGCAGTGTCAGCGCCGTCCAGCGCTGCCTCGCCGTACTCTGCGCAATCTGCATTGCGTAGACTTCCTTTCATCAGGGTTCACCCCGGCTTATTGGTTGTGTGATACAACCACATAGTTCGATGATACAACTATATGGTTGTACAATGCAACCCCTGATGTGCGAAGATGGAGCTATGGAGAAAACCTCGTTCGACCAACTGCTGATGGATGTCTTCCGCGAGATGGGCGCGCACCGGCCCGAGCAGATTTTGCCGGGGTGGTCGCTCACGCTCTCGGAGATCTATGCGCTGGGCGCCCTGGCGGAGCGCGCGCCGCTCTCGCAGGCCGAGCTGGGCAGTGTACTGCTGCTGGAGAAGAGCAGCGTCAGCCGCCTTGTGGCGCAACTGGAGCAGCGCGGCTGGGTCACACGCGAGCGCGACGCGCGCGACAGTCGGCTGCGGCTGCTGCGCCTCTCGGAGCAGGGCGCGGCGATCAACGCGCAGCTCCAGCGGCACATGTCCGAGCGCCACGCCGAGCTGTTTGAGCAGCTCACCGCGCGCGAGCAGGCGGCGCTGCTGGAGGGGTTGACGGCGCTGCGTCGCGCGCTACGCCAGTCGCAGTCGCGGCCAGCCCACACGCCCGCCGAGCCGTCAGCGGATTGAGCAAACGGCCACATGCGTTCGGCCCTCGTCAGCCCTTCGCTGGCGTGGGGTATTAGGAGCCTTAACCCACCATGACCATGCAGCCAGCGCCGCTCGATCCACGCGCCTATCTGGAGCGCATTGCCTACGCGCCTGCGCCAGATGACATCGCGGCGCTGGCGCCCACGCTGCCGCTGCTGGCGGCGCTGCATCAGGCGCATCTGCTGGCGGTTCCCTTCGAGAATCTCTCCATCCACTACGGCCAGCCCATCACACTGGATGAGGCGGCGCTCTACGACAAGATCGTGCGGCGGCGGCGTGGCGGCTTCTGCTACGAGCTGAACGGTCTGTTCGCGTGGCTGCTGCGCCAGCTCGGCTTCACCGTCGATCTGCTCTCCGCAGAGGTCGCCGAGGATGGTGGCGGCTTCAGCCCGCCATTAGATCATCTCACCCTGCGCGTGCGCGCTCTGGATGGCGCCGATTGGCTGGCTGATGTCGGCTTCGGCGACTCGTTTCGGCGTCCGCTGCGCATGCAGCCGGGCCTCGTGCAGGATGGCGCCGACGGCTACGCCTATCGCTTGCGCCCGACCGAAGACCCGACTGAGCAGCAGCCGTATTGGACGCTCGAACGGCGCGACCTCGCGCAGACGGGCGCCGCAGATGTCGTGGACGCAGCCTGGGAGCCGCAGTACCGCTTCGCCTTGCGGCCACACGCGCTGAGCGACTTCGCGCCGCGCTGCCACTACCAGCAGACCTCGCCGCAGTCGCACTTCACGCAGCGACGCATCTGCTCACTGGCCCTGCCCGGTGGCCGTCTCTCGCTGAGCGATCTGCGGTTGATCACGACGATCCACGGTCAGCGCGAAGAGCGCACGCTGGGATCGGAGCAGGAGTACTGTGCGACGCTGGCCGAGCGCTTCGGTGTGACGCTCTGACGTCCCATCTCGCCTGTGCTACCATACTGCTTGAACGCCTCAGTTGAGCTGACGCACGAAGGAGTGAAGGCAGATGATCACAGAGGCTCTCGACTACCTGACGCCTGAATTCCACGCCGACCCCTACGCCGTCTACGCGCGCTACCGCGAGCTGGCGCCCGTCCATCTCGCCGCCCCAAGCGAGCCTGGCCGGGCGCGCGCGTGGGTCGTGCTGCGCTACGATGACGCCCTCAGCGTCCTCAAGGATGCGCGCATCTCGCGGCATGGCCCCGGCTTCGATGGCCCGCTGGATCTCATGGACATCAGCGCGGGCGACCCGGCGGAGCTGTTCTATCAGCTCTCGCGGCGCTCGATCCTTTTCAACGACCCGCCCGATCACACGCGCCTGCGCACTCTGGTGGGCGGCGTCTTCACCCCTAAGATGGTCGCCAGGCTGGGCGAGCGCATCGAGACCGTAACCGCCGAGCTGCTGGATGCGGCGCAGGCGCGCGGCGCGCTGGACGTGGCGCACGACTACGCGCTGCCGCTGACGCTGACCATCATCGCCGAGATGCTGGGCGTGCCGCCGGAAGATAAAGGCTTGCTGGACAAGTGGGGCAAGGTGCTCGTGCGCGCCGTGGACTTCAAGCGCACGACGGCCATCTACGAGCAGGCCATCGGTACGAGCATGGAGATTTTCGCGTACTTCGCCGCGCTCTCGGAGGCGAAGCGCGCCCACCCTGGCGACGACCTGCTCAGCCAGCTCGTGCACGCGCACGATGATGGGCAGCGGCTCAGCGACATGGAGCTGGCCATCACCGCGACCACCCTGCTGATGGCCGGACACGACACCACCGTCAATCTCATCGGCAACGCTACCTTGCTGCTGCTCCAGCATCCCGACCAACTGGCCCTGCTGCGCGAGCGCCCCGCCCTGACCGCGGCCATGGTAGAGGAGGCGCTGCGCTACCACTCCCCGGCGCAGAACACCTCGCGTTATACCACCGAGGCAATCGCCCTTGGCAGCGTCACGATCCCGCAGGGGCAGCTCGTGAATGTCGCGCTCG
>DATAED010000447.1:0-2731 GCA_036258195.1 Ktedonobacterales bacterium
GCGGCAGCCTACTCCGCTGGCAGCGGATGGCCGGTCAGCCACTCGTAGGCCTCGTGGTAGCGGGAGACGAGGCCATTCACCACGTCATCGGGCAGCGTGGGCGCGGGCGGCTGCTTGTTCCAGCCAGAGGATTCGAGCCAGTCGCGCAGGTACTGCTTGTCGAAGCTGGGGGGAGAGCCGCCGGACTGATACTCCGCGACGGGCCAGTAGCGCGAGGAGTCGGGGGTCAACAGCTCGTCAATCAGGATCAATTCGCCGTCGAGCAGGCCATACTCCATCTTGGTATCGGCGATGATGATGCCGCGATCCAGCGCGTAGGTGGCCGCCGCCTTGTAGAGCGTGATGCTAGCGTCGGCGATGGTCTGCGCCATCTCCTCGCCGATGGCGCGCTTCATCTCGTCCAGCGAGACGTTGAGGTCGTGGCCCTCCTCGGCCTTGGTGGCAGGGGTGAAGATCGGCTCCGGCAGCCGCTCGCCCTGGCGCAGCCCGGCAGGCAGCGCCACGCCGCAGACGGCGCCCGTGCGCTGGTAGTCGGCCCAGCCGCTGCCCGCCAGATAGCCGCGCACGACGCACTCGAAGTCGAAGCGTTTGGCCTTCTTGACGATCATGAAGCGGCCGTCCAGTTGCTCGCGCAGCGCAGCATCATTGCGCACGGCGTCGGGCAGGTCGGCGACATCCACGCTGATGAGGTGGTTGGCGATGACGTCGTGGAGGCGGTCGAACCAGAAGGCAGAGAGCTGCGTGAGCACGCGCCCCTTATCAGGAATGCCATTGGGCATGATGCTGTCGAAGGCCGAGATGCGGTCGGTGGCTACCATCAGCAGGCGGTCGCCCAGATCATACGATTCGCGCACCTTGCCGACGCTGAACTTCGGCAGCGGCAGGTTCGTGGTGGTCACTACCTGAGCAGGCATCTCATCCCCTTCTCGATGGCCTCATAGTCACACGGCGGGTGGTCAGATGGTCAGACACGCGAGGGCGCGTTGCCTCCATTAAGCCACACGTTGACGACGCGCGCGAAGTCCGCCGGACGCTCGACAAAGGGCGAGTGACCGCAGCCGGTGAAGACGACCAGCCGCCCCTGCCGGATGAACTTGCGCGCGTGCAGGGCATGGGCATAGGGCGTCACGTGGTCGCGCTCACCCCACAGCAGCAGCGTCGGCATTTGCAGTGTGCGCAGGCGGTCGAGCAGATCGAGATGCACGCCGAAGAGATCAACCCAGGCGTTGAATGCGCACCCGCCAGAGGGGATGACGGCGCGCTGCGTTCCGACCTGCCAGGCGAACTCGAACGCCTCATCACGCGGGACAACCTGTTTCGAGCTATCCAACGCCATGATGCGCGCCATGAAGTTGCGCCCGAGACGCGGATACAGTCGCTCGGGCATCAGCCAGAAGAAGAGCCGCACGTCGAAAGCGACCTCGCGCCCCAGCCCGCCGGAGTCGGCCAGCAGCAGGCTGCGCACGCGCTCTGGATGCTCCAGCGCGAGGCCCAGCGCCGTGAAGCCGCCCATCGAGTGGCCGAGCAGATCGACCTGCTCCAGCCCGAGGTGATCGAGCAGCGCCAGCGCGCCATCCATCCAGACACGCAGGGCATCCTGCGCCGTGCGCCCGGTGAAGATCGGCTTCTCGGAGAGGCCCCAGCCGGGCAGATCGAGCGCGATGACGCGACGCTGCGCGGCCAGCGCCGCCAGAATCGGCGTGAAGCCTGCGGCAGCAGCGCCCCGGCCATGCAGCAGCAGCAATGGCTCGCCCTCGCCACAAGTGAGGTAGTGCAGCCGCGCGCCGTCCGGCCCCGGCGCCTCGCCGCGCTCCACCGCCACGCCCGCCGTCGCCAGCAGCGCCTCCTCGGCGGCCACCAGCGCGGCTGGCAAGCTGGCGCTGGTCGTGGCAAGCGGGATGGGAGCAGACATGGGGCGACAATCCTCTCTCGTCGCGCACGCGCCAGTAGAGCGGAGCGGGCGCATCCTCGCGCACGCCCAGTATACCGCGCGGGGCCACGCTTAGACATCATCGTCGGGTGGCCAGCGCCCCGCTTCGACCCAGAACCGCCGCGCCATGACGATGAAATCGTTATTGAGGCGCAGGCCCTCGACGGTGGCGCGCCCTATCGCTGTCTTGCCACGGACGTGCGTTCCATCCACTGTCCACTCGAAATGGTCGTTCCAGCGCTGCCAACGCGGGTCATACCAGGCGACATGCTTGCCTGTTTCGGGGTCAACCGCCTCCAGGCGATCACCCTTGAAATCGCTGCACCGCGAGCAGGCCAGCCACAGATTGTCGCGGATGGTTGGGCCACCTGCCGCTTCGGGGATCAGATGCTCCACATCCAGCGGCATCCCAAGGAACGCTTCAGGCGCATGGCAATATCCGCATCTCGCGTGGCTATCCTTGCGAATCTGCGCGCGCAGCGCAGATGACGCCTTCCATCGGGCTACCCGTCAGACTCGACAGTCGCTCGATGCGGCGATAGAGGTCATCGGGGAGGCGCAGCGTTACCGTATCGGTCGCCATGACGCATACCTCCTCGCGCTCTGCCTAAACCGTGCCTACACGCACAGTGTATCATGCCAGCAGCGGCTTCCAGCGGCACGCGCCTCCGTAGCGGCGCCGGGGATAGGTGAAGCATGCCGAAGCATCAGGAGCATCCCAAGACTAATGCGATGCGCGCGCTCGACCAGCGCCACATCGCCTACACGCCGTTCTACTACAGCGACGCCATCCACTCGGCG
>DATAED010000448.1:0-9801 GCA_036258195.1 Ktedonobacterales bacterium
GGCTGGGTCTTTGCCGAGGCCGACGCTGATCCTAAGGTCTACTGCCGCCATTTGTTGCGCGACCGGATGGTCGTCTTCGTCAGCCGTACGCACCTGCTCTGGGTGGCGCTGGCGCTCGCGATTCCCTGCGCCATCGGTGGCGCGCTGGGCGGGTGGCTCGGCGCGCTCACCGGTCTGCTGTGGGGTGGACTGGTGCGGCAATTTCTGACCCACCATGTCACCTGGAGTGTCAACTCCATCTGCCATACGTTCGGCAAGCGCGCCTTCGAGACGAATGACGCCAGTCGCAACGAGTGGCTTGTAGGCCTGCTGGCGTTCGGCGAGGGCTGGCACAACAACCATCACGCCTTTCCGCGCTCGGCGTTTCACGGGCTGCGCTGGTGGCAGTTCGATCTGGCTGGCTACGTGATCCGGCTGCTCGAACGTCTGGGGCTGGCTCATGATGTCTATCGCGTCGCGCCTGCTGTGCAAGCCGCCCGCCGCAACCGATCCGCCATGGCGCAGGGTGCGCCAGCCGCCGCAGACGTGGAGGAGCGTCTTTCCGCCTGAGCAGACACATGCCGTGTACGCCACGCAGAGGCGCCGAAGCAGTGAAAGACATCGAGGAATACGATATGTCGAACGACGTAACAGCGGTGATCATCCGCAAGACCGACCAGAACCAACACGGCGCGCTCTACCTCATGGTGCGCGCGTCAGTCTTTGGCGAAGACAAGGCGATTGCCGTTTCGCGGCAAGATTATGATCGCCTTCAGCCTGGAGGGTTGGTGAGCCTACGCAGGGCTGGCTGGGGCCCAATTGGTAAGTGGCTCCTCAACCGGTAGGCGCCACAAGCACCTGCTCGCTCCAGGCTCGCGCGCTATGGATGGGTCTACGGAGGTTGATGCTATGAATATGGGTACCTCGATTGCGATCATAACAGGGTCAATTGCCCTCATTGTTCTGCTCTTCGCGCTGTCTGGCCTGCGGGTCGTGTATCAGTACGAGCGGGTCGTCATCTTCATTCTCGGGCGCTTGGTCGGAGCCAAAGGCCCCGGCGTCTTCTGGGTTCCGCCCCTCATCAGCCGCACACGCAAGGTCGATCTGCGCGTGGTGACGATTGAGCTCCCGCCGCAAGAAGGGGTGACACGCGACAACGTCACCGTCAAGGTGAGCGCGGTTCTCTATTTCTACATTGTCAGCCCCAACGACGCCATCAACAACGTGCAAGACTTCTACCGGGCGACCGTGCAGATCGCGCAGACGACACTGCGCAGCATCCTCGGGCAATCAACCCTCGACCAGTTGCTGAGTGACCGTGAGGTCATCAATCGCAGCGTGCAAACTGTCATCGACGAGCGTACCGAGCACTGGGGCATCAAAGTGACTGCGGTCGAGGTGAAGGACGTGGAGCTGCCGCAGACGATGCAGCGCGCGATGGCGAAACAAGCGGAAGCGGAACGCGAGAAGCGCGCGAAGGTCCTGCTCGCCCAGGGGGAGTCTCTCGCCGCGCAGACGCTCGCCGACGCCGCGAAGGTCATCTCCACTGAACCCGCAGCGCTACAGCTGCGCTACCTGCAGACATTGACCGAGATTGCGGTGGAGCGGAACTCGACGATCATCTTCCCGTTGCCGATTGATCTGGTGTCGTCGTTCGTCTCCGCGCTCCATCATGGAGGTAGTGAAGCTACTGTGACGCCTCCGGTTCCTCCGATGATCGCTCCCCTCGTCGAGCCCACACAGGCGGCGTCGCTGCCAGCGGAGCCAGCGGTCGTACGATCTGATGGGAGGTAGCGTACCATGGCGCAGGGAATCCTGCGATGGGATAGACAGGATCTGGTCATCCCCCTCACTATCTCGGTAGCGCACTGGCGCAGGGGAGACGACTACGTGGAAGAGGCCGCGTCGCGCATACAGCCGATCATCCAGGCCCGACTCGAGGAAACAGCGCGCGAGGGTTGGCAAGCCGACGAGCCAACCGATTTCCCGACGCTGTTCAGTCGGTCGCAGGTATGCACGCGAGATCGCCTGTTCCACTGGCGAATCGACTCGGTGACGATTCGCCAGGTACGCCCCGTGCGAAGCCGAAGTATCCCGGCGTGAGACGTGCAGGCGCTCCACTGAATGACGCGATGCGCACAATGCAGTTCGCCGCAAGCGGTAGACGCGGCGCCTGAGGAGGGGACGACGGCTATATGGAACGCGCGCTTCTTGCAACCAAGCTGCGAATTCCACCCGCAGCGAAGCACACGGTGCAGCGATTACGTCTTCTCGATGTCTTGCAGGTGGGAATCCCTCAGCACAAACTAACGGTGCTCGCAGCTCCCGCTGGCTATGGCAAAACAACGCTGCTCGCCGAGTGGGCGCGTGGCGGCAGCGTTCCCGTGGTCTGGCTGTCGCTCACTGAGGACGATACTACCCTCGAAGGGTTCCTGCGCTATCTGGTGACCGGCTGGGAACACATATGGCCACAGGTGGGAGACAGCGCACTGAGACTCCTGCTCAGCGATGTGAGGCCAGATCACGAGGCTGTGCTGTCCGCCTTCGTCAATACGGCGATGGATGCGCCTAGTCCGATGGTCTTCATCCTCGATGACTACCATCTCGTGCGCGACGCTGGCATTCACCAGGCGCTCACCTTCCTGCTCGATAACCTGCCGCCTACCCTCCATGTTGTGTTGGCCACACGCGCGCTGCCGCCACTCCCACTCGCCCGCTATCGCGCCCGCCAGGAACTGCTGGAGATGCGCACGAGTGATCTGCGCTTCCTCCCCGATGAAACCGAAAACTATCTATGTCAGCAGATGCAGCTCGCCTTTACCTCCGACGAGTTGGCGACCATCCACGACCGGCTCGAAGGCTGGATCGCGGGTCTGTACCTCGTCGGCCTGAGCCGCAAGCATGGCGTCGCCATCACTGCGAAGCTGGCCATTAGTGGCCAGCAACGGTTCATCGCCGATTATCTCAGTGAGGATGTGCTCGCCGGGCTATCCGACGATGTACGCGACTTCCTTCTGCGCACCAGCATCCTCGATCATCTCTGTGGTTCCCTCTGTGATGCCGTTACCCTGAGAGACAACGGGCAGGAGATGCTTGAAATCTTGGAGCGTGATAGTGTCTTTCTCGTCTCACTCGATGACCGTCGCGAATGGTTCCGCTATCACCAGCTGTTTGCCGAATTCCTGCAGGGTGAGCTCGCTCGGCGTCAGTCTGAGGGCCTGGCCACACTGCATGGCCGGGCGGCGCAGTGGTACCTAGCGCACGATATGCCAGATCCAGGCTTTCGGCATGCCGTGGCTGCCAGCGATGGTGAGCTGATTGACCGTATCCTCGCCCAGTATGCGCCAGAGAAATTGGTAGGTGGCGAGGTACGACTCGTGGAGCAGTGGCTCGCCATGGTTCCGAAAGCGATACGCATCTCGCATCCAGCGCTTGACCTGGTGGAGGCAAGCATTCTCATCTATAACGGACAGGACGAGCCGGGGATGCGACAGTTGGATGCGGTGGAACGCTGGGCGCGCGGGCAGGGCGAAGCGCAACGCCAGCAAGTGGCTCGAACGGAGGCGCTGCGGTGCGTGCTGGCATGCCACCACAACGACATTGAGCAGGCGCAAGCTCATGCTGATCGCGCGCTGCAAGGTCTTCCCAATGAAGATGTCCTGCTGCGCTTTAGTGTTTACGGCGCGCTTGGCGACACCTATCGCTTGAGTGGGCGCTGGCTCGAGGCGCGCGCCTCCTACATGAAGTCGCTTGAGAACACACACACGCGTACCTCGCACGCCCAATCAGCGGTCGTCTTTGGCGCGCTTGCAGACCTCGATGTGCGGCAAGGGCGCTTACGGGAGGCTTACGCACACTGGCGCAAGGCGCTGACCGTCATTCAGGAGCCTGAGACCTGGGGCATGCTCCCGCTCCCGCTCAGTGGCTGGGTTCATATCCGAGTCGGCGAGGCGCTCTATGAATGGAATGAGCTTGGCAAAGCAAAGGATCATCTCGCAGACGGACTCAAGCGGGCCGAGGTGGGCGGTGATGTACGGACGATGGTCGCGAGCTTTCTGCTTGCGGCCAGACTGAAGCTCGCGGCGAGCGACAGCATAGCCGCGAGCGCCCTGGTGGAACAGGCATACCGGCGGGTAGAGTTTCTCTCCTTTCCATCGCTCCAAGGGCAGGTGGAGCGCATGCGGGTCGAGTGCTGGCTCGCGGAGGGCAAACTGCGGGAGGCCGTAGACTGGGCGGGCGCTATGATGACCAATGCCGAGTTGGAGGCGCGTGCGGAGCATGCGGTCATATGGCTGGCGATGGCACGCGCGCTGATCTCCACCGGAGACGCCACATCACTCCACCAGGCCCAGACGCTGCTCCGCCGGACGCTGCACACCTCGCAGGAAGAAGGGAGAATGGGCGCATACATCGAGGCGTTGGCGCTCCAAGCCCTCATATTCTGGCAGTGTGGTGAGCGCGTGAGCGCGCTGACCACACTCGAACGCGCTCTGCGCGAGGCCGAGCCTGAGGGCTACGTACGCCTCTTCGCTGACTATGGCCTCTCCATGGCGCGGCTCCTGCAAGAGGCGCGAACCCGCAACATTCTGACAGCCTACGTGAAAAGGCTGCTCACCGCATTCGATACCGCTATCCCGTCACATGGCGCCTTGGTACGCGATCTCGCCCAACCGTTGAGTGAGCGTGAGCGAGACGTCTTGCGGCACGTGGCGGTGGGGTTGACGAATCGTGAGATTGCGGAGACGCTGGTCATCTCGCCCGAGACAGTGAAGAAGCACGCCGCCAGCATTTACATGAAGCTCGCGGTGGGCAATCGCACTGAGGCTGCCGCTAGAGCACGGGAGTTGGGCTTGTTGGATTGATAGGCATCATACCAAATCCGATGCGGTCGTTGGCGTGGCGCCAGCGCCAACACCCCAGGTGGACCTGGTATCATCCCGTCCGCACAATGCTTTCACCGAAGATACCCCATTGAGATACCCCATAAGAGGTATATCGCATGCCTGGCGCTGGTCTATGCTGAGTACTGTTGAAGGTTGATGAAGGCTGGAAACAGACGAGGAGCACATGTATGACGAGCCAGACAGGCGCCTACGACACTATCGTAATTGGCGGCGGCCAGGCAGGCTTGGCCACTGGGTATTATCTCAAGCGGCAGAACTGCGATTTTGTAATTTTCGACGCCAGCCCGCGCACTGGGGAGGCCTGGCGCACTCGGTGGGACTCATTGCGCCTCTTCTCTTTCGCCCGCTACAATGCGCTGCCCGGCATGCGCTTCCCTGCGGCAGGCTCCTCATTACCCACGAAAGACGAGATGGCTGACTATCTCGAAAACTATGCGGCCCACTTCAATTTGCCCGTGCGCTCTGGCGTGCGTGTGGATTCGGTCACCCGCGAGGGTGAGCGCTTCGTGGTTGCGGCGGGCGGTCAGCGATATGAGGCGCAACATGTGGTTGTGGCGATGTCGAGTCTTCAGCAACCCAAGATACCGGCATTTGCCAGCGAGCTTGACCCTGGCATCATGCAAGTGCATTCCAGCGCCTACAAGAATCCTTCGCAGCTTCGGCCTGGTGAGACGCTGATCATCGGCGCAGGCAACTCAGGCGCCGAGATTGCCACTGAGTTGGCGCCCATATGCCGTGTGTGGATGGCAGGGAAAAGTGTTGGTCAGATTCCGTTTCGTACTGACGGCGTCGCTGCGAAATTGATTCTTACACCGCTCCTCTTCCGCGTTATCTTTCATCGCTTGCTCACCGTGGACACCCCAATCGGCCGCAGAGTCCGCCCCAAGATGCTGGCTGGTACGGCGCCACTGATCCGCGTGAAGATGGGCGATCTCACGAAGGCGGGAGTACAGCGTGTTGGCAGGATCACAGGTGTGCGCAATGGTCAGCCCGTGACAGAGGACGGACAGATGCTCGACGTGGCGAACATCATCTGGTGCACCGGCTTTACGCCGGGTTTCTCGTGGCTGCGCCTGCCCGTGATGAATGGCCATGATCCCATTCAAGATCATGGCGCAGCGACGACTGTGTCGGGTGTCTACTTCGTCGGCCAGCACTTCCTCTACGCGTTCTCATCCGAGATGGCGCAGGGCGTGGGGCGTGATGCAGAGCGCGTGGCCCACGCCATCGCAGCAAGTACACAGAGCAGACAGTCAGCACAACAGGCTATGCGGAGCGCTCCAGCGCTCCACCGCGCAGGGTAGGTGGCGGGCAGTATCACACACTGGCCAGCGTGAGTTCCGCAGTCAATCGTGTACGCCGCCTCAGGGCGGAGCTCATGGCGGAGCTCATGCCCGTCAACTGCGGGCGTCGCTCACAACCGAAGGGCAGACGCGCTGACTCGACGGGCGCGCCTGCCCTTCGGGTTGCCTCGCCTTGCCAAGCCTTGCCAAGCCTTGCTAAGCCATATCTCGGCGCATCGAAGCGCCCTCGGTCGCTGGCGAGACAGGGAGCACATGTGGCATAAGGAGTGCGACGCGTTCATTGCTCTCGCTCGCATTGGACGCCTGCCCTGGAAAGGAGCGACCTCATGCCAGCACGCCCCCGCAGCAGCAGGAGTGCGTCGAATGCTATCGCTCAACCAAGCAAACCCAGCGTGCCGGTGAGCCCTGGGCAGACGCTCATTGTCGCCAGCAATCGGGGTCCGGTCGAATTTTACCGCGCGGCAGACGGGCGGCTCTCGACCAGGCGTGGCGCAGGGGGCGTGGTCACGGCGCTGGCTACGTTTGCGCGTGACGTGCCACTGACATGGGTCGCGACAACGATGTCCAACGCGGATCGAGACGCGTTCTCAGATGCGCAGGCGCCAGCGCGCACAGTACGGCTGGGCCGCCAACCCTTGCAGGTGCGCTATGTTCCTGTTCCTCCAGACATGTATCGCCGCTACTATGATGAGATCAGTAATGAGGTGCTCTGGTTTCTCCAGTACTACATGTGGAGCCCGATCCAATGGCCGAACTTCGGTGAGGATCAGGTGCGCAGTTGGGATGAGGGATACCGCCCGGTAAACGCGGCGATCGCGCGCGCGATTGTAGATGAGGCGCTCGTCGACGGCGCCGATCACGCGGGCGTCGATGGAGCGAACTCCATCGTGTTGCTGCAAGATTACCAACTCTACCTTGTGTCCGCGCTCGTGCGTGCGCGCTTGCCGCAGGCGACGATCTAGCAATTCATCCATATTCCCTGGCCGGCGAATCGCTACTGGCAGTTCTTGCCCGACCGCTTTGTCCACGAGATCTATGAGGGATTGTCAGGCAACGATGTCCTCGGTTTTCAGACCGCCAGCGATATGCAGAACTTTCTGGTCGGCGCACAGGCGTTTCTCACGGGGAGCCGGGTTGACTTCGATCGCCAGACCATCGTCTGGCGTCGTCATCGCTTGGTGGCGCGTGTCTATCCGATCCCCACCGATGCCTACGAGCTCAGGCGTACGCTCCTCACTGCGTCGGCGCGCGCAGGCGCGGATGAACTTGGCGACCTCCTCAGCGGCGAGCGCCAGATCATCATGCGGGTGGACCGGCTCGACCCGAGCAAGAATGTCGTTCGTGGATTCCTCGCCTATGAGACGCTGCTGCGCCGCTGGCCTGAGCTCCGTGGTCGCATCTGCTTCCTAGCGTTTCTCATTCCCTCGCGCCAGAGTATACCGATCTACCGCAAGTACGAGCGCGAAGTACGCGCTCTGATCCGTCGCATCAATGCCGAGTATGGTATCGACGAGTGGCAGCCCATTGTCTCCTTCTTTGACAACAACCGGCCACGCGCGCTGGCGGCCATGCGGCGCTATGATGTCTTGATCGTGAATCCCATTATCGATGGAATGAATCTTGTGGCCAAGGAGGGACCTGCGGTGAATGAACGGCATGGTGTACTCGTGCTCTCGCGCACGGCCGGCGCATTCGAACAACTCGCCGAGGTGGCATTGCCCATCACGCCCACCGACATTGACGAGACGGCGACCGAGCTGTATGAGGCGCTACGCATGTCTAGCCGCGAGCGCGCGCAACGGGCCGAGCGCGCCCGAGCGATTGTCGAAGCGGAGACGCCAGTGGATTGGGCGCTGGCGCAGCTGCGCGATGCGGTGGAGCTTCGACGCGCATCCACTCGCAGTCATCCACAGCGCGCCGAACGCGTACAGGCTGCGCCGGTGGCCTAGTGTGGCGGGCAAGCCCTGCTCGCTGTCAGCAGCGGCGCCAGAGGCTCGGGGCAGACGTGTGCTTGCCTGTGTCATCTCCCCTTTTCAGTTCCTCGAATATGTCACAGGCGCTGGCGCATGAGAGCTATTGGCCCTGGCTTGGTTACATAGAGCGCACAAGTGAGACAGACGATTTTGTGCTATACTGCGTGTGTCTACGATCGCGTTCGCACCTCTTGTGTGGATTCGCACGACATGATGGCGTAGCGTCTCCATTGTGTTATGTACCTCCTCCATCCGAGTTCCCCCACCCATGTGTGGTGAGGCGAGTGGCGCACTGATTGCTGGATACCGTTCTATCGGTATGCCTGTACCTCATCAGAGCTACACATGCCTGTATCACAAGGAGACACACTGTGGGGACTCGTATCTATGTGGGGAATCTGCCCTACTCCGCCGACAACGCGCAGTTGTCGCAGATGTTTAGCGCGTATGGCGACGTCGTTGATGCGCGCGTGATCACCGATCGCGACACCGGCCAGAGCAAGGGCTTTGCGTTCATCGAGATGAGCACAGAGGAGTCCGCCCGCCGCGCGATCACCGAGCTCAATGGAGCGATGCTCGACAACCGGGCGCTTCGTCTGGATGCAGCGTCTGAGCGTCCTAACGGCGGTCGTTCGGGCCAGTCGAACGGCGGAGGCGGCTACAGCGATCGCTCGCGCCGCGATGACCGTCCTCGCAATGGCGGCTGGTAGCCTCTCCTGGGCTGTTCTTTGATTTCCCTAATTTCCCTATTGATGGGCCGCGCCGACGGAGCGGCCCATCAAGCCTCTGTGAAGCCCCTGCGAACGTCGATCAACGTCAGCACTGATGAGGCCCATCGGTCAGCGACGCCGCCTCATTCACTCAGGACGCTACACATCGCTCAACACGCGCTTGGCCACGCGCGGTGTCCCGATGCTCATCATCCGTTTGCGCATTGCGTAGAAGCTTCGCACTTGATAAGGACCTCTATCTACCTGTGGTCGTGAGGCGCTGCGGAAGATGCGCGGCGCATGCCTTTGCGGGAGCAACAACGATGGATGACCTGAAGGCAATGAGCCGCAGTGCTGCTCGTGACGCGAGCGATGCCGTAGTGCATGATGGCGCAGGCGATACTTGCCACGAGAAAGCCTGCGCGCTGCCAGCGACGACGACCTGTGACCGCTGTGGACAGCGATTCTGCGCGACCCACTGCGGGGAGTTCGTGCTCCAACGACGCGACGATCCCTCCACGCGCCCGGCGCACTGGGGCATGCTCGAGCGCCTGCCCACGCATGCCGAGTCCTACACGCTCTGCGCGCCCTGCCGCACCAAACCCGTTCCCCGCAATGTTCCTCCACTGTCGGCACCACCAAGCGTGCTCCAAGGCGGAGCGCTGGGGGCGCATGATCGGGAGGTACTCAATTGGTGGGCTGGTGTATCGACGCTCGATGACCTGGATGTGTAAGCGTGATGGCCGCTTGAGCGCACAGGACCGCCCGTGCGCATCCTACATGAAAGCCTCGCAGCGCGGCGATATCCGGCGATATCCGAGCCAAACGCGCACAAGGATCTGACACCATGAAACTGCTTCCACTGCAGCAATTCAAATGTGACACCTGCGGCCAGATCATCGCGCGTCCTGCGGTCGGCTGGGTCGAATAG
>DATAED010000449.1:0-8349 GCA_036258195.1 Ktedonobacterales bacterium
CTGCGACGCTTCCATCAGGGCGGGCGGAGCATCTTTGAGCTTCTCTGCCGCCACCAACCCCTGATCGAGCAGCCCCAGGAAATGGCCCAGCGCGCCCACGAAGGCCGGGCTGGTCACCTCCACATCTTCTGCTTGTCCGCCGCGAACGACATCCAGCAGGTTCTGGCCGATCGCCGAAACGCCGGGGAATCGCATGAGCCCCGCGTTCCCTTTGATCGTGTGCGCGATTGATGCGATCTGATCCAGCGTGCGCGAGTCGCCAGGCCGCCGCTCATACTCCATGATGAGCCGGCCCAACTCGCGCAGTTGGCCCTGCGCCTCGCGGACGAATACGAGCTGAAACGTTGGCTCGACCTCGTCCATCTCATCATCGCTCAGGCCGCCGTAGACGGGCACATCGGCGCCGCCCGGCGTCCGGGCCATGAAGGCGGGCGGCTCGGCCATGCTGGCGAGCAGTCGGGCGTCAGCCGCCTCGTCGCGTTTCCGCACCTTGGCGGTCGGGAACGCCTGCACCAGCGCGCGTTGTTCCAGGGTCAGCTCGCTGGAGTCTGAGAACAGATCATTTGAGAAGCCGAAACCGTGGCTGTCGCTGGGTGGCGTCTGCAGGGTGCGTGTCAGCCATTTGATGCGCGCGAGGTCGCGGGCGGTGGGCAGCTCGAGTTGCCCCACGTGAGCGAATCGCCTGACGCGCAACTGCATGTAGTCGAGGGTGTCGCGCCAGCCTGGCGGCATGAGCGCGTCGTCACGGTTGGCCGTCGATTCTGCATCTGCGACGGCGCCTGAGGTCGAGCCTGCCAGCGCCAGGGCCAGCGAGCGCACATCATCGACATCGAACGCCTGCGCCAGATCTGCGACGGCCTGCGCCAGCCGGGTGATCTCGCGCAGGGCGAGCAGGCGCTCAGCGGTAGCCTCTGCGCGCGTGACCTCGGCGCAGCGCGATTCGATGGCGGAGAGGAGCGCCTGCATCGCCTCGATGAATCGCCCGAAGCTCTCAGCGTCACTCATCCGCAGGTCGCTCCTCGATAGCGGCGAAGATGTCGGCGCAGAGGCGCTCGATCTCAAGCGCCAGTGCGGGCCGCGGCTGGTCGGGAAGCTGATAGACGCCGGCGACGTAATGGCGTTGCGTGGCTGGCGCGCTCGCCGTCGCGGCAGGTCTATATGGCGAGCGGTCATCAGAGCGCAGCAGGAAGATGGCGCCGAGATGATCAGCGACCAGCGCGACGACCTGCTCGCCCTCGCCCACGACCAGCGCACGCGGCGCCTCGACCTGGCTGCCGCCGCTCCACGGGGCCGCGCGGGGCGTCGCGTCGTCGGTCAGCCTGCGCGCGGCCTCTGGGCCATGCAGGAGCACGGGCGCGGGATCCACCAGCGCGGCGAGTTCGGTATGCAGGGGGAAGATGCCCCAGAGCCATGCCGGGCTGAACGGCAGCGCCACATGCGGCGGAATCTCTGGCAAGACCTCGCGCAAGTGGGCGAGCGGCGCCAGGTAGGGCGTCTCGCCCAGCCAGAAGAGCAGGAATTCCTCCATGCCCTCATCCGCAGGCGTGGCGACCTGCGTGACGCCTGCTTCAGCGCGCTCTAACTCACGCAGGAGCGCCTCTTCCTGCGCGGAGAACGAGTGGAGCGCGCCTGCCGTGTCATCTGAACCTGTCATGCAGCCTGCTCAGCCTTCTTCAGGAGCAAAGTGATCAGCGGTTGGCGCGCGCCTACTCGGGCCACTCGGCGTCTGGGTCGAACAGGCCGAGCGCGTGGCGCACCTTGGCGACCAGCAGGCCAGATTTGAAGGGCTTGGCGATGAAGTCACTCGCGCCGACCAGCATCGAGTGCGCGCGGTCGACCATGCCGTGATAGCCAGAGAGCATGATAATGCGCGTGTCGTTGAAACCATCTTTGCCGTGAATCAGTTTGGCCACCTCGTAGCCGCTCAGCTTGGGCATGCCGATGTCGAGCAGCAGCACGCGCGGCGGGGCGATCCTGCCACTCTGCCAGGCGTCCAGCGCGGCGAAGCCATCCGCATAGGCCGCCGCTTCGATGTGCGCGCGCGCCAGCCCGATCACCACGACCTGACGCACGACGAAGGAATCATCAATGACGGCCACCAGCGGGGAGTTAGGTTGTTCCAGATCCTGCATGTCCGAAGAGAAGAATGCGTCCGGGTCAGCGAGCGTGCGGGTTGCGCGTGCGCGCTCAGCGACATCGCTCTGGCTGCTTCCGTATCCCATTCGGCTGATCCCCCTCAAGCGCGCGCCCACCTGAACCGTTGGGCGCTCTTCACGATCATCTCGATCTGCCAGTGTCCACCAGGCGGGCGATACCTGCGATCACGATCGCTCGATACCACTAGAGTACTACACGCATCAACTGCTAAACGTCATGAAGAGCGCTTCCCATGCTTCCTGGTTCTGGAAGCGCTCTGCGGGCGATGAGATGCGCGCGTTGATCGCCCGGAAGGCCAGCTCCAGAGCATGCTGGAGCTGGTCGCGGTACTCGATGAAACGGGCGCTGGGCGTGGTGTCGCCACGGCTGGGCGCGTCAAAACTTCTGCGGCAGTAGGCGGTAAATTCATCAAGCGCGATGCGGTTGTTTTCGATGACAAAGCGATAGTCCCCGACGCCGTAGACGCCCTCGCGCTCCAGGATTGAGACGAGCGTATCCGCCGAGAGCGTGACATCGTTGGCCTTGTACGTCTCGGCCAGCGCGTCCATCGTCTCATTGATGAAGCGCGCCAGCGCCACGAGCCGATCCGCCTCCGCCTTGCACTTGATCCACGTCTGCTCCATGCTGATCAGCAGCGTGAACAGGTCGAAGCGTTCGAGGTCGATGCGCGCGGCGACCTCGGGGCGACCCGGCGTGCCAGACGCGCGACTGGGCAGAAGCAGCCCCTCGCGCACCAGCGGGCCGACCATGCGGGCGACATCCAACTCTGGCTTGCGGAGCGAGGTGGCGATGCGGCGCACCGTGCGCTGGGTGTTCACGCGCGAGATGACGCGCCAGGCCTCGGGGTTGAACTGCAGCGAGTGGTCGATGGGCGGCTCATTGGCCATCGAGAGATAGGTGCGCATGCCAGCGGGGAGGACAAATTCGAGCGCGTTCCACTCGTGCTGATAGCGCAGCGCCTCCATCACGGCGGTGGTGGTCTCGATGCGTGGCGCGACCGCGTCGTGGGGCATCTGCTCGCCCTTGTGGAACTCGTAGGCCCCCGCCTGCCAGAGCGAGAGCTCGCGAATCGTCCAGAGCGCCTGCGTGCGCAGGGCGCGCTCCAACTGCTGTGGGGAGATGATGTTCAGCTCGACCAGGCGCTCGCCGATGCGCTTGCCGAGCGCGTCCTGCGTCTGCATGTTGAAGACGTAGTCCATCTGCTGCTGGCTGGCGAACTGCAACTGCTGGAGGACATTGCCCAGGGTAAGCGCCTCGCGGTCATGCTCCTGCGCGCCGACGATGGCTCCATGATCGAAGTAGACGATGCCCACGCCGCCCTGGTCGGTGTGCAGGTGCAGCGCGCCGGATTGGTTATCCAGGCTCATCGCCTGCAACAGGTCAACCAGGCCGAAATCTTCGAGCCGTCCCTGAAATGCACGAGCTTGCGCCAAGGCGCCTCTCCTCACAGACCCGTCGACGCGCAGATGCGCGAAGATTCGACGCTCTCAACTACCTCATCCCAACTGTTCCTCAGAAGAGCAACCGCATTATATGCCCTGGCGCTCGATTCCGACAATTCTCAACGACTTTTCAGCCCAGGGGGCCGACCTTGCGGATGTCGGCAGGCGAAGCGGCGGCGGCCAGCGTCTCGGCGGCCAGCGTCTCGGCGTCGGCGGCGAGCGCGGGATGCCAGGCGCGCGGCGCGATCTCGGCGAGCGGCGCCAGCGCGAATGGACGCTCAGCCAGGCCCGCATGTGGAATTGTCAGGGTGGGCGTATCGAGCAGCAGATCATCGTAGAGCAGGATATCGATGTCGATGGGGCGCGGGCCATAGCGCGGCCCCGGCTCGCGACCCAGCGCGCGCTCGATTTCCTTGGCCAGTCGCAGCAGCGCGAACGGATCGAGGCTGGTCAACCCCTCGGCGACAATGTTGTGGAAGCGCGGCTGATCGGTGACGAGCGCGGGCGCGGTGTCCCAGACCGATGAGACGCGGGTGATGCGCGCCTGTGGCGCAAGGCGATCCAGCGCGCGCCGCAGCAGGGTATCGCGGTCGCCCAGATTGGAGCCAAGCCCCAGATAGACGAGATGCTCGCCAGGCCCGCGCTCTGGCTGCGCCACTTGCTTGGTGTCCGACCGCCGCCGCTTGCTCATAGCTCTGATCAGCCTCCCGCGTATGGCGCGCCTGTCAGCAAACGTCCGATGAATATCGGGCGTGCGCCTGATGGCGCGAACTTGCGCCATGCTATAGTATTGATAGTGTTCAAGAGCGCAATCTTTCTGTCATTTTACACTGACCCGACCCGCCGTGATGCGTATCGGCGCCTGGGTTGGCGACCTGCAAGCGACGAAGGCGGTAGTACGACCCGATGATAGCGTTGGTGGGTCTGGATCACCGCCAGGCGAGCGTCGAGATGCGCGGGCGGTTGAACTTTGCTGGCGATGCGCTGACGAGGGCGCTACGCGCGCTGCGCGATGAGCCAGCAGTCGATGAAGTGGTCATCCTCTCGACCTGTAACCGCACCGAGATCTATCTGGCGAGCGGCTCACCGGCGGAGGCGCTGGCGAGCGCTGAGCGGCTGCTGGCCGCGACCTACGCGCACGCCACTGAGACACGCGGCCCGCTGCTGACCGCGCCGCTGGTAGCGCTGTCCACCTTGCTCTATACCTACGAGGGCGTGGCGGCGGCGGCCCATCTGCACGAGGTCGCCGCAGGGCTGCGCTCGATGGTGATCGGCGAGCCACAGATTCTGGGGCAGACGCGCGCGGCGCTGGCGGCTGCGGAGCAGGAGCAGACGGTGGGCGAGGAGTTGCGCGCCGTCTTCACCAGCGCGCTCAAGATCGGCAAGCGCGTGCGCACGGAGACCGACATCAACCGCGCCGACGTCTCGGTGGCGGGGCTGGGGGTGCGAGCGGCGCGCGAGGCGCTGGGCGACCTGCGCGGCAAGACGGCGCTGCTGATCGGCGCTGGCCGCACCAACCAGCTCAGCGGCGCCCTGCTGCGCGCCGAGCAGATCGGGCGCCTGCTGATCGCCAATCGCTCGCTGGAGTCAGCGGAGGCGCTGGCGACCCGGCTCGACGGGCAGGCCACGCCGCTGGAGCAGGTGGCGACGGCGGTGGCGCAGGCCGACCTCATCATCAGCGCGACCGCCGCGCCGCATATCGTGCTGGATGCGCAGACGATGGCTGAGGGGCGCGCGCAGCGCGCTGATCCGCTGGTGGTGGTCGATCTGGCGGCGCCGGGTGATGTGGCGGTGGAGGCGGGCGCGCTGCCGGGCGTCACGCTGCTGACACTCGATACCCTGCGCGAGATGGCCGACTTCGACGCGCACGCTGACCCGGCGGTGGTCGCGTCGCTGCACGACCATGTGCGCGACATCGAGCGCTCGCAGCAGATTATCGACGAGGGCATGCGCGACTACACGCGCGCGCTGACCATGCGGCTGGCTGTGCCAGGGATAGCCGCGCTGCGCCGCCATGTCGATCGCTCCGAAGAGCAGGAGTTGGCGCAGGCGCTGGCGCAACTTGAGCATCTCTCTGACCGCGACCGCGCCGTCATCGAGCGGTTTGGATCGCGGCTGGTGGACAAGATGTTTCATCATCTCGTGCGGCGCATCCGGTCGCTGGCTGAATACGACGAGATTCCCCCCGATGTGACGATGCGCGTGCTGGCGCAGCTCTTCGCTGAGCCATCCACCCCCGACCGCGACTCGCAGCGGTAAGATGGACGGGCGGGTAAACCCGCTCGTTGCCCGTGAGCCAGACGATGCACGCATCATCAAATACTTGGCGCCATGGCCGCGACCACACCTGCGCAGCCCCCCCTCTCCTTCGCGCTTGACATCGTAGCGCCAGCCTGCTACCGTGCCTCCAGTTCGCGCGCTTTTGTGCGCCAGTCGCCTGAGAAGAGGAGGCGAAAGTGGAGGCGAAGGACGTTCAGGCCAGCGGCGCGTCGTTCCCGACGCCAACCGACCCGGCCAGTGTGGCGATCGCGCGTCGCGCTAGTCGTGGAGGGTCGCTGCGACCGCCAGGCTCGATTATCGTGCTGGCGATCCTCTCGTTTGTCCTGGCGATCATCACCGGGCCACAGCAGTTCTATTACGTGCTGTTCGCCATCAATCCACATGTCTTTGGCATTGGGCCGCATACCAATTTCTTCGGGCAAATCTGGTATGACTATGTGCTGAATGGCGACAACAGCTACATCCGCTTCGACTCCGGCCTCTTCACTGGCGCCGTCGAGGATGCCTTCATGCTGGCGCCGTGCTATTTCGTCTGCGGAATCGGGCTGCTGCGGCGCAGTCGCTGGGTCGTGCCGCTGGGCCTCTTCACCGCTGGCATGATCTGGTATGCCATCATCTACTTCATCGTCGGCGATCTCTCGTCAGGCTTGCAGAGTGTCACTGATCCGATCAATTTCTGGGCGCCGCTGACGCTGTATGTGGCCTATCCAGTCTGGATGACGCTGACGATGATCCTGCGCCGCAAGCTCTTCACGCGCTAGCGAGGCGCATGGGAGGGTCTGGCGGGCTGCATTGACGGCCATACCCGCCGGCGTTATACTTGCCCCGCTGCGCACATGAGCGCGACATGCGATGAATTCAAGACGGAAGGGACAGCCGAGCGTGGGTGTGAGCGCGACCAACTGGCAGGAGTGGGCGCGAGCGCGCTCGATGCGAAGGGCGCCGGGCGTGGCGCTGACGCTGCTGGCGTTCCTGATGTTCGCGCTGAGCGCGTGTGGTACGACGACGACCAGCCTCCCAGGGGGTGTCTACACCAGCGCGCAATACCATTTCAGCGTGACCTACCCCACCGGATGGGAGGCGAACACCTCGTCCCAGCCGAACGCGCCGTCCCCGCTGATCGTCATCATCACGCGCTCTGGGACGCACCAGCCCCCCGGCTCACAGATCTCCTCGCTGACGATTGATGTGCTGGATATGAGCAATGCCGGGGTCGCCCAGACGGCAACCGCGCTGAGCAAGAACAAAGCGCTCAGCAAGACCACCTTTGGTGGGCAGCCCGCCTATTCTGATAAGCCGACCGTGGAGACCAACGCGGGCGTCTCGCTGACGCACTCGGACTTCTACGTGGTACGCGGCGCCTATCTGTATCAGGTCAGCACGGATGCGCTGGCGGGCGATGGCCCCGCGCTCGATACGATGGCGCAGAGCTTCACGCTGAGCTAGGCTGGCGGTTTCACTCGCCAGCTCGGTGTCAGTGCGTGCGGCGGCGCTCGTCGGGCATGGCGTTGTTGGCGGTCAACTGCTCTACCAGCCAGTCTTCATCGTGGATGGGCACGCCCAGCTTCTCAGCTTTGGCGAGCTTGCTGCCGGGGGCCGCTCCGACGACCAGGTGGTCGAGCGATTTGCTGACGGCGCTGGCGATCTTGCCGCCCAGCGCGCGAATCGCCTCCTCAGCCTGGCCGCGCGTCAGGCGCTCCAGCGAGCCGGTCAGCAGGAAGCTCTGGCCAGAGAAAGCCAGGCCATCGGTGGAGCGCTCGGACTCTGGAGGCGCGGTGAGCGTCAGGCCAGCGGCGCGCAGCCGCTCGACCAGCGCGCGGTTGGCGTCGTCATGCGTCCACTGATAGACGCTCTGCGCGATGCGCGGGCCGATGCCCGGCGCCTCGGCGATCTGCTCCTCTGGCGCGGCCAGCAGCGCATCCACATCGGGGAAGACGCTGGCCAGCGTCTCGGCGGCCTTCTCGCCGACGTAGCGGATGCCCAGGCCAAACAGCACACGCGCGAAGGGCTGCGCCTTGCTGGCCTCGATGGCGTTGAGCAGGTTGGTGGCGCTCTTCTGCTGGAATCCCGGCAGCTCCAGCAGTTGCTCCTGGGTGAGCTGGTAGAAGTCGGCGGGCGAACTGACCAGTCCCGCCGTCACCAGCCGCAGCACGATCATGCCGCCCAGCCCCTGGATGTCGAGCGCGCCCCGGCTCACGAAGTGCTGCAGGGCTTCGAGCTGTCTGCCCGGGCAGAGGAGATTCGGGCAGTACGTCACCTTCTCGTCTTCGTTGCGCACGACGGGGGTGTGGCAGATGGGACACTCCGTCGGGAAGCTCCACGGCTGCTCGGAGCCGTCGCGCAGCTCTACCAGCGCCTTCACTACACCGGGGATGACATCACCGTGGCGCTGGATCACCACGGTATCGCCGATGCGCAGGTCTTTGCGCGCCACCTCGTCGGCGTTGAAGAGCGTGGCGTTCGAGATGGT
>DATAED010000450.1:0-15709 GCA_036258195.1 Ktedonobacterales bacterium
GTGCGACGCGACGCTGCATCCCCAGGCCGACGCCACGCGCACCGCCGACCAGCCGCTGCCCGATGCGCGCCCGCTCAGCGCCGATGTGGCTACGGAGGCTGATGGAGCCGCGCAGCGCGAGCTGGTGCTGCGCATCGAAAAGCACAGCCTGGATCTGCTGATGAACCAGTTGAGCGCGCTGGCGGCCAATCGCGGCGCCGTCACGCGCAATCGCAGCGAGATCGCGCGCGCCCAGGCGGAGATGCAGGCGGCGATTGCGCGCCTGCGCGAGAAGAGCGCCCAGATCGCCGACGCGCACCCCCTCACCCTTGGCGCCGCCGATGGCTCGGGACAGTTCGCGATTCCAGACACGCTCGATGGCCCTCCAGGCGACGTGGCGGCCCCAGCCGCTTCCCCGTCCGGAGCTTTGCGCGCCTCGTGGAGCAACCTCCAGCTCGAGCAGTACACCGAGATGGATACCGCGTTGCGCGCGATGGCCGAGGTCGTCGCGGATGTCACCGCCAACTACGGCATGCTCAACAACCTGTTGAATCAACTCGGCCAGCTCACCGAAACGCAGGAAACGCTCTCGCGCGACATCCAGGACGACGCCATGAGCATCCGGCTGGCGCGTCTGGTCGAGATCATCCCACGACTGCGCTACACTGTCAGCGCCGCCGCCGCCTCGATGGGGAGGCAGGTAGCGTTCGATGCGCAGGGAGCGCGCATCGAGATCGACCGCCTGCTGCTGGAGGAGCTGGAACATCCGCTGATCCACCTGGCGCTCAATGCGGTGGCGCATGGCATCGAGCCGCCGGAAGAGCGCGAGGAGCGCGGCAAACCGCCGCAGGGCCGCGTGTGGATCAACGCCTACAACCTGGGCTCCGATGTCGTCATCGAGGTCGGCGATGATGGGCGCGGTGTCAATCCCTATCAACTGGTCGGCGCCGCGATTGGCGCGCAACTGATCTCGTCAGAAGACGCGCGCACGCTCTCGCAGGAGCAGGCGCTGAGCTTCATGTTCCATCACCGCGTGACCACCATCCCGCAAAACGCCGCCAGCCACGACCGCGCGATGGCGGGGCATGGCGTGGGGCTGGCCGATGTCGCGCGCGCCATCCACCAGCTCAGAGGCTCCATCAGCCTGCACAGCGAGCGCGACAAGGGAACCGTCTTCCAGGTGCGCGTACCGGTATCGCTGAGCACAGCGCCGGTGCTGGAGGTCAGCGCCGAGGGCCAGGTCTTCGCGTTGCCATTCTCGATGGTCGATTACTCTGCGATGATCGAGCCAAGCAAGCTCAAACTCGTGGAGTCGCCTGGCCGGCACGGTGAACTGCGCGAATGGCAGCTTACTCTGACGCCGCCCGCCAGCGCCGACGCCGACCTCCTCGATCCCACCGCCGATGTGTCGGCCCCTGTCAGTGTCGAGTTGCGCGCCTATGCGCTGGCCGAGACGCTCGGCTTCCAGCAGGACGCCAGCGCCCTGCGACGCGCCGTGATCGTGCAGCTCCACGGCCAGCAGGTGGCCTTGCTGGTGGAGTCGGTGGGCGAGGGTGACGTGCGCGTGGCGACTGTGCGCCCACTGCCGCAGCATCTGCGCCGTCGGGTAGTGCGCGGCGCCATCGTGCGTCCTGAGGATGGCCAGGTGGCGCTGCTGATCGACCCATTAGAGGCGCTGGCGCAGCGTGTCACCGGGGCACAGATCATGCTGCGCCCCACGCCATCGCGCGCCGAGCCGCGTGCGGCCGCTCCGTGTGTGCTGATCGTCGACGACTCGGTAACGATCCGCCGGACGCTCGAACAGACGCTCAATCAGGCGGGCTTCAAGACCAGCCAGGCGCGTGACGGCATCGAGGCGCTGGAGCGCATGGAGATCGAGCTTCCGCGCGTCGTCATCCTCGATGTTGAGATGCCACGGCTCAGCGGATTCGAGTTGCTCGCCATCATGCGCGACTCGCCGCAGTATGCGCAGACGCGCGTGGTGATGCTGACCTCGCGCGCCGCCGACAGGCATCGTGAAGCTGCGCTCGCCACTGGCGCCGATGCGTATCTTGTGAAACCATGTCCGCAGGAGATCCTCGTCGAGACCATTCGGCGCCTGCTCACAGAATCGGAGCCTGCGTGAGTTCAGAGCACACACCACCATCATCCTCAGCCATCTCAGCGCCATCGTCGTCCCGCAAGACGCGCCCGCACGCCCGCACCTCGCTGGCCATCGTGCTGGGACGCGCATCGGGCGGCCTGGCGCGGCGCCTGGGCATCAGCGGCGGCACGAGTCTGCCGGGGCTGGTCGCGCAATACACCGATCCCCAGCTCATCCGCCGATTGGCCGCGCAGGCTCAGCATGGCTGTGTCGTCGTCACGGGCACCAACGGCAAGACGACCACCAGCGGCCTCGTCGCCTACACGCT
Organism: Ktedonobacterales bacterium; assembly: GCA_036258195.1. Classification (GTDB taxonomy): domain Bacteria; phylum Chloroflexota; class Ktedonobacteria; order Ktedonobacterales; family JADMIN01; genus JAKAIY01. The sequence goes on from DATAED010000450.1 coordinate 2,391, forward strand.
GCGCGCGGCGGGACTACGCATCTGGCGCAACCGCGAGGGCTCCAATCTGGCGCGCGGCATCGCCACAACCCTGCTGCGCCGCGCCGGCCCCACAGGGCGGCTGGAAGACAACGGCGACGGCGCCTTCGTGCTGGAGGTGGATGAAGCGGCCTTCGCACGCATCGCGACCGACCTGCGTCCGCGCGTGACGCTGGTGACCAACCTCTTTCGCGATCAGCTCGACCGCTACGGCGAGGTCGATACCGTCGCCGAGCGCTGGCGCGAGAGTCTGCGCCATCTGCCCGCTACCACCACGCTCGCCCTCAACGCCGACGATCCGGCGGTGGCGGCGCTGGGCGATGGCTTCGCCGGGCCAGTCCTCTATTATGGCGTCGAGCAGACGCCCACTCACGCCGACTCCGACTCCGTGGCGCAGGTGGTCGATACCCGCACCTGCCCGCGCTGCCGCACGCCGCTCGACTTCGCGCCGCGCTTCTACAGCCACATCGGCCACTGGTCGTGCCCGGGCTGCGGCTACCATCGGCCCACACCTCAGGTGCGCGCGGCGCAGGTGCTCTCAGCGGGCATCACCAACTCGCGCTTCCTGCTGGAGACGCCTAGCGGCTCGGCTGAGGTCACAGTGGGCCTGCCAGGTCTCTACAACGTCTACAATGCGCTGGCCGCCGCCGCCGCTGGCGTGGCCATGTCGGCGCCGCTGGACGCCATCGTGGCGGGGCTGACCCGCTTCACACCAGCGTTTGGCCGCGCCGAAGAGATCGTGGCGGATGGACGCAAGGTACGCATCTTGCTGGCGAAGAATCCCACCGGACTGAATGAGGTGCTGCGCGCCCTGGCCAGCGACCGCGCCACAGGCAAGAAGCGGCTGCTGATGCTGCTCAATGACCGCGCCGCCGATGGCGAAGATGTCTCGTGGATCTGGGACGCCGACTTCGAGCAGCTCGCCGGGGCCACCTCCTATCTGGCGGCCAGCGGCACACGCGCCTACGACCTGGCGCTGCGCCTGAAGTATATTGGCGATGAGCCAGCGATGGTCGAGCCAGAGATCGGCGCGGCGCTCTCGAAGGCGCTGGAGCAGACGCCTGTCGGCGAGACGCTGTACATCATTCCGACCTACACGGCGATGCTGGCCGTGCGCAACGAGCTGGAACGGCGCGGCTACGCGCCGCGCTACTGGGAGGGTGAAGATGTCTGAATCGCTGGAATCCATCGAAGGCGAGACGCCAGAACTGCGCGTCGGCCATCTCTATCCCGATCAACTCAATATGTATGGCGACCGCGGCAACATCATCACGCTGCGTCAGCGCTGCGCGTGGCGCGGTGTGACGCTGCGCCACACCGCCATCGACCTCGGCGAGCCGCTACGTCCGGAAGACTTCGACTTGCTCTTCATCGGCGGCGGGCAGGATAAAGAGCAGGATGAGGTTGCCCGCGACCTGCGCACGGTGAAGGGCGCCGCGCTGCGCGAGGCGGTGGAGTCCGATATGCCGGTGCTGGGCGTCTGCGGCGGCTATCAACTGCTGGCCAAGTTCTATCGGCCAGCGGAGGGGCCAGAGCTGGAGGGCATCGGCATCCTCGACGCCTGGACCATCCACAAGGGCAAGGCGGTGGCGCGCTGCATCGGCAATCTAGCGCTCCAGTGGGGCGAGCAGACGCTGGTCGGCTTCGAGAACCACGGCGGGCGCACCTACCTCGGCACGGGCGCGCAGCCGCTGGGGCGCGTGCTCTACGGCCACGGCAACAATAGCGAGGATCACCAGGAGGGCTGCGTCTACCGCAACACCTACGGAACGTACATGCACGGCTCGCTGCTGCCCAAGAATCCGCATCTCGCCGACCACCTGATCTCGCTGGCGCTGCGCCGCCGCTACGGCCCCGCCGCCGACGCCTGGATGCGCCCGCTCGACGATGCCCGCGAGTGGCAGGCGCACGATGCGATGCTGCGCCGCCTGGGCGTCGCCCCACGTCACGCCGCCGCCGTTGGTTGAACGGCGGACTGTTGGACAAGTAGCCAATTAGGCATTTCCTCTGTAGACCGCTCGTGTCATGGCGCGCTATAACCAGTAGTAACGAAGGCGTCAGGAGTGTCCCAATGTTCTCCTGACGCCCCCTTGCCCATCGGGGCAACGGGCGCACACAGGCACGGGGTACGCAGAGTTGAATCAGTTCGCATTACCCTCGCTACCGACCCTGCGACGCGGTTAGCGCGTCCCAGAAGCGCAGCGAGCGGCGCTCTAACCCTCAATGCTCGCCCTCCCCTGTCGCGCCCGCCGCCACATCAGGAGGTGTTGCGATGAGCCAATTCGAAGACCTGCTGATCGATGCCCTGCTCGACGACGGCTTCACGCTGGACGAGGCGCTGAGGCTGATCGCCCTGCAGGAGCGCTGGTACAAAGACCACTGCGCGCTGATGGTCGAGCGCCCGAACGACCAGTGGCGCGTAGATCACTGCGACGATCAGTGGAACTGACCCACACTCGAATGTCCATCCCGGGAGCGGCGGCATCGCCGCTCTCATTTTTTCCCCAGAGACAGGCCATTTCTCCGCCAGCGTACAGCGAGAATCCGGCGCCGTTTGTGGTACGATATGCGTTGATGGCCTGGTCGCATAGCTTGCTGGTGGACGGAGGGATTCGTCAACCGTCCTGACGGCGATAGCGGCGATCATCTCGCTAGACCACACCCTGAACCCTGGTATATTGCCCTGGCTTGCCCTGCGAGCGCCGGATTGGATCACCATGGGAGGCGCGCGAGGCGCACGCTTGTGGAGGCGAGACATCCGGGGGAGACGCGAGTGTAGACCCGTGCAGCGGCGCGCGGGCGCCAATCGTACTCGAACTGAGGAGGTACCGGATGAAAGCGGTCGTCATGGCAGGGGGCGAGGGATCGCGACTGCGACCCTTGACGGTCTCCCGACCGAAACCAATGGCTCCAATTGTCGGACGCCCGGTCATGGAGCACATCCTCTACCTGCTCAAGTCGCATGGCATCACCGATGTCGTGGTGACTGTGCAATACATGGCGAGCGCCATCGAGGACTACTTCGGCGATGGCTCCAGTCTGGGGATGAAGATCGCCTACTCCCGCGAGGAGACGCCGCTGGGAACAGCCGGCAGCGTCAAGAACGCCGAAGAGCTGCTCCAGGAGCCATTCCTCGTCATCAGCGGCGATGCGCTCACCGACTTCGATCTCTCCGCCATCATCGACTCGCACCGCCGTCGCCGCGCCATGGCGACGCTGACGCTCGCGCACGTCGCCAACCCGCTCGAATACGGCGTGATCACCACCACCGAGAATGGCCACATCGAGAAATTTCTGGAGAAGCCAAGTTGGGGCGAGGTCTTCAGCGACACCATCAATACCGGCATCTATGTGCTCGATCCCAAAATCTTCTCGTACTTCGAGAAAGACAAACCCTTCGACTTCAGCCAGGAACTCTTCCCGATGATGCTGAAGAAGGGCGACCCCATCTATGGCTATATCGCCGAGGGCTACTGGTGCGACGTTGGCAACCTGGCCGAGTACATGCGCGCCAACGCCGACATCCTGCAGGGGCAGGTGAAGCTGCCCATCCCTGGCGAGGATATCGGCGGCGGTGTGTGGGTCGAGGAAGGCGTCGATATCGCCCCCAGCGCCCAGATCTTCGGGCCGGCCTACATCGGCCACAGCGCCCGCATCCGCGATGGCGTCATCCTGCATGGGCCGAGTTGTGTCGGCTCCTACACCATCCTGGATGACCACGCCCAGGTAGATCGCAGCGTCGTCTGGAACAACTCCTACATCGGCGAGCGCGCCGAGTTGCGGGGCGCGCTGGTGGGCGCCTCCACCAGCGTCAAGAGCCGCGCGGTGATGTTCGAGGGCGCCGTCATCGGCGACCACTCCGTCATCAACGAAAACGCCATCGTGCAGCCGGGCGTCAAAATCTGGCCGAATAAAGAGATCGAGACGGGCGCGGTCATCACCTCCAGCATCATCTGGGGGTCGGCGGGCCGACGCGCGCTCTTCGGGCGCTACGGCGTGACGGGGCTGGTCAACGTCGACATCACGCCCGACTTCGCCGCCCGGCTGGGAGCCGCCTACGGCGCGGCGCTGCCCAAAGGCTCGGTCGTCTGCGTCAACCGCGACGCTCACAAGACGCCACGCATGATCAAGCGCGCTGTCATCTCCGGCCTGCCCTCGGCTGGCATCAACGTGCATGACCTGGAGGATGTGCCGCAGCCTGTGGCGCGCTACTATGTGCGCACGACAGACGCGGCGGGTGGCGTCCACATCCGCCTGTCGCCATTCGATCCGCGCGTGCTCGACATCAAATTCTTCGACCAGAACGGGCAGGACATCAGCAAGAACACCGAGCGCAAGATCGAGAATCTGTTCTTCCGCGAAGACTTCCGCCGCGTCTACCTGGATGACATCGGCTCCATCCAGTATGCGCCAGAGGCCAAGAAGCGCTACACCGACGCCTTCCTGCGCGCGCTCGATCTGGAGGCGTTGCGCAAGCGCCGCTACCGCGTGGTGATGGACTACGGCCATGGCGCCAGCGTCGATGTCATGGCGCCCATCTTCAACGAGATTGGCGCGGATGTCATCGCGCTGAATGCCACGCGCGATCCGGCGCGCTATTCGCGCACAGGCGAGGAGTTCGAGCGCGACATCCAGGTGTTGGGATCGATCACTGGCGCGTTGCAGGCCGATCTGGGTGTGCGCATCGATACCGGCGGTGAGCGCATGTATGTGGTGGATGATCGCGGCGTGCTGCTGGATGGCGGCAAGCTGCTGGCGGCCATGATCGAGCTGACGCTGCGCCAGCGCCCCGGCGGCGTGGTGGCCGCGCCCGTCACAGCGCCCAGCGTGATCGAGCAGGTAGCCAAGAAGCACGACGGCGCCATCGTCTACACCAAAGTGATGCCCCAGGCGCTCACCAGCGCGGCGGTGGCGACAGGCGTGGTGATGGTCGGCAATGACACCGGCAGCTTTGTCTTCCCGGAGCTGCATCCGTCGTTCGACGCCATGTTCGCCACGATGAAGCTGCTGGAGTCGCTGGCCCGCGAGAACACCAAGCTCTCGCAGGTCGTGAATCAGCTCCCGCCCTATCATCTCATCCGCACGCAGGTCAACTGCCCCTGGGAGTACAAGGGCAAGGTGATGCGCATCCTCAGCGAGCAATACCGCGAGCGCAGCGAGGAGCCCATCGACGGCGTGAAGATCGATCTTGGCGGTGATGGCTGGGTGCTGGTGCTGCCCGACGCCGACCGGCCACTCTTCCATGTGCTGGCGGAGTCGCGCTCGAAAGACGCCGCCCAGGCGCTGGCCGACAAATACGCGCGCGTGGTGAGCGGCCTGCAACACTGACCGCGCGACGGCTGGGCGAGCGGAACCTCTCCCCCTGTCCCCCTCCCCTCCGAGGGAAGGGGAGCCCGCGGCAGGCGCAGTGGCGCGGGGCGAAGTCGCCTGCGCCGGTTGGTGCAGGAGTCGTCGCGGTAGATGTCGCATCAGGAGGAGCGCGCTGGGCAAGGCGGCGCAGGGCGTCCTCACGCTCCCGCCACAATGCTTCAGTGTTGGCGCTGTCTGGCGGCTCCGGAAGGTTCTGTTGAGGCGTATCACCTTCTGGCATCGGCTGGTTTGCTCCTGCTACTACCCAACCACCTCACTCGCTCCCCTATCTCCTCTTGCATTTCGAGTATGGCAGACGCGCCTGGTGCGCAACGCTAACCCCGAATAGGCGAAGGATGGCGCCACGGCAGGCGCCGAACCTCTACCAGCGCGGGCGCCTGTCCGCTACCCTGCGCCTCTACGATGAGAGAGACGAAAACCGCGCCAGAGCGCACAGAGAAGTTGGCGGCCGCTCGCCTTACTGATTAGCCGATATGGCATCTCGTTTCCATATGTCATCGCGCGGAGCAGGGATTCGTAGCGGAGGCTGGAGCACACGTCTATGATGCCAGAATCATCCAGAGCGGGCGCTGGCGCGCTCGTGCGCGATCGTCGTGTACAGGTTGTCGTCGCCTGCGTCATCCTGGTCGCGCTGCTCGCGGGACTATTCTCATTCCTGCACGACCGCGCGCTCGCCGGAACGGTGAGCGTGCCGGTAGGGCAGCACATGCAGGCGTCGCAGTTTGGCCCGCTCATCTCGCGCGGCAAGCCCGTCGTCTGCTCCAAGAGCAACGCCGAGGAGCCGGGGCCGAACGCCATCACCAGCGGGCTGTATGCTCAATGGTCGTTCTGGGGTTCACCCGACAACGAGCTGCCATCGTGGTGCTCCATCCACATCGGCGTCGGCCCATCGCGCCTGATGGTCGCCTGGTATAGCGAGTATGACGAAGATAATGCGCAATGGGTCTCCACCGGGCGCATGCCCCAATCCTACACGCTCTCCGTCTCGGCCAACAGCACCGACGGCCACGACGGCGACTGGAAGGTTGTCGCCACCGTCACCGGCAACCCCGCGCACATCCGCGAGTCGGCTATTCCCTTCGCGGGCCAGGCGTGGGTCAGAATGACCATCACCCAGGCGCAGGATCACCCAACGCAGGACTCGATTCTGATCGACCAGATCGACTGCTGGGACATCTCCACGCCCGCGCTGGCCAAAAATACCGTGCTGTTCCAGGGCGACTCCATCACCGCGCTCTCCTACGACCACTCGACCGATCCAGAGACATTCGACACGCTGATGCACGGCTACGACTCGCGGCTCTTCCCCTCGATGCTCGACGAGGGCATGGGCGGCTGGAGCAGCGGCGGCGCCGTCAACAACATCGACAAGTGGCTGGCCCTCAATCCCGACGTCAACTACTGGCTGCTCGAATGGGGCACCAATGACGCTGGCGCCATGGAGGATCCAGCGGTCTTCCGCGCCAATATGCAGACCATCATCGACAAGATCAAGGCCACCGGGCATGTGCCTGTGCTGGCGCGCATCCCACCGGCCATCGCTGTTGGCGGCGGCCAGGCGCAACTGACCGCCGAGATCGTGGAGCTCAACCAGCAAATCGACGAGCTGACCCAGGCGAATCACCTCATCCCTGGCCCCAATCTGTACGCGGTGTTCAGCAAAGACCCGCAGAGTCTGCTGCAGAGCGACGGCGTCCACCCGAATGGCAATGGCAGGAAGGCCATCAATAACGCCTGGTATCTTGCCATGCGCGACGTGCTGCGCGCCAATCTGTCATAATGGCCGCGATGACGTCACAAGAACTGCAGGAAAGGCAGACCCCGTCGGCATGAATACGCTGCTCGTCATGCGCAATGCGCCCACGCCGACGACCGGCGCCAACATGCGCAACCTGGCGTTGCTGCGGGCGCTCTGCCAGATCAGCGCCGTCTCGCTGCTCATCATCGCCGACGATGTGGCGCAGGAGACGGCGCTGGCGCAGGCGGTGCAGCCACTTGTCGCCGCGCTGGAGGTCGTCCCCGCAGCGCGCGCCCGCCTCAAGCGGCTCTATCAGCTCGTCGGGCTGGCGCTGGATCGCCCCAGCATGCTCTGGCTCAATAGCTCAGCGGCGGCGGCGACCGCGCTGGATCACATGCTGGTCAATGGCGCGTTCGATGTCGTGTATTGCGAGGGTATCGCCGTAACAGGGCATGCCCCGCACAGCGGCCCCGCCCTCGTCATCGACGAGCACAACCTCGAATGGGAGCTGCTCGAACGCTCGGCTGGCCAGGCTGATTCGGCGCTGCGACGCCTGCAAAATGCGCGCGAGAGCCGCGCGCTGCGACGCTATGAGCTGGAGACGCTGGGGCGCGCCGACCTCGTCATCGTCACCAGCGAGCGCGAGCGTGATGCGCTGGCCGAGCTTCTGCCGGGGCGGCGCGTCTGCGTCGTGCCCAATGGCGTCGACATCGAGCGATTCGCCCCCGCCGCCGCGCGCGAGGAAATCGCTGGCCGCGTCGTCTTCACTGGCACGATGGACTACCACCCCAACGAGCAGGCGGCGCGCTTCTTCGCGGAGCAGTGCTGGCCGCTGGTGCGCGCCGCTCGCCCAGACGCCACCTGGGCGATAGTTGGCGCCAATCCTCCAGCCAGCGTGACGCGCCTGGCCGACGCCGCTGCGGGGATCATCGTCACTGGCTCGGTTCCCGCAACACGCCCCTACATCGCACAGGCGCAGGTGACCATCGCGCCGCTATTGGTGGGTGGCGGCACGCGGCTCAAGGTTCTGGAGGCGTTGGCGATGGGTAAGGCCATGGTCGCCACCAACCTCGGCGCCGAGGGCCTGGAGCTCATCCCCGATGAGCACCTGCTGATCGCCGATCAGCCTGCCGCCTTCGCGCAGGCGGTCGTGCGCGCCCTGGACGACGCCGACCTGCGAGCGCGACTGGGCGCGGCTGGGCGTGAGACGGTCGTGCGCCAATATAGCTGGGAGAGCAGCGGGCGGGCGCTCCAGCAGGCGATGGGAGCGCTGGAGCCATCGGCGGCGCGCGGCGAACGTTGAGCTTCAGCTACCCGTTCACATCGAAGCTGACGGAGCGCGGCTGCGACGACTGGCGCGCAAGCTCCTGCAGCAGTGTGTTGTAGCGCTCGCGCTCGTGTTCCCAGCGGAATCGCTCGTAATCCTCAGCGGCTTTCTTCACCATCGCCCGACGTAGCGCCACGTTGCGATAGAGACGTACCATCGCCTGCGCGAAGGCTTCCGGACTCTCGGATTCGCACATCAGCACCGATTCCGGACGGAACATCGAGCGGATGGCGGGCGTGTTCGAGACGACCATCGGGCGCCGCAGCCAGGCCATCTCATACGCCTTCGTGGGCAGCAGCAGGTCGGCGAATCCATCGGCATGGTAGGAGATAATGCCAGCGTCGTGCGACACCACGAACTCCGCCAGCTCCGGCCCCGGCGCCACCGCAGGCCGGAACGTCACGGCGTCCTGCAAGCCCAGCTCGGCGGCCATCGCCTTGAAGGCGTCTACATCGTCGCCCTCGCCCATGATGTCCAGTGTGAGGCGCGGAACCTCACGCCGCGCCAGCGCCAGCGCCTGGAGCGCGGTATCGATGCCGAGCCGACGGCTGATGGTGCCATAGAACATGAAGCGGAACGGGCCTTGCTCATCATTGGCGTCAAAGGGTATCGGCCCCTGGAGCGACGCGGGGAACACCCCAGGATCGGCGCTGTTGATGAAGCTGGTGAGCTTGCGCTGGGGAACACCGCGCGCCAGCAGCCGCTGCTCGAAGGGCCAGCCCACCGTCACGACGAAATCGGCGAAGGCGGTCGAGACGCGCTCCTGGGTTTTGGCGAAGAGCGTCAGCGGGGCGCGCGCGCGCCGACCAGCCTTGGCGGCCATCAGTTCCGGGCTGACATCCTGCACATCCAGGATGACCCGCGCGCCAGTCACCTTCGGCCAGAGCGCCGAGAAGACCAGGAAGTCGGGCATGTTGTGGACATGGATGATGTCGTAGTGACGCTTGCGGTGCAGTTGCGCGACCTTCACCCCCGCCAGCGCCGTGAACCATAGCCACTCCAGCACGGTCCACGCCATCGGCGCGCCGAGCCTGCGCGCCATCGGCAGCGGATAGATGCGCACGCCGTGCTGCTCATCGGGCAAGCGCTGGCCATCTCCCAGCGAGAGGCCTATCGCATCGACCTCAGCGCCACTATCCACCGCCGCCTCGGCAAGCCGACGGGCGCGCACCTCGTAGGGGTAGGGATCGAAGGCGATGACGGCGACACGCAGACGACTCATTTCCAATATCCTCACATCTCCACGATGCTCATTGCCGAGACAGCGTTCCGACGGGGCGCTCAGCGCGGCGAGACCGCGCGACTGGTGCGCACCCACTCACGCGAGCGATGCGGCAGCCGCACCGCAACCAGCTTCACCCACACCTTCCAGCAGAGGAAGATAGGCGCGTAGGCCAGGTGCCGATAGAACCGCGCTGGCGGGCGCTCCAGCAGCAGCGCTGAGCTGATGTAGAGCAGCGCACAGCCCCACACGACCAGCGCGAGAACCAGCGCAGGGAGCCAGCCCAGCAGCAGCGCCCCCGCCAGCGCTACGCTGGCCGCGCCGATGAGCAGCGAGAGCGGCGGTGTCAGCAGCTCGATGGTCGCTTCCAGCGGAATCGCGCTACGCAGGCGCGCCGCCGCGCGCAACAAGCGCAGCGCTACGACGGGCGCGCTGGCCTCAGCGGCGCTCTCCCACCGCACATCTTGCGTGCGCATCTGCGCGAAAGTGGTTGGCATGTCGGCCTTCACCAGCGCATCAGCCGCATAACGCACCGATACGCCGTGCTCGACCAGATCAAGGTAATACTGATAGTCTTCCGTCAGCCCGAACGCGCGCCAGGGCCGTCGCTCCAGCAGAGCGGCGCTGAACAGCATGCCATTGCCCGCCAGCGAGGATGATGCGCCCAGCGTCGAGCGGCCCAACTGCCGCACATGATTCATCAGCGTCAGGGCCAGCCAGCGCAGCGAGGTAGAAGGCGTATCAAAGGCGTTGAGGACGACATATTGGCCCTGCACGGCATCGGCGCCCCGCAGATACGCCGTGGCCAGCGCCTTCAGGCAGCCAGCATCGACCAGCGAATCGGCGTCGAACATGACGCAGGCGTCGTACGCCACCGCATGCGACTTCAGCCAGGCGAGCGCCCATTCCAGCGCATAGCCCTTGCCACGCCGCTCTGCATCCTCGCGCTTCAGCGTTTGCGCCCAGGCGAACGACGTCGCGATCTCGACCGTGGAGTCGTCGCAGTTGTCGGCGACGACATAGACCATATAGCGGTCGCGCGGATAGTCAAGCTGCGCGAGGCTGGCCAGCAGGCGGCCAATCAATTCGTCTTCATTGTGTGCAGGAATCAGCACGACGAGGCGCGGCCAGGCGCCTCCCGGCTCCGCAGTCTTCTTCGCGCGCTGAGAGGCCCACAGCGCCGCCACCGTGACGACCGCCAGGTAGAGGGCCGGGATCGCCAGGGCAAGCTCCAGCGCCAGCAGCGCGCCGTGCGCCAGTTCCACCCATGCTACGCTGGACATCGATGGTCGCCTCCATCAAATGATCGTGAGGCCACTCGGCGCACAGGCGCGCAGGGCTACCACAGGGCGCAGTGATGCACCCCAGCATTGAGTGTAGAGGTTGCAGGTATTTGTCGTGTGCAGAAGCCTGTACAGCCTGCGTACACCGCCGCTTCCAGCGCGATTGGTTTCGCTGTGGCGCTCTTGCGTGGCAGGCGCGCATACGGTATTCTCGGTGCGCGGGGCTGACGGCGCGACAGGCGATGCTGTGGCGCGAGGTGATGAAAGGTAAGGCTGGCGGTGAAGATCACGGTCTGTGTGCCAACCGTGCGCCCGACCACCCTGATGCACACGGTGCGCTCCATCCTCGCCCAGACGTGGACAGACTGGGAGCTGCTCGTCGTTGGCCAGGGCGCCTCTGCGGAGCTGGCTGAGGTGGGGCGCACGCTGCCCGGCCTCGACAGCCGCATCCGCTATCTCCACCTCGACGAGTGCGGGTTGTCGCGAGCGCGCAATGCGGCGCTGCAGGCCGCGACAGGCGAGATCATCGCCATGACCGATGATGATTGCGAAGCCGCCCCCGAGTGGCTGGAGACGCTGGCCCGCCTCTTCACCGAACATCCCGACGTCGGCATGATCGGCGGCGCGTTGCTGGCCCCGCCGCTCTCACGCTGGCGGCTGGAGACCTGCCTCGATTTCGTCCCCACCGAGACGCTCTATCTGCCCGGCTCCGGACAGACCCCGCCGCCGGCCTGGGGATGGATCGGCGGCGATTTCGCCATGCGCGTGTCAACCGCCGAGCGCGTCGGCCTGTTCGACGACTACCTGGGCGCGGGCGCGCCCGACTTCCCCGCCGCCGAAGATACCGACTACAACATGCGCACGCTGGCGGCAGGTGTTGGGGTGCTGTGCAGCCCGCTGGTCGTGGTGCGCCACACCTTCGGCGTCCGGCGCGGCCTGCGCCAGAATCTGAACAATATCTGGGCCTATGCGCGCGGCAATGGCGGCCTCGATGCCAAGTTGACCCTGGCGGGCGACCCGCACGGGCGTGAGAGCGCAGCCACCTTCTTGCCTGGTCAGCTCAAAGAGCAACTGCGTCACGGCAAGCTCTACCGCATCCCCCTCACACTCGCGGAAGCCTGGCGCTACCATCAGGCGTATCGGAAGTGCCTGCGGTCGTTCACGCTGGCCACCGATGGTCGGCTGGCGCCCATCAGCGTCAACGTTCCATCCCCGGCGCGCGACCCAGCTCGGTCTGCGGCGCGCTGATCCGCGCGCTCACGACGTGGTCTGGCCGCGCAATTCCTTGATGCGCCGGGCATAGCGCGCCACGACACGCGGCGTCACATTGACCAGACGCCCGGAGTCGCCTCCACCTGCCAGATAAGTGGCCATGGCGTGCAGGGCCGCGCCCCGCTGCCAGATCGGCCCAGTGAAGGTCCACAGGCAGCTATCCAGCGTCCCCACCAGCCAGCCCGGCTCGCGCCGTGCCAGCAGCCGCTTCTCCGCCGAGCGCAGATCGTGCAGACTATTGATCGTCTCGAAGGGCGTCCAGCCATCCCAGCGCCCCGCCGTGTAGTTCATCGCGATGAAGCGGTCATCGACGCTGAGCGCGCGCGGTGGCTCGCCGAATCCCGCCTTGCTGAACAGGTAGCGCAGCCCGGCGTCACGCGCCGCTTCCACGATGTCTGGACGCAGCTCGCCGGGAGCGAAATGCTCATACGGTCGGTACGGAGCCAGCATCGCATCGAGGCCATGCGCTCGCGCCCACGCCCCCACTCGGCGCCTGCGGCTCAGCGTCTCCCCGGCGCTCGCCCCTGCTGCCTCTTCTTCTACCGAGGCGGATGGCTCGCGAGCCTCGGACGGCTGCGCAGACGCTGAGGCATAGCGCAGCCGCACAAATGGCGCCTCGCGATCCAGCGTCGGCCTGATGGGCAGCTTCGGCTGGGGCAGCGGGATCATGTCGGGATCCATGGTCGTCCACCACCCAGTCGGGCGCCATTCCGGCGGAATGCCCAGCTCCTCGATGCGCCGCATGCTGGCGCCCAGATACGCCGCCAGGCGACCCGCTGGCATGCGCGACTCGATGGCGGCGCCCAGCCCGCAGCTCGCCAGCAACATCTCCAGATGGGGCGCGACTCCACCCTGCTCCAGCGGCGTCCGCAGCAGCTCCAGCGCTCCCTCTGGCTGGTACTCCAGCGCGGGAACGGTGAGCGCGATGCCTGCCTTCAGGCGTGTCAGGGCCACCAGATCGAAGATGCGCGGTAGATTTTCCAGCTCGCGGATCATGCCCGTCCAGAAGATCAGCGAGGTGAGGATGCGTCCCTCGCTGACCCAGCGCGCCAACTGCGCATCGTCTGGCTCGGCGGACTGCGGCGAGAT
>DATAED010000451.1:0-5095 GCA_036258195.1 Ktedonobacterales bacterium
CGCTCCAGTCTTTCAGCAGGGCCTGGGCGGCGTTGTGTCCGGGCGCGCCCATCACGCCGCCGCCGGGATGCGAGCCGGAGCCGCAGAGGTAGAGGCCCGCCAGCGGGGTGCGGTAGCGCGCGCACTCTGGCGAGGGGCGCAGCGAGAAGAGCTGGTCGGGCGTGATCTCGCCCTGAAAGATGTTGCCGTTGGGCAGGCCATAGCGCGCCTCGATGTCCACCGGGCTGAGCATCTGGCGATCGATGATGGCGTCGGCGAAGTTGGGCGCAAACTCGGTCATCGTGGCGACGATGCGGTCGGCCATCTCGTTGCGCTCGGCGTCGGTCCATTCGCGGCCATGCAGGTGATAGGGCGCGTACTGGCAGAACATCGAGATGGTGTGCTTGCCCTCGGGCGCCACGCTAGGGTCGGTGGACGACTGCATATAGGCCTCGATCCACGGCTTGCGCGAGAGCTCGCCGTGCATGGCGTCTTCGTAGGCCGTCTGCACCCAGTCGGGCGTCGGGCTGATCTCGCACGAGCCGAAGTGTTGCAGGCTGGGTGTCGTGCCGGGCAGGCACGCGAAGCTGGGCAGCTCGCGCAGGGCGACATTGAGCTTGAAGGTGGCGCTCTCGGTCTTGAATTGGCCGATGCGCTGGCGGAAGCCCTCATCCAGATCAGAGGCGTCGCAGAAGCGCAGGAAGGTGGTCTTGGGATCGACGTTCGAGAGCACGGCGTCGGCGCGTAGCTCCTCGCCATCCTCCAGCCGCACGCCCTCCACGCGCCCATTGTGCGTCAGCAGCCGCTGGACGCGCGTATTCAGCCGAATCTGCGCGCCGTGCGCCTCGGCGGAGGCCGCCATCGCGTAGCTGATCTTGCCCATGCCGCCGCGCACGTAGCCCCACATGCCCTTCTCGCCGTTGACCTCGCCAAACATGTGATGCCACATCACATAGACCGAGCCAGGCGTCTTCGGGCCGATGAATGCGCCGATGACTCCCTGTCCGGCAAAGGCGGCGCGCAGGTAATCTGACTCGAAATAGTCGGCCAGCATGTCATAGAGCGAGCCGAACATCAGCCGCCGATAGATCTCCTCATCTTCGCCCTTGAAGCGCCCCGCCAGATCGGCGACCGAGGGCGGCTCCTCCAGCAGGATGGGGTTGAGGATCTCCGAGGCGCGGTCGAAGAACTCCAGGAACTTCGGATACACCTCGGCGTCGTGCGGCGAGAGCCTGCGGATGCCCTCCACCGTCAGCTCGGTGCTGGCGCGGAAGAAGAGATGCTCGCCATCCAGATAGGGGACGAACATCTGCGGGTCTTTGACATAGGCGTCGAAGCCGTATTTGTGCAGCTCCAGATCGCGGATGATCTCCGGGCGCAGCAGGCTGACGACATAGGCGCAGGGCGACATGGTGAAGCCGGGGAATGGCTCTTCTAGCGTGCAGGCGCCGCCGACCCGGTCGCGCTGCTCCAGCACGAGCACGCGCTTGCCCGCCCGCGCCAGATAGCCTGCCGCCACCAGTCCATTGTGGCCCGCGCCGATGATGATCGCATCCCAGTGATCGTGCTGTGTCGCCATCGCTCCGTCGCTCTCTTTCCGGTGGCCGTTCTGGTTGATGGGTTCACGCAGCGCAGCGTTGCGCGCGTGCTGGCATTTTAGCAGATGCGCTGGTCGCAGGCGAGTCTCGTCGCAGGCGCGCCACTACGCAAATATGACGAGCATCTCAGGTAGCCCATCATGGCGGGCGCTTTGACAGGACATATGTATCGCGCCGCACTATGTATATACCAGGATGTACAGGCGACGGGCGCAGGATTCCCAGTCGAGCGAGCGCAGTGGAACGCGAGGAAATATGCACGGCCTAGTCTTCGTCACCTGGGAAAAGTACCTCGCCGAACGATTCGGCACAGACCTGCTCAACAACTATCGCCACACCATCGGCGAAGGCATCGGTGAGGCGCCCCTGACCAGCCGCGTCTACAGCGACGAGCTCCTGCTGGCGGGAGTGGGCGCCGCCAGCCGCCTCACGCGTGAGTCAGTGGATACACTACTCCACGAGTACGGGCGCTACTTCATGACCAACGGGCTGGTGAGCCGCCTCTGCGCCTACCTGCTCAACGACATCCATAGCGCACGCGAGTTGCTGCTGGCGATGAGCAATGCCCACAAGCAGATGTCGTATGCGGAGGAGGGCGTGAAGCCGCCGCTCTTTGGCTACGCTGCCATGCCAGGCGAGTCCAATGGCCTCTACCTGACCTACGACAGCCCGCGCAAGCTCTGCCCACTACTGATCGGCGCCATCGAGGGCGCAGCGGAGCGCTACGGCGAGCAGGCGCAGGTGTTCGAGCAGACCTGCATGCGCCACGGCGCGCCCGCCTGCACGTTCGCCATCCGCTTCATGCGCCCCTCCGCTCCTTCGCGCCAGTCTGGCACGTTAGGCTCAGGGGTGAGCCAGCCAACGCCCGCGTCCGTCGCCCGGCAGAGCGAGCGCTGGGAGGCGCAGCGCCGCCTGGCCGACGCCGTCTACGCCGTGCTGCCCGATGCGGATGGCATGACGCTGAGCGAGGCGCAGAAGCGCTTGCAGGTGACCTTCCACGATCTCGAGGAGGCGGCGCGCCCGTTCATCGTGCTGGAGGCGATCAATCATCTGCTGCACGCGGGCTACGTCGCCTCCAGCGCCAACGAGGCGGGCGACGCGCTCGGCACGCGCCGCTACTGGCGGGCGCCCCGCGCAGATGGCTAGCTTACCCGGATCGCGCGCCATCCAAGCGAGCTAGCGAGATGTGGTCGGCGGCGGCGCATAGACGACGCGCGTCTGCGTGCATCGGTCATACAGCGTCTGGCGCGCGCCACTCGTGAGCAGCGTGACGATATACACGCCCAGCAGCGCGTAGACAGCCAGATAGCCAACCAGATTGAGCGTCGTCGGCTGGGCATGCCGTGGCCAGCCCGGCGTGCGCCAGATGCTCGTGTGCGCGATCTCCCAGGGCAGAAATTTCAGGATGATGCGGCCAAGCGCGCGTGGCAGGCCAACCTGCTGGCCGCTCTCCGTCACGACACGCAGCCCGATCCGGCGTTTGCCAGGCGTGGCCTGCCAGACGGAGGACTCGAAGAGCGCGAAGTAGAGCATGACAGGGATGTCGAAGAGCAGGGAATCGGTGAGCTGCGCAGTGGATGGAGCGCCATAGAGGTGGGCGAGCAGCCTCCGAAGCGGGGTGAGCCGCAGCCCCCAGACACTGCCCGTCAACACGATCAGATAGGCGGCGATGAAGAGGTAATCAACACCGAAGGCTTTGACGCGCGGCCACAGGCCAGCGGGCGCGAGCGCGCCTGGCGCCGCCTGCTCCGTGCGTGATCGTGCATGCCGCTCATCCATGTGCGCGCTCCTTCTGAACTGACATACGCGGCGTCATGGCGTCCGCCAGACCGTCCCGCGCCGCTCGTACTCGATCTGCCCTTCTATGGCGACCGACAGCGCGGCGCCAAGGAAGCGCTCGACCAGCCACAGCGCCAGATCGAGGCCCGATGTGACGCCGCCTGAGGAGATGAGGTCGCCGTCATCCACGACACGCGCGGCGACCACCTCAGCGCCCGCCGCGCGCAGGTCGGCGATGGCGCTATGATGCGTGGTGGCATGGCGACCGCGCAGCAGGCCCGACGCGTTGGCCAGCATGGCGCCGGTGCAGACGGTGGCGATGATCGCGCCGCGCGCATGCGCCTCGGCCAGCGCGGCGGGAATGACGCCACGCTCGGCCTCGGCGCGCGCGCCCTGCGCCGCTCGCGTCGCCCAGCCACCGCCGGGAACCAGCAGCAGATCAGGCTGACCCAGCCGCTGTGTCATCCGCAGCGCCACGCCATAGGCGGAGGTGACGCGCTCCGCGCCATCCACCGTCACGAGCTCCGCGCTGAAGTCGTCGCGCGCCACTGCTGCTCGCCGCAAGACCTCGTGTGGCGCGAAGGCATCGAGGTCGTCGAACCCGTCGTACAGGATGATCTCCGCACGCATGCCCGTATCCTCCGGTGCGCGGGCGCGTCTCCCTGCGTGGCGCTAAAACTCCGCGCGCAGAAAGACTATCACAGCGCGTAGTCACGCTTGCGTCCGACGCCTGCGAAGGCCAGCGCCCAGCGCGCGAAGAGCGTCACGATGGCGAGGTGATGAGGGCGTGTGCGCAGGCGGCGCGGCGACGTGCGGATGACGCTGCGGCGGATGTGGCACACGGCGGGGCCACGCCGCTTGCCCTTCACGCGGGCGCGCCGCAGATGCGCCTTGACGCGGTCGAGGAACTCCAGGTCTTCGGCGAGCTGGATCGCCTCATCGAAGCCGCCCAGCGCCAGGAAGAGCGTGCGGTCGCAGTAGAACATCTCCGAGCGGATGCCGAAGAGCAGCGCGCCCAGCTCCATCAGCCAGAAGAAGCTGCGCTCCACCAGCGCATTGGAGTCGGCGACGATACGGATGGAGCCAGCCGGGTCGCCCGCCCGCCGCCGCGCCACCACCTCGCGCGCCAGCCCCGGCGCCATGCGCGAATCGGCGTCCAGAAAGATGAGCAGGTCGCCCGAGGCCAGCCGCGCGCCACGATTCTTG
Organism: Ktedonobacterales bacterium; assembly: GCA_036258195.1. Lineage (GTDB taxonomy): Bacteria > Chloroflexota > Ktedonobacteria > Ktedonobacterales > JADMIN01 > JAKAIY01. The sequence goes on from DATAED010000451.1 coordinate 4,563, forward strand.
GCCCGCGAGACGCCCAGCCGTGACTCGTGGGCCAGGCACACCCGCAGCTCCTCGTGCTGCGCGGCGAAGGCGCTGGCGATCTGCTCAGTGGCGTCGGTCGAGGCGTTCTCCACCACCACGCACTCCAGCCGCTCCAGCGGATAGTCCTGCGCAAGGACAGAGGTCAGCGCAGCCTCCAGATAGCCCGCCTCGTTGTGCGCGGGGATCACGACACTGACGCGCGCGTCGCTGGCTACGCTCCTGCCGCCGCTGAACGCTGTAGTCATGTCGCCGTCCACTCAGGCTGGGAGCCTGGCAAGGCGAGCCGCGACGCGCCCGCGGAGGCGCCTGACTCGCCAGGTCTGGCGGGGGAGCTGACGCCGAAGAGATCAGCGTATGTGGCGAGCTCCCAACCGCGCGCCAGCAGCTTCGACGCTAGCGCGATCTGGCGACGCACGCGCGGGCCAGTCGGCTGGCCCTGCGGGTGCAGATAGATGCACGCCACCGATGCCCTGGGCAGCGCTGTCCAGCGCACGAGCGTGTTGAGCGTCTGG
>DATAED010000452.1:0-4163 GCA_036258195.1 Ktedonobacterales bacterium
TCGAAGTCGGGGAGGCGCCAGCCGTGCTCCATCCCCCATTGCGCCAAGATCACGGAGGTGGGCCAACCCAGATCCTGGTGCGCCTTCTCCGCATAGGGCAGCATCGTCTGGATGAAGGCGGCAGGGGATGAGACGGGTTGCGGTGTCGGCCCGGTCGGAAACGGCGTGGAGACGACGGGCGCCACCGCTCCCAGCGCGCTCGCAAACGTCTGGCGCTCGCTGCGGCCCAGCGGGGTCAGCGCGCCGACGAGCGCCTGCACGACGACCAGCGCGACCACCAGATAGACGAGCAGCGCGCGGCGACGGCCCGGCGTGTTCGGACGCAGGCGCTCGGTCAGGCTCGCGGTGAAGCGCGCCATGGGGCGGCGTGCCATCCGGTGGCGCGGCGCAACCACCAGCGGCTCGGATATCGGCTCGGCAAGTGGCTCGGATATCGGCTCGGATGCTGGCTCGGCGAGCATGGTCGCGGCGATGGGGTAGCCTAGTGGACGCGCTGTTACCCGTGGGCGCGGCGCATAGAGTGTCGCGGGCGTCTCGCCAGGCGTCGCGTATCCAGCGTCTTCCCACACATCAGTCGATGCCCCAGGTCGAGGCGACACGACGGGCAGCTCGCCCGTCGTATCGATGACACGTCCACCCCCTCCTCGGCTGGCGAGCTGACGCTGGCGAGATGTGCGCTCCCTCCCCACAGCGTCTGCTCCTTTGTGGCCTGGTCAAGTCAGCCGGATTCGCCCCACTATACTCCACAGATTCCAGCCGACCGCAGCGCATAGTACATCCTGTGTGACCATGTACTCGGCTGCAAGATCGTGCAGTTGGCGTCCAGGCCGAACAGCGACGGATGGGGTATTGATGCCGCGACTCCGGCGTGCATGTGATGAGGGTTATGCGCAGAAGAAACAGCATGTGGGAGTTGGCGTCTTGCCAACTCCCACATGTGGTAGTGGTGAGCCCCCGGGGACTCGAACCCCGAACCCGCTGATTAAGAGTCAGCTGCTCTGCCAATTGAGCTAGAGGCCCGTCACGCGGCTGGAGAAACGCCTTCGTCGCTGGCCGCGCAGAGAGTATAGCATCGGCGCGAGTCAGGCGTCAAGCGGCGCGCGACGAAGGAAGCGGTGTGGGCCGTTGGCTAGGCGTGGCCATTCGCCAGCGCCTCGAAGCGTGCGATGTCGGTGCGGATGACGTCGAGGCTGGCGCGCCAGAAGTCCACCGAGCGCGTATCGATACCGAAACGCGCCGCCAGCGTGGCGGCGTCGCCCATGCCGGTGGAAGCGAGCAGGTCGTCGTAGCGCTCGCGGAATCCATCGGGGTCTTGCTGGTAGCGCGCGTACAGCCCCACCCCAAACAGCAGCCCGAACATGTAGGGGAAGTTGTAGAACGAGCGGCTGGGGCTGTAGTAGTGCGACTTCACCGCCCACATGTAGGGATGCAGCGCCGCCCCGTCCAGCCCGTCGCCGTACGTGTCGCGCTGCGACTGGAGCATCAGCTCGCAGAGTTCCTGAATCGAGAGCTCGCGCTCGCGCCGCCGCTCGAAGACGGCCTGCTCGAAGAGGAAGCGGCTGGTGATGTCCACGACCACCTGGCACTGCCCCTGAAGGGCGGCTTCGAGCAGCTCGAGCTGCTCGGCGGGCTGTGCGTCGGCTAGCGCGGCATGCTGGATGATGGTCTCGCAGAAGATGCTGGCGGTCTCGGCCAGCGTCATCGGCGTCTCGCGCTGGAGCATGGCGCGGGCGGAGATGAGCATGTTGTGGTAGCCGTGTCCCAGCTCATGGGCAATGGTGCTGACGCCATCGAACGACGGCTTGAAGTTGGCCAGCACGCGCGATTCGTCGCGCCAGATGGGCATGCAGAAGGCGCCGTCCTCCTTGCCGGGACGCGGCTCGGCGTCGATCCAGCGCTGGGCGAAGGCGCGCGCCGCGAAGGCGCTCAGCTTTGGAGAGTATGCGCCGAAGCGCTGCGTGACGAAGTCGGCGCCCTCGGCGAAGGTCCATGGACGGCCACTGCCGCCGACCGGCGCGAAGAGATCGTACCAGGCCAGTCTCGCCAGCCCCAGCGCCTGCGCTTTGGCGCGCAGATAGCGCCGCCAGTCAGGGAACGACTCGCGCGCGGCGGTGAGCATGGCGTCGAGCGTGGCGCGGTCGATGCGCGCATCCAAGAGCGCGGCGTCGAGCGCGGAAGTCCAGCTACGCTTGCGACTGAGCGTATTCACCTGCCCCTTGATGCTATTGAGCGCGGCGGCCAGCGGGGCGGCGTTGCGCTCCCAGGCAGCCAGCTCCGCCTTGTAGCCCGCCTGGCGGATGGCGCGGTCGTGGTTGAAGGCCAGGTTGCGCAGCATGCTCATCGGCATGTTGTGTAAGCCGTCCTCCAGCATGACGGCGCCGCTGATCTGCGAGGTGAGCGTGCTGTGCAGCTTGGCCCAGGCCGCGCCGCCGCTGACATTCAGCTCGGTGGCCAGCTCTTCCTCGGCGGGCGACATCTGATGCGCGGCCAGCGTCTGCGCCTCGCGCAGGGTGAAGGTGTGCTCGCGCGCCAGCGGCGAGCGCGCGACGACCGTCTCGACATCCAGCGCGCCGATCCAGGCGGTGAAGCGTGTGCGCAGTTGCGCCAGCCGCACGCTCTGCCGCTGCAGCTCACTCTGGCGCGCTTGCGCCAACGTATCGCGCGAGTCGGTGGCGACGAAGGAGTAGATATATGAGCTGAGGGTGCGATAGGGCGCCAGCGTGTCATTCAGCGCGGCGATGGCGCGCTCGACCGCCGCGATGGTCGCCGCGTCTGGGGTGAGCGGCGCGGTGGGGCGCTCGATCTCCAAGCTATCGAAGGTCACCGTCAGCTCATCCACCTGCCGCACGACCGCATCGAAGGCATCGGCGAATGCGGGCGATTCGAGGCTGGGGAAGATGGTCGACACATCCCAGCGGGGCAGAGTGGAGGCGGTAGACATGGCGTCAATCTCCTGAACAGACTTCGCTTTTGACGTGCATGCAGACGAAGCGCACTGTATGAGGCCCTACGCCGGAGGTTACAGCCGGGCGGCGACCGTGGCTCGACACATTATGCGGGCGCTGCGTCGCCGAGGCGCAGCCGAATCTCTGGAATCTCAGCGCCGCGCGCATGCGCATAATACATGCTCTCGCCGATCCTGGTGAAGCCGCACTTCTCCAGCACGCGAATCGAGCCGAGATTATCTTTGGCGGCGTGGGCGTAGATCGGCCGGGTGGGCAGCTCGCGCAGGAACAGCGCCAGCGCGCGCGTGGCGATGCCTTTGCCCCAGTACGGCTTGCCCAGCCAGTAGCCCAGCTCGCGCGTTGGCTCAGCCGTGCCGTCTACTTCGATCCAACTGCCCAGGTGGCCGACGACCTGACCATCCCAGATGATCGTGCGCGACACATTCGCAGCATCGGCGCGGACGCGCGCCCAGTGCGCCAGAAACGCAGCGCGATTGGTGGGATCGGCGGTGGTGAACGCGGCCATGTGACGAGCGTCTGGATCTTGCTCTTGCTGGAAGAAGATCGACACGTCGCTGTCTTCGACGGGCCGCAGGCTCACGTCGTCGGTCATTGGCGCCCTCCTTGTCTCGCTGACTTCACACTATGCGCGCCCATGCGCGGAATACCTCCGCCAGCATACCCCACTTCCCGCCGATGCGTCGGCCTCGATCATCGGACGAGCGGCAGGGCGCGCAGGCGGCAGTGGCGCGGCGCTATTGGTCTCGTTTCCTCTATTGTTGATGAAGTTGATACAGTTGCTGTACTATCTGCGCATGCCAGCGCCCGAACGCGCAGCACGCTGTGGGCAGGCGCTGGCCTATCAGTGTTCATGGGTGTGACACAGAGATGAGGGAGCGTGTGCATGTCACATTGGGCCAATGACGCGACAGAATTGATTGGGAATACTCCACTGGTGCGCCTGAACAAGGTCACGCCGGGCGGGGCGACCGTGCTGGCGAAACTGGAGTCATTCCAGCCGGGCTACAGCGTGAAAGATCGCATCGCCGTCTCGATGATCGCCGACGCCGAGCAGCGCGGCATTCTCAAGCCCGGCGGCGTTATCGTCGAACCGACCAGCGGCAATACCGGCATCGGCATCGCCTGGGTGGCCGCCGCGCGCGGCTATCGCTGCATTCTGGTGATGCCAGAGACGGTCAGCAAAGAGCGCCAGATGGT
>DATAED010000453.1:0-22554 GCA_036258195.1 Ktedonobacterales bacterium
CGATAGACCACCCGACGCGCCAGCCGCCTCCTTCACCGAGACAGCATCCCAGGTCGAGTGCGCCACCGCCCACGAGGCGGGCAGCGCAGCGCCGGACGTCAGCAGCCGCACCCGCACGATATCCTCGGCCAGCAGCGCCACGCGCGCCTCCAGCCCCGCCTCGCCACTCGCTGCGCCGACATCCTCCGCCACGAAGCGCCACTCGCGTGCGCCGTCGTCGCCAGTCGTCGCGCCGCGTGACGTCATCTGCCCCAGCGGGATGTAGCCGCCCGCGTGTCGCCCACTCGCCTGACCCATGCTCGCGTCCTTTCCCCGTCGCCGCCTGCTCTGCGCTCACCATACCACGCTGGCTGCGACGCATGCGGCAGGCCACGGCGAGGCGAGCAGTGGACGTCGCTTCACGCCAGGCGCACGCGCACGCGCTCGGCCACGGCGCGCAGCTCGGCCTCGGGCAGCGGCGGGAACTCCTTGCTGGCGATCAGCGTGGCGCCGCTGGGGAGCGTCTGGGTCGTCAGCTCGCCGCGAATCATCTGGTCGTTGAGGGCGTCGCCGGGGCGGTGTGGCGCCAGATGCAGGTGCAGGTGCGCCACGCCATCGCCAAAGACGTAGATGTAGACGCGCTCGACACCGGTCACCTCGCGCAGCGCCGCCGTCGCGCGGGCCAGGGTCGCGCCGAGCGTGGCTGTCTCCGGGCCATCCAGCCGCGTGATGTCGGTGATGTGTCGCTTCGGCTCCAGATAGGAGAATCCCGGCGTCTCCGAGGCGATGGCCATCGTGAGCCGCCACAGCTCATCCTCCCAGACCTCCACACGCAGCATCTGCTCATCGCCCGCGCGCCCCTGACAGAGCACGCAATCCGCTTGCTGATCCATCGCTCGCTCTCCCTTGCTACTGCGTGACGCTTGCCATCATGGCAGTGTAGTCGCGGGCGTGGTAGCGCGGGAAGGGGAGCGTGTATGCTCGTAGCATCTCTCCGCGCCGTCAGAGCGCAAAATGTCGCGTTCATGGCGCCGTCGAGTCGGGGATCGAGCGGCGGGATGAACGCGACGTGGACGCATGGGGAACCATGAGCGCGTCTCCGACGACGCAGAACGCATGCCAGCCTGCGCGTGGCGTAAAATGCAGCCAGCGAATCCGTCTGATGGGAAGGATGCGGATAGCGGCGTGGCGCCGCGGCGTGCGCCTGCAATGGAGGATGCGTACACATGATGCGCCAGCGATTCACCCTGCCACTGCTCATCGCGCTGACTCTGGCCGCTCTCGTCGCGACGCTTGCGCCAGGCGTGGCGGGAAGCGTCGCCGCAGCGCCTGCCGCCAGCCAACAATCGCCCTCCGCCGCACAGGCCAGCCCACCTGTGAACTTTCCCACCGTTGATCCCAAATACATCTATGACCAGCTCTTCTACATGGTGACGCACTATCAGCGCCGTGAGGCGGGCTATGATAACAACCAGCCCGTCTATGTGAATGGCCACGACGAGTTCGCTGCCTACTGGCAGGCGGAGATGCTCCGCGACTTGCAGGGCTTCGGCGCGCAGGCTCGCCACGACCCCTTCAAGGTGGCTGGCTGGCAGGGTCGCCCCGCCGTCACGGACGCCTTCAATGTCGAGGTGAGCGTGCCGGGCGTGACGCATCCGGAGCAGGTGGTGGTGATCGGCTGCCACTACGACGGCGAGGCCAGCTCCACGCAGTCGGCCAACGACGACGGTAGCGGCTGCGCCATTGAGCTGGGCGTGGCGAAGGCGCTGGCGACCTACTGGCGCGCCAACCACGTCTACCCGGCCCGCACGCTGCGCTTCGTCATCTACGACGCCGAGGAGCAGGGCATCTTCGGCTCATTCCACTACGTCAACCAGACCGTCAATGGCGATCTGGGCAATATCGTCGCCATGCTCAATGAGGAGCAAAATGGCATCGGCTATCCGCTGCGCTTCCTGGGCAAGATGAGCAATCCGCTCCTGCCGACCACCCTGATGATGACGCCGCTCACCAACAACCAGTCGTATCAAAACACGCAGAGCTTCACGGCGGCGCAGGTGCAGTCTGTGACGGCCTTCCGCTCGCTGATGCAGGGTGACGCTTCCGCCTCATTCGCCGCCTTCCGCCAGCTCGGCTATGGCACGCTGGACTATCGCAACGACCAGAATCAGCCCGTGTCGCAGCAGATCTTCACGCCACAGGACGTGCAGTACGCGCCGGAGGCCGACGACAACATCGGCGGCAGCGACAACTATCCCTTCGCGCTGGCCGGGCTGCCGACGGCGACCTTCATCGGCAACTATTCCTACTATGACCAGAATCCGCCGCCGTGGTCGTATCCCTACGACCAGCCGCAGGACACTATCCAGCTCATGAACGTCTTCGCCAGCGGCGCTGAGACAGAGGCCAGGGCGCTCGATCTCTCGCTGGCGCTGCCCGGCATGCTGACGACCTGGGCGCTGGCGCAGCCCGTCGTGCTGGGATTCGCTCCGTCGGATGGCAAGCCACTGGCGTCTATCGGCGACATCGCCACGACCAGGCCAGGCGCGCCCGTCACGCTCGACGCCGCAGCCTCGTTTGATCCCGCGCAGCCCGGCGCGACGCTGAGCTATAGCTGGAGCTTCGGCGATGGCGCACATGCCACGGGTGTCACGACGCAGCACGCCTGGGCCAGCACGGGCGACTATCCGCTGACGCTGACCGTCAGCGACGCCTCTGGCTCGACCACCGTCACCAAGACCATCCATGTCACTACGTCGCCTGTGGTCATCACCAATCCCTATCAGGGATTCCCGCAAGATGGCGTGCCGCGGGCGAATCCGGCGGTGACGCTGCCCAAACCTGACCATGGCCCTAACTCCGGCGGCACGCCCAGCGTGATCCCCGCGCCGACACAGAGCGCGCCGCCGCCGGGGTGGCTGTGGGCGGTGGTCGCGGCGCTGGCGATCATCGCGCTGGGCGCCATCGGCTTCGGCGTGAGCATGGCGCGCAGGCCTGCGTCCGGCGGCGGAGGAGCGGCGGCAGGCCCGGCGGATGCGGAGCGGCAGCGGCGCGAGCAGGCGTTCCGCGAGCTGCTTAGCCCCCGCGCGCCTGACCAGCGTCCACCCGATGGGGAATAGCCCCCTCCCCCAGCCCGTCCCCCGCCAAGGCGGGACAGGAGAGCCTCTCAGGCTGGCGAGCCATTCACCCGCAGCGCACGAGTGCGACGGACGCAAAAAGCCCCTCTCCCGCGTAGCGGGGGAGGGGTTGGGGAGGGGGTCGCGTCAGTGCACGAAGATCAGCGCGATGGCTCCCAGCGCCAGCAGGATGCTGATGGCGAGGAAGATCACACCTAGCGTCATGCGGGTCGAGCGCGTCATGCCCGTCTGCTGGGCCGCCGCCGTTCCCTGGCCGCCATATTGTGGCGCATAGGAGCGCCCGTAGGGGTCGTTAGCGAAGGGGTTGCGCGCGGCGGCCATCGTTGGCGTCTCGGGCAGCGCCTCGGTATAGGCGTTGCGGTCGTCGTCATCCCAGCCAGCCACACCGCCGACCTGATAGCGTCCGCCGCCGGGCTGTGAGCCGGGGCGACCGCCAGGGCCAGAAGGAGAGCCAACCGGAGAGCCGCACTGCCCGCAGAACGTCTCTGTGCCAGTGATGCGCGCGCCACAGACCCCGCAGAAGCGGCCTGTGGCCATGTTGGCTCCCGGATTTGGGCCAGAGCGCGCCGCGCGGGTCGCCTGCGCCGCTACGGTGGAGGCGCGGTCTGCGCCGGACGCGCCACCAGTGTAGCGGCCCATCGGAGGTGGCGAGAGCGCAGGGTCAGCCGCGCGCGTCTCACCATAGGAGGGGGCGTCGTCGTACATATCGGCTGGCGCTTGCCATCCACAGTTGCGGCATACCCCTCGTCCGTCAACTGCATCCGCGCCACAGCGCTCACACGTCCCCACAGTGCATCGCCTCCACGCAATGGGCCTCTTGATCCGCGCGTATGGCGCACGCGACGCGCGCCTTAGCCGTCAGTATAGCGCCCAATCTGACAGCGCGCAACTTTCGCGGCTGGCCCCACCCTCACTGAGGCGAGAGCTCTCGGCCATGAATGGCCGGAGTACGCAGGAGGCGGCATGAATGCCGCGCTGCGCAACCCGACATAATACGCTAAGCGTGCCGGGCATTTATGCCCATCCCGTGCCGTGCATCGGCCATTTGTGGCCGCGACTCACGCCACTACCGCAAGTTGATCCACGCCGTCTTGATCTGCGTGTAGCCGTCGAGGACGGCGTGGCCCATCTCGCGCCCGTAGCCACTCTGCCGGTAGCCGCCAAAGGGCGCGGCGGCGTCGAACTGATTGTAGGTGTTGACCCACACCACGCCTGACTTCAGCAGCGAGACCATTTTGTGCGCCTTCTTGATGTCGCTCGTCCAGACGCCCGCCGCCAGCCCATAGATGGAGCGGTTGGCGCGCGCCGCCACCTCCTCGATCTCCTCGAAGGGCAGCGCCACCACCACCGGGCCGAAGATCTCCTCCCGCGCTACCGTCATCTCGTCCGTCACCTGATCCAGCACCGTCGGGCGCAGGAAGAAGCCATCGGCCAGGTCGCCGCCGACGCGCTCGCCACCTGCGCGCGCTGTGGCGCCCTCGCGCTTGCCCGTCTCGATGTAGCCGGAGACGCGGTCGAGCTGCTCCTGCGTGATGACCGGCCCCATCTCAGTCGCGGCGTCGGCGCCATCGCCCACTCGCATCGCCGCAGCGGCCTCGGCCATCTGGCTGACCATCTCATCATAGATGCTCTGGTGGACGAAGAGGCGGCTGCCCGCCGTGCAGATCTGGCCGGAGTTGAAATAGATGGCGGTCAGCGCGCCGCGCACTGCCCACTTCAGGTCGGCGTCGGGGAAGATGATGTTGGGCGACTTGCCGCCCAGCTCCAGCGTGATCTTCTTCAGATTGCCCGCGCTGGCCTGTAATATCTTCTTGCCGACCTCGGTTGAGCCGGTGAAGGCGATCTTGTCCACGTCCAGATGCGCTGCCAGCGCCGCGCCCGCCGTGTGACCATAGCCCGGCACAATGTTGACCACGCCATCGGGGAAGCCCGCCTCGCACATCAGCTCACCCATGCGCAGGGCAGTGAGCGGCGTCTGCTCGGCGGGCTTCAGGATGACCGTGTTGCCAGCCGCCAGCGCGGGCGCCATCTTCCACGCCGCCATCTGCATCGGGAAGTTCCAGGGGATGATCTGGCCGACCACGCCCAGCGGCTCGCGCAGCGTGTAGGTCAGCATGTTGGGGATGGAGACGGGAATCGTCTCGCCCTCGATCTTGGTCGCCCAGCCCGCGAAATAGCGGAAGTGGTCGGCGGTTAGCGGCACATCGCTGGCTTTGGAATATTTGATTGGCTTGCCGTTGTCGAGCGTCTCCAGCATGGCCAGCTCATCGGCGTGCTCCTCGATCAGCTCGGCCACGCGCCACAGCAGGCGGCCCCGCTGCGATGGCGTCATCTTGGGCCACGGCCCGCTCTCGAAGGCTTTGCGCGCTGCCACCACCGCGCGGTTGATGTCCTCGGCGTCGCCCTCCGCGACCTGCGCCAGCGTCTTGCCCGTCGCCGGGTTGAGCGTCTCGAAGGTCTTGCCGCTGGCCGCCGCGACCCACTGCCCACCGATCAGCATCTTGATTGGCTGCTGGCGCAGGAACGCGCTCTCTTTCGTCTCACTCGCGCTGGTCGTCATCGCTCTTCTCCTGATATGTTGCGCGGACGCGGCGTTCTCGGCCTTGAAAGGGTGGCGCACGACGGCGGCTTGAAAGCCGTAAGGCGCCTGCCTGCGGCCAGGGGCATTCATGCCCCGTCCGTGCCATGCGTCGGCCACTTATGGCCGCGACCCTGCTCATCGCCGCGCTACCGTTGCTCGCTGAGCGCCCGCCGCAGCATGAAGCGCTGAATCTTGCCGGTCGCCGTCTTGGGCAGCTCTGTGACGAACTCCGTCCACTGCGGCGCTTTGTAAGGCGCGAGCTGCGTTTTCACCGAGTCGGTAAGCTCCTGCGCCAGCGCATCGGATGGCTCGTAGCCTTCCTTCAGCACCACATAGGCTTTCGGCTTGATGAGGCCGTTCTCATCGGGCGCGCCGATCAGCGCGCACTCCAGCACAGCGGGATGCGCGATCAGCGCGCCTTCCACCTCGGCGGGCGAGACCCAGCGCCCGCCCACGCGCAGCATGTCGTCGGCGCGCCCGGCGTACCAGTAATAGCCATCCTCATCCTGATAGTACGTGTCACCGGTCGAGATCCAGCGGCCCTGGATGACGTCTCTGGTCTTATCGTGCTTATTCCAGTAGTAGGCGGTCGTGCTGTCACCGCTGATGTGCAGTGTGCCCATCTCGCCCTGTGGCACCGGCTGATCGTTCTCGTCCACGATGCGCGCCTCGTAGCCCGGCACGAGCTTGCCCGTGCTTCCGGGGCGGATGTCGTCGGGGCGATTGCTGATGAAGATGTGCAGGATCTCTGTGCTGCCGATGCCATCCAGGATGTCCACATGGAACCTGTCCTGCCAGCGCCGCAGGATGTCGGCAGGCAGCGCCTCACCCGCCGAGACGCACGCGCGCACCGAGGAGAAGTCGAAGCGCTTCTCGGCGTCGGGCAGCGCCAGCATGGCGGCGTAGACCGTCGGCACGGCGAAGAAGAGCGTGGGCCGCGTCTGCTGCACGACATTGAAGAGGTCTTCGGGCGCGGGGCGTCCGGAGTGATGGACTGCGGTGGCGCCCACGCCAAACGGGAAGTAGAGGCCATTGCCCAGGCCATAGGCGAAGAATAGCTTGGAGCTGGAGAACGCGATGTCGTTCTCGTTGATGCCCAGAATCGGCTTGGCGTAATACTCCGTGCAGTAGGTCATATCGTGCTGCAGGTGCACGCAGCCCTTGGGGAAGCCCGTGCTGCCAGAGCTGTACAGCCAGAAGGCGCTGTCGTCTTTGCTGGTGGTGGCGGCGGTGAGGGACGAGGAGGCCGCCGTGCGCCACTCGTCGTAGTCGTACAGCGTCGCGGAACCATCGGCGGTGGGCAGTGTCTGCGGCTGGCTGGCTGGCGAGACGGGCGCGCGTCGGCTGAAGAAGCCGTGCCGCGCCGACGAATCGCTGGCCGCCTGGGTCGCCGCTGCGCGCTCCAGCCCCACCACGACGACGTGGCGCAGGGAGTGCAGTTGCGGCAGGATGCTCTGCACGCTGGCCCACACGCTGGCATGGATGACCAGCACTTTGGCGCGGCTGTCTTCGAGGATGTAGACGAAATCGGCGGGGCGCATCAGTGTGTTGACTGGCACGGGTACCGCGCCAACCTTGATCGCGCCGAAGAAGGTCGCGGCGAAGGCGGGCGAATCCAGCAGCGCCATCGCCACCCGCTGTTCCATCTCCACACCCAGCGCGCGCAGCCCATTGCCCACCTGGTTGGCCTGCGCGGCCATCTCCGCGTAGCTGTAGGCCTTGCCCTCGTGCAAGACGGCCGTCTTTGCGCCACGCCCCGCCGCGAGATTGCTATCGAGAAAGGCGCTGGCGGCGTTGAACTGGTCGGGGATGGAGACGACTGGAACAGAGATCGGGACTGGTGTGGCCATGGCTCGACAACCCTCTTCTTCTCATCCGCTCGGACGACTGGCGCGACAAACAGCATCGGGACGCGCCCTGAATACAGGGATGATACGAGATAGCGGAGCGCGAAGCGGAGGGTTGGCGGTTGAAACCGCGCCTGCCTGGCCCTCGCAGGCCGCAATGTCCGCTTGCGCGGATCTGGAAGCTCCGGCTCCCCTCTCCCGCCGCAGCGGGGGAGGGGTTGGGGGAGAGGGCTGCCCTAGCGCGACTTGAAGCTCGGCGTGCGCTTCTCGACGTAGGCTGCAATGCCCTCCTTCGCGTCCTCGCTCTGGAAGCAGAGCTGCTGCAGCTCACGCTCCAGGGCCAGCGCTTCCGAGAAGGCAATCTCGGAGCCAGACTGCACCGAGCGCTTCAGGCGACCCACCGCCCGCGCGGACTTGTTGGGCGGGCAGAAGCTGCGGGCGTACTCCATCACCTTGTCCCAGTAGCCCTCGGACTCATAGATGTAGTTGATGAGGCCCAGTTCCTGCGCCTCCTCGAACGACATCAGCCGCGCCTCGGCCATCAGCTCGATGGCCTTGTTCTTGGGCAGAGCGCGCGCCATGCGCTGCGTGCCGCCGGTGCCGGGCAGCACACCCAGACTCAGCTCTGGCAGGCCGATCTTGCCAGCGCCCTTGCGCGCGATGCGAATGTCGCAGGCCAGCGCGATCTCCAGCCCGCCGCCGACGGTGTGGCCGTTGAGCGCGGCGATCACCAACTTGGGCGTCTGCTCCAGGCGGGTCAGCGTCTCATTGGCGTGCAGGCAGAAGTAATACTTGAAGTTCGGCGTCACCGAGTTGAGCATGGTGATCTCGGCGCCCGCCGAGAAGAACTTGTCGCCCGCGCCCCGAATCAGGATGACATGCACATCCTCGTCGAAACGCGCCTTGAGGATCGCCGCATCGAGCTGGCTCATCATTTCGTAGCTGTACGTGTTGGCCGGGGGATTCGTCAGTTCGATGATGCCCACACCGTCTTGCGCGGTGTAGTTCACCAGTACCTTCTCGCTCACCGTGGTCATGCGATATCTCCTTTGTCTCGATTGTCGCCGTTGTCTCTGTTGCGGGTCTGAAACACGTCCAGGATTGCGTCGTCTTTGACATACTCGAAGGGTGTGTGGCAGCGCTGGCAATACATCTGTACCGTCAGCAACTGCTGGCCGAACAGCGCCAGCGGCTCGGTCTCCTCCGCGCCACAGTAGGGGCAGAGGACACGCGCGCGCGGCTCGGCATGCGCCTGATCTCGCTGGTTGGACTGATTCATCGGAAGCTGCCCTCGTTGCGTCATACTACCCCATAGCGCCGTGTGTTATCCCAGGCGGCGTGTCGTAGCGTCCCACTGCGCCCAGGGCAGCGCATGCGTCAGTCGCCATTCACCCTGCGCATCCTGCTTCACCGGCTCCTCCAACCCCACGCGGTTCAGCACGGGCATGACGGCGGCCAGGAAGCGGCTGCGCAGCGTATCGGGTGTGGCGTCGATCACACCGTCATCGTAGAGGCGTCGCATGGCGGGATCATCGTCTGGCCCAAACCAGCAGAGCGACTCTTTCCACCAGGGGGCCAGCGCGGCCACCAGATGCGCCCGCACGGCGCCGCCTGCGTTGGCTAGCCGCGCCACCCATCCCTCGGCGTTCATGAAGTGCAGGCGCTCCTCCTGCAAGACCTTGGGGGCGCGCGCGTGCAACGGCTCGTAGCTGGAGTTTTGCGCCGCCGCGAAGAAGGTCGTCAGCGCGGTATCCAGCAGGAAGTTGGCGGCGATGAGGTCTGGCCATCCGTCGAACTCATGATCGAGCGCCGCGACACGATAGCGCGTATCGCGGGTCATGGGGTCGAGCTGCTGCGGGTCGGCCTGCCCCTGGGCGAACTGCTCCAGCAGCGGGTAGAGCGTGCGGGCATGCCCCAGCTCGTCCTGCACCATCGCGGCGGCGGCCACAGCGGCCTCCAGCGAGGGCGCGCCATTGCTCCAGTAGGCGTAGCGCCGACCGAGCAGGTGTTTGTTATCCGCCAGCGACGACAGCACGTCGAAGAGCGCCGCGTTGTCAATGGCTGTTGCTACCATAGTCTGCCTGGACTCCCTCTGGTTTCCTCAGCCGCTCCACTACGACGCGATGACCGTCACGATGCTGTCGCGCGGGATCAGCGTCATCTCAATCCAGGGAAACTCGTCGTAGATGCTGCGGGCATAGACTTTGGCCAGCTCTACATCGTCGGCCACGATGTTGCCGATCTCGTGCAGCGGCTCGTCGTACTTCTGCCGCGCGTAGACCTGCCAGACGCGCGTCTCATTCAGCGCGGCGCGGCGTGGCGTCGCGGCGGACTGCTTTGCGGCGGTCTTCATGCCGAAATCCCCCAGGCGCGCATGGCGTCTACGCCGTCCTCGCTGAGCCGCGCTTTTGTCCAGACCGGATCCCAGACGATCTCGATCTCGACCGCGCGCACGCCCGGCTCCTGTAAGAGCCGCGCACGAATGTCGTCGGTGATGAACTCGGTGGCCGGGCAGCCCATTGCCGTCAGCGTCAGCGTGACGTGCGCCACCCCATCGCGCAGGGCCAGCGCGACGATCAGCCCCATATCCACCAGACTGATGGGTATCTCCGGGTCGGTGACCTCGCGCAGCGCATCCCATAGCGCCGGGCAGCAGGGATCCTGCGCGGCGTGGGTGCTGAGCGAGGGATACTGTGTCGTCATGCGTCTTGCTCCAGCAGCCGCAGCATCTCGCGCTTGCCGCGCTGCACCATGCCGACAAACTCTTCATTGGCGGGGCCACGCGCCTTCCAGCGCTTTAGCACGTCATCCCACGTGCAGGCGTCTTCCCAGCGCTTGGCTCTGGCGTCGAAGTGGCGCGGGAAGGGGTCGTGGACGACGTATTTCTGCGTCTCGGCGTCGTAGTGCGCGGGAACCTTCAGCCCCAGCTCGTCGCACAGCGGCACGGCGGTCGACATCCAGATCTGGCGCAGCTCGTCATTGCTGGAGCCTTTGAAGCCGTAGCCGAGCTGCTCGGTGTGCTTCTTGAGGTCGTCGGGCAGACCAAACCACTCGACCGTCAGCAGGAACATCCAGTCCACTGCCGCCTGCAATTCGTCGTGGCCAGCGGCGGTCTGGTTGATCTTGCGCATATTCTGCTCGCCGTGGCGCAGGTGGAAGGTCTCTTCTTTGTCCACCTTGACCAGCGCGCGTTTCCAGGGGCCAAACGTGGTGTTGCGATGCACGTCGCCCAGCAGCGTGTAGCCCGCGCGGTCGTAGAACGCATTGGCGACGATCATCTCGACCCAGCTATTCAGTGGCACATCGAAGGCGTAGGGATATTTGAACTTGGCCGGCTCGCGCTCGAAGATCAGCGCATCGGAGTCGACACCGAGGTCGCGCAGCAGGCGATAGGCGATGTGGGCGTGGGCCAGCTCATCCTGGATGATGGAGACCGCCGACCCGAAGGCGTTGAGCGAGGGCGCATGGACGGCGGCGTGGTAATAGGCGGGCGCGCTGATCAGCTCGGTATCCGCTGAGACCGTCAGGATGCGCTTGATGCCCTCCAGATAGGCCGGACTCATGTGCTCGACGGATTCGACGAGCTGTTGCTTGCGCAGCCGCTCCTGAACAGCCGCTTCGCTGAGTGGCGCGATAACCGTAGCCATCGTGAGGATACCGCCTTTCAAAACGTGCGAAAACGCATTGATTACTACACGAACGTGCAGCACACCGCACCTCACGCAAGCGAGGTGTGTGGCCCCAGCCGGGCAAGGAACCGCTGGAGGATGTTGACCGCGCTATTTTCGTCACGATCCATCACCAGCCCACAGTTCCCACAGCGATACGTGCGCTTCCACAGCGGCATATCCTGCCTGTTTCCACAGACTGAACAGTCCTTGGACGTGTACCGCTCATCTAGGCGTTGCAATTCTTTCCCAGCATGCACGCACTTGTAGTCAAGCATCTGCCCAAAGCGATACAGCCCCCAGTCGTTGAACACCGCCCGATGCAGGCGCTTGTTCTTCTTCTGTTTCTCGTGATGGGCCTTGGTGACCATCTGCCGCTGGGAAAGATCACCAATCACGACGGTCCTCGCAACCAGTCGGTAGGCGATCAGAGATGAGGCTTTGTGCAGACAGTCGGTGTGTTTGTTGCGCTTCTGTTCAGAAACGCGCTGGTAGGTTGCGCTCAGGTGGATATACCGCCGCGACTTCTTCTGGCACGTATCCCGCTTGGAGCGAATCTTGTCAAGTTGGTGGTTGTACCAACCACCGCCTTTGAACCCGCCAATGTGGAAGATGCGCCCCTGAGTGTCGACGCCCGTCGCCAACGTTTTGATACCAAGATCAAATGCCAGAACCTCGCTGTCCGGCGGCGTGGGCGCATCGGGTTGTTCGCTGACGAACGAGGCGTAGTAGTGGCCGCGCGCGTCACGGGAAATCGCCACTTCCCGATAGTCTGTGGGGGCGGGTTCGGTCAGTCGCGTTGCTATGGTGGGATACTGTTTGGGGACGCCCGAAGCGCCACCACCGCCGGTCGGAAGTCTCAGTATGTCGCCTTTCACTTTGATATACAAGGCGGGATAGCACAGCGTGAAGAAGGCATGTCGCGGTCGCACGCGTGGAAATCCGGGCGTTTCGCCCGCCTTGACGCGACGGAAAAAGGCTGCCATGGCCTTGTCCAGCCGAAAGTAGACCTCGTGCAGCAGTTTGCCGTAGACTTGGCGCACGTCGGGGTCATGGTCTTTGCTGGCTTGCAGGCTCAGTTTGGCTGCCGCCCAGCCAGGCCATGGTTCCCCGTCCCGCAAACGCATCACCCACCAGTTATAGAGACCGCGACATTTGCCCTGCATAAACTCCAGGGCTTCAGCGTCGGCCTCACTGACCTGGAGCCTGATCTTGGTGCAGAGCAGCATCACGAATCACCTTTTTGTACGACTGTAGCCCGTAGAGACGGGCGCTAAACACGTGAACCATCGCAAGCAGATCTTGCACTAACTCCTTGGTCTCGGCGGGCCCTCACCCCTGCCCCACTCCTGGAGAGCGAGGGAAGTTGCGCTTGCCGGCGCGTTACGCCGTCTGACATCACAATCCGCGCACAATTTGAACAACTGGTAGAAACATACACAATCCTTTGTGTGCTGTCAAGCCCTTGCGGGGCGGATCGCGAGCCGTTGCGCGCCCCAGAAAACCGATGCCAGCGCTGCGTTCACCTGGCCCAGGAGACGTGAAAATGTGGGCGTTGAGTTGACAGATACGGCGCATCACAGTATGCTCACAGGGAGAGCATGCGCTGACGAGGAGGCGTGCCAGGTATGTCAGGAAGCGCTCCGCAAGACACAGCGGCGACAAAAAAGACCACTCGGTCAAATAGATCCAAAGAGACGCAGCGCGTGCGCCTGTCGCAGAAGGCCATCGTCGCCGCCGCCGCTGACCTCTTCGCGCGCAATGGCTTCGGCGCCACTAGCCTCGACGACATCGCCTATCAGCTCGGCGCCACCAAAGGCGCTCTCTACTACCACATCAAGAACAAGGAAGATATCCTCCGCCACATCTACCTGATGGTGCTGACCGCCAGCGAAGAGCCGCTGGCGGAGATTGCCCGCTCCAATGCGCCCGCTGATGAGAAGTTGAGCCGCGCCATCGCGCATCATGTCAGCGTCGCTGCCAGCCGCTCGCCCGCCATGATGGTGTTCTATCGCGAGCATCCACATCTCTCTGGCCCCTTCGCGCGCGAGATCGTGGAGCGCAAGAAGGTCTACGAGCGCTACTTCGAGCAGATCATCGAAGAAGGGCAGGCGGCTGGCGTCTTCTCGCCGACCATCGACGCCAAGATCGCCGCATTTGGGTTGCTGGGCATGTGCAACTGGCTCTCGCAGTGGTATCAGAGCAGCGGCCCCTACACGCACCAGCAGATCGCCGCTATGTTCGCGCAGATGGTCGAGGGCGGGCTTGCCCCCACCCCCAGCCCCTCCCCCGCCAAGGCGGGAGACGGGAGCTAACCTCACAGGCGCGCCTTGCTGGCTGCGGGCTGGCCCACCTCTGACCTTCTTGCGCCCCGGCCAATGTCGCCTCAGATTGGCCACGAACTTGCACAGACCATAGTTGAGCCGTCTGTGGCGATCTGTGAGGCGCGTTAGGAACGCTCCCGTTGGCCGCCAGAACCTCCCGGCGCGGAGCGTCCGGGTGGCGGCGCCAGTTGCGCAGGCGGACCAAGGAAGGTGGCAATTATGTCGCAGAACACGATCGATCAGCCAGGGGTTCGCGACCAGAATTATCGCGATCCCAACCTGCGTGACGATCAACGCACCACGCCAGTAGAGCGTCCGGTGGATCAGCGCCCACTGGAGCGGCCCATGACGCCGATGGGAGCCATGGCGCCGACGGGGACAATGGGAACAGCGGGAACGATGGACGCCGTGGAAGAGCCACTGGGCGTCAGACCGCCAGCTACTGACGCAACCCTGCCCGGCGACCGGGTGCGCTGGGGTGGCATCTGGGCCGGCACGCTGACGGCCTTCACGCTCTTCGTCGTGCTGGAGTTCCTGGGCGTCGGCCTGGGCGTGATCTCGGTGGGGCAAGGCATGAACTCGACCGGCGTCATCTCGACCCTGATCGCCGGGCTGATCGCATTCTTCATCGGCGGCTGGGTGGCTGAGTCTACCTCTGCCGCGCGCGGCTTCAGCTCGCGCCTGCTGACTGGCTTCATGGTCTGGGCGCTGGTGACGACGCTGATTCTGGCGCTCTCGTTGATGGGCGCGACCTCGGTCATCGGCTCGATCGCCGGACGAGCGGTTTCGGGCGGTGTCGTCGTCAATGGTGGCACAGGCGCTACGCCAACCGCGACAAACGTGCAGCTCGCCGGATGGAGTACGTTCATCTGGCTGGTGGTCTCGGCCATCGCCGCCATTCTCGGCGGTCTGCTCGGCCTGCCACGCCGCGTGACCCGCTGGCGGCGCGCGTACTAGGGAGTGATCTCACCCCCTGCCCCCCCTTTCCTATCGGGAAGGGGGTCTCATTTTCGCCTACTCGATTCCGAAGTCGCCGCTGGCCAGCGCGCTGAGTGCGGCGACCGCCTCGGCCTCGTCGGCGCCGTCCGCGCTGATGGTGATGGTGGCTCCCTGGCGAGCGCCCAGCCCCAGCACCTGGATGATGCTCTTGGCGTTGACCTGCTTCTCGCCGTAGCGCACGGTGACGGTGGAGCTGTAGCGGCTGGCCGCCTTTACGAAGAGCGCCGCCGGGCGGGCATGCAGTCCCGCCTCATGCGTGAGCGTGACGTCGTTCGAGGTCATAGCACGGCTCCCATCCAGTATCCCCTCATGCTATCAGGCTATCGGCGTCCCATCATCTGTTGGCGGGCTCTGCCAGCAGCGGCAGGCTGAACCGGAACGTCGAGCCTGCGCCCACCTCGCTGGTCAGCCCCACCGCGCCACCCTGGCGCTCGATGATCGTCTTGCACAAGTGTAACCCCAGCCCTAGTCCGATGCCAGAGCCGCTGACCACCTCGACGCCGGGGATGCGATAGAACAAATCCCAGACGTGCTCCTGCTCCTCTGGCGAGATACCTACGCCGCGATCAGTAATGGACACAAAGGCGTGCGCTCCCTCGCGCCACAGTCGCGCGTGTACGGGCGCGGTCGCAGGTGAGTATTTGAGCGCGTTCGTCAGGAAATTGGTGATGACCTGATCGATACGCGCGGCGTCCACGAGCGCCATCAGCGGCGGGCCATCTGGCCCCACCAGCGTGATCTCGCGTCCGGTCGCCAGGCGCTGCTCTTCGACCGCCTCGCGCGCGACCTCATAGAGATTGGTCGGCTCAACGCGCATCTCCAGGCGGCCAGCGCGCATGCGCGAGACATCCAGCAGGTCATCCACCAGACGGGTGAGACGCGCCAGCGAGCGCTCTGTGCGCTTCAGCAGTGTGTCTCCATACTTGCTCAGCCGCTCATCTTGAGGGCTGCGCTCCGCTGCTTGCGCCTGCCGCTCCACCTGAGCCGTGCGGCGCACGAGCAGCTGCAGATTGGCCTTGATGACGGTGATTGGCGTGCGCAGCTCGTGCGCGGCGACACTCAGGAACTCGTTCATGCGCTGGTTGGCCTGCGCCAGCGCCAGCGCGCGCGCCTCGGCGGCGGCCTGCTCGCGGATCAGGCGGTCGCGCTCCATGACCAGCGCGGCCAGCTTCGATACCGCCGAGGCCAGGCTCAGCTCCTCGGCGGTGAACCCATGTGGCTGGCCAGCGTAGTCCAGCGAGATGATGCCATAGAGCTGGCGCCCGATCAGCATGGGCGCGACCAGCATCGTCGTGATGCCATAGGGGTTGGGGACATCGCGATAGGGCGCGTCGCTCATATCAATGCTCACCGAATCTCCGGCCAGCAGCGACGCCACCAGCGCCTCATCAGGCGCATCCTCCAGCCGAACGCCCTGCTCCTCGGCGGCGCGCTGCTCTATCCACCACTGCCGCTCTTCGGCGGGCGTGAGGCCCGCCACCGCCAGCGCACGCATCACGCCCGTCTCCGGATCACGCACGCTCAGCGCGATGCGCTGACAGCCCAGGACACTGCGCGCCAGCTCAATCAATCGGCGCCCCACGCGGTGGAGCGGCGCGCTGGCGCTCGGCGCGGCGTCGCTGAAGCCAGCATCATCAGCAGAGCTAGCGGAGACGACGGCCTCAGCCATCTCCAGCAGCGCTGCCAGCGCGATCTGCGTGCGGCTTTGCAGGGTGTTGATGTGGGTGATGTCGCGCGCGATGGCGATGGCGCCCAGCCGCTCGCCAGCCTCGTCAGCGATGGGCGCTCCCGTGATGCTCATGGTGCGCTCCACGCCATCCAGGCTGATGATGCGCATGATGACGGGCTGCTCGC
Organism: Ktedonobacterales bacterium; assembly: GCA_036258195.1. GTDB lineage: Bacteria > Chloroflexota > Ktedonobacteria > Ktedonobacterales > JADMIN01 > JAKAIY01. Next base: position 16,390 of record DATAED010000453.1, read on the forward strand.
TCGTGATCGTCTCGCCGCGCAGCAGCCGGGTCACATGCGAAAGCTCGTCGGCGGACGGCGCATCAGCGGCGTCGCGGACTTCCAGCCGCTGCGCGCGCTGCGAGACGCCGTGGGAGAAGAACATGGGATCACGCTCGAGGCCAAAGAGCTGCCGCGCGACGGTGTTCGTGAAGAGGAGCGCGCCATCGACTCCATAGATGGCCACCGCGTCAGGCATGGCTTCGAGCAGGCTGCCCATCGGCAGGCGACTGAGCAGCGCCTTCTCAGCCGCTGCCCGCTGTTCGGCATCGACCGCTGTATATCTGAATGATGATGACGTATCGGAACGCTTTCGCGACATGCATGCTCTATCCTGCGAGTGAATGGCGCTGTGAGCAGCCGGGAGGCGCCGCGGGAGTCCCGGGCGCGCAGCCAGTCGCCAGCCATCCCACACCGCTATTGCTGAGTATGAGGGTTATCAGCACATTTCTGGCCACATTGCGCGCCGCGCTCAACTCAGCCGCGCGATGCCCTTGCCGACGCGCGCCAGCGCCGGTGGGATGATGCCGCGAATCGAGGCGTCCACCAACTCGATGGGATGCAGCGTCGGCAGATCGACATCCAGGGCGTGCAGCGCTGTGGTAATCTGCAGCAAACAGCCCGCATTCGAGGCGACCAGCGCATCCGGGTGGACGCTCAGCACGTTGCGCGCCTTGCGCTCGCCAAGCTGCGCCGCTGGCTCCGGCTCGACGAGATTATAGATGCCCGCGCTACCGCAGCACAGCTCGCTCTCAGGTACGGTGACGACTTCCAGCCCGGGGATGGCCTCCAGCAGGGCGCGCGGCTGGCGGCGGATGCCCTGGGCGTGCGCCAGATGGCAGGCGTCGTGATAGGCCACGCGGGCCACGATGGCGGCGCGCGGCGCCATAGGCTCCAGCGCAGCCAGAAACTCCGAGATGTCGCGGGTCTTGGCGGAGAGCGCGGCGGCGCGCTCGGCGTACTGGGGATCATCGCGCAGCAGGTAGGCATAATCCTTCATGTTGGAGCCGCAGCCCGCCACATTGACGACGATAGCGTCCACATCGACGCGGCTAAAGCTGTCGATCAGCCGCCGCGCATAGCGCAGCCCTTCCTCTTCGCGTCCGGCGTGGATGGAGAGCGCGCCGCAGCAGCCCTGCCCTGCTGGAATCACCACCTCGCAGCCTTCCGCCGTCAGCGTGCGGATGGTGGCGCGATTGACCTCATCGAAGAAGACGCGCTGCACGCAGCCCAGCAGCAGCGCGACGCGCTGCCGCACCTGTCCGCGCGCCGCGATAACCTCGGTCAGCGGCTCCTGTCGCCGATTCAGCTCGACCGGCGGGGCCATCGCCTCCATCGCGCGGAGCTGTGGCAGCAGTCGCTGCGCCATGCGCGGCGCCCGCGTCACGCGACTGGCTCCGGAGCGCTGGTATGCCCACAGTAGCGGCAGCAGCGCGCGCATGCGCTCCGGATGCGGGAAGAGCTGGAAGATCAGCTCACGCAGCAGGCGGTCGCTGGTGGAGCGCGGCACGTGGCGCTCCACCTGGGGGCGCGTCGCCTCGATCAGGCGGTCGTAGCGCACGCCAGAGGGGCAGGCGGTGACGCAGGCCATGCAGCCGAGGCACTGATCCCAGTGGCGCGTGACTGTCTCGCTCAGACCAATCTCGCCATTGGAGACCATCTTCATGAGTTGGATGCGCCCGCGCGGGGAATCCATCTCCTCGCCCCACAGCACGTAGGTGGGGCAGCTCGGCAGGCAGAAGCCGCAATGCACGCAGTCGGCGATGATCTCCGGGTCGGGCGCGTGATGGCTATCGAAGCCCGGCGCGTGGGCGCGCGGCTCAGGCGCAGGCGCGCTCGGATTCAGACCCGCATTCAGCTCTGCCTGGGTCATTCAGATCCCCCCTACGAAGCGACCGGGATTGAGGATGCCATTGGGATCGAAGCGCTGCTTCAGGCTCTGCATCAGCTTCAGCGCGGCCACCGGCCCCCACGGATCGACCGCGCCGACCAGCGCCGACGGTAGCTCCGTGATGACGAGGCTGCCGCGTCGCTCGCCAGCGTCGCGCCGCAGCGCCGCGATGCGCTGGGCCAGCGTCTCTGGCGTCGCCCTCACCTGAGCAAAGACGATGCCATGCCCCGCGTGCGCCCGCCAGCGCGCCAGCATGGCCCCGTCAGCGCAGGCGGTCTCCAGCGCGGACAGCCAGTCGGCCACGGCGGTGAGCGGCAGGCTGGCCTTGATGGTCGTCTGGATGTTCGCTGTATTTGCCGCTGGCGCCGTGAGTGGAGAGCGCCAGAGCGCGTCGGCGTCGCGCCAGAAGCGCGCTTCATCTTCGCCGCTGAGGATATCGCGCGGCTGCGCGCCATCAGCCGTGTCGGCGATGGGCGCAGCGCTGACGAGCCGCGTCTGCGTCTCCACGGCCTCCTGCACGCCGCTCTCGAAGCGCGCCGCCAGTGTGTAGGGCGCGCCGGGCGCGGTGGGCGAGAAGATGTCGAGCGCAGCGGGGGTGAGCGGCTGCGCCAGGATGCGCCCGACGATGGCGGCCAGCGCGCGGGCGTCTTCGGCTTCGAGACGCGCCGTGGCGGTGAAGTTTGGCAGCGGGTAGAGTCGGAAGTTGGCGGAGAGGATGACGCCCAGCGCTCCCAGCGCGCCGGTGTAGAGCTTGGGCAGGTCGTAGCCCGCCACATTCTTGACGACCTTGCCGCCGCCGCGTGCGATGGTTCCATCGGCCAGCGCCACGCGCACGCCGATGATCTGGTCGCGCACGCCGCCGTAGCGCAGGCGCCGCGCGCCGCTGGCGTTGGTGGAGATAAGGCCGCCGAGCGTGGCAGCGGGGGCGAGCAGCGGATCGAGCGCGAGCCATTGCCCCGATACGCCGAGGAGGCGCTGGAGGTCGGCCAAGCGCATGCCCGCCTGCGCCGAGACGGTCAGGTCGTGCGGCGCGTGCTCCACGAGCTGATTCATGTGCGCCATGCTGAGGATGATGTCGGCGCGACGCGGCGGATTGCCCACGCCGAGTTGCGAGCCGCCCCCGCGTGGGATGACTGCCAGCCCGGCGCCATTGGCATAGCGCAGGATGTCGGCCACCTGCTCCTCGCTCTCCGGCTCGACCACCACGCGAGGCTGGGCGCCCAGCACGGCGTCGTCCGTGCTCGCCGGGCGCGTGTGGGGAGTGATCTGCTCCAGCGTCGACTCCAGCGCCTCTGCCGTCACATCCATCGCCTATCCACCCTGTGCTTCTTGCACCAACTGGCTCAACATTGCCTGAGCATGTGCCTCAAGCGGCGTTAAATCGTGTTCCGCAGTGTTCCAAACGACTTCAATGTTGACGCTGAAATAGCCGTGAATGAGGCGGTTGCGCATCGCAGAGATTTCTCGCCACTCGACCTCTGGAAAGCGTTGCTTCACTGCATCTGGAATTTGGTTGGCGGCCTCTCCAAGTATCTCGATCCGCCGAATAACTGCGTCTTGAACCAGCGCGCTATTGATGAACTCTTCTTTCGAGACACCCTGGAGGTACAAACGAACCGCTCGGATGCTCTCGACCATCTCGCGCAGCATCACTCTCGGATCTCGATCACTCACAGCAGCGCCTCCTGCTCACGGAGCGCTTGCTCGCGCAAGGCAGGGTGCAACTCAGCATAGGTAACGAGGTCAACGTGACGCCCGAGCAGGTCTTCCAGCGCCAGTTCGAGCCGCGCCAGATCGAGCAGGGTAGCGTCCGGTTTAGGCTCGATCAAGAGATCGAGGTCGCTCGCCTCGCTCTGTGATCCGCGCGCAAACGAGCCAAAGACGCTAGCGCGTGTTACACCATGCTCCCGTAGCACCGCAGCGATGCGCGCGCGATCCTCTGGCTCCAATGTTTGGGTGTTCGACGTTCGCATGCCCGTTCCCTCAGAAGCGCTCGCCCAGCCCGGCCAGCTCCACCGGATGCGGCTGGTAGTGGCCTGGCGTCTCGCCGCACAGGCGCGGCGTGGGATAGACCTTGCCCGGATTGCACAGGTTGTCGGGATTGATGGCGCAGCGGATGAGCTGATGGGTGGCCAGATCGTCCGGGCCAAACATGACCTCCATATACATCTTCTTATCGGCGCCGACGCCGTGCTCGCCTGTGATGCTGCCGCCATGCGCCACGCAGACGCGCAGAATCTCGCCCGCCACATGCTCGGCGCGCTCCTCGGCGCCCGCCTCGCGCTCGTCGTAGAGCACCAGCGGGTGCAGGTTGCCATCGCCCGCATGGAAGACATTCGCCACGCGCACGTGGTACTCGCTGGCCAGCGCCTCGATCTCGCGCAGCGTCTCTGGCAGCGCCGTGCGTGGGATGACGCCATCCTGCACGATGTAGTTCGGGCTGATGCGTCCCACGGCGGCGAAGGCGGCCTTGCGTCCCTTCCACATCAGGGCGCGCTCCTCGTCGCTCCTGGCCAGGCGAAACTCCACACAGTCCAGCTTGCGGCAGATTTCTTCCACTTGCGCCAGTTGCGTCGCCACCTCCGGCGCGCAGCCATCCAGCTCGACGATCAGCACGGCGTTGGTATCGGGATAATTGGCGTGGACAGCCGCCTCTGCCGCCTCGATGGCCAGCCGATCCATCATCTCGATGGCGGCGGGGATGATGCCCGATCCGATGATGCCCGACACCGCCTCACCCGCCGCATCGGTATGGTGGAAGGCGGCCAGCACGGTCTGCACCGTCTCCGGCTTGCGCATCAGCCGCAGGGTGATCTCGGTGGCTATGGCCAGCGTCCCCTCGGAGCCGACGAAGATGCCGGGCAGGTCGAAGCCGGGGCTGTCGAGCGCCGAACCGCCGATGTCCACGATCTCGCCATCGGGCAGCACGACGCGCATGCCCAGCACATGATTGACGGTGAAACCATATTTCAGGCAGTGCGCCCCTCCGGAATTCTCGGCAATGTTGCCGCCGATGGAGCAGACCTGTTGGCTGGAGGGGTCGGGCGCGTAGTAGTAGCCCTGCGGCGCTACCCGCTGCGTCACCCAGAGGTTGATGACGCCCGGCTGCACGACGGCGCGCTGGTTCGCCAGATCAATCGAGAGAATCTCGCGCATGCGGGAGAGCGCGATGACGATGCTCCCCGGCGATGGCAACGCTCCGCCTGAGAGCCCCGTGCCAGACCCGCGCGGGATGAAGGGAATCCGCTCGTCGTAGCACAGCTTGACCAGCGCCGCCACCTGCTCGGTGGTGGTCGGCAGAGTGACTAGCTCCGGCTTCTGGCGCAACGCCGCCAGGCCATCAGATTCGTAGGTGCGCGTCTCCTCCTCGGCGGTGAAGACGCCCTCTGGCCCGACGATGGCTCGCACAGCTTCGATGATGCGCGCTTCGAGCATCCGATTCTCCCCCCGTCCCTGGCGTGTGCGCGGCGGAGCGAAGCCGCCCGCGTGGAAGGTTCAGATGTTGGGACTGTATGGCCGCCGCCGCGCTTCTGTCAAGGTGAGCCAGAGCGCTGGAGGGTCAGGTCGGCGCTCTGCTCCCCAATCCGCTGCGCGCTTCAGGTTGAGGGTGGCTCCGGCAAGCCGTACACGGCGTAGGGTCGCTCGCGCAAGAAGCGCTCATAAACTGCGACGACTGGCTGGATGACAGACAGGCGCGCTGTCGCGTGGCCTATCTGGCCCACATCGATCAATCCCTTTGCCTCGGCGGCCTGCTGCGCCAGCAGAAAGTTCGCTTCTGGCCCATAGCCAAAGCCCCACTCTGTGTCGGGGTAGTCGCGCATGAGATCGGCGGGCGGCGTGAGCAGCGCCGCAAGCTCTGCGGGCAGTGCGACCTGCGCCTCGGCAAGATGCAGCGCCGAGCAGCGATCCATCTCCACGCCAAGGAGTAGCGTCTTCCCGCCGCGCTCGACCAGCGGCGCCAACCCCTCGCGCGCATAAAGGTCAGCGTCGCGGCCCCAGGCGGCATAGGCGAAGAATGTGTCCTTCTCTCGTCGAACGTCCGGCCACGCGCGGAAGGCGTCGGCGATGGCGCCCATACCTGTAGGCGTCGTGAGGTCGTCGAATGGCAGGATGCGAACCTTCCATGTCATGCCGCGCGTGCGCTCCGCAGGCGAAGGCTCCAGGCCAGGGCCAACAGGGTAGGCGGGCATGACGAGCGCGCCCGCGCTGCCTACCGCCTCTTGCAGCGCGCGGATGACGGTGGCGGCTCCTCCCTC
>DATAED010000454.1:0-27741 GCA_036258195.1 Ktedonobacterales bacterium
CGTTGGCGCGTGGCAGCATATAGCCTACCCCCACCCGCGTCTGGATGTAGGTCGGGCGGGCCGGGTCAGGCTCGATCTTACGTCGTAGCCGGTTGACGCTGACCTGCAACAGATGACTCTCGCCCAGGTAGGCGTCGCCCCAGACGTGCTCCAGCAATTGATCCTGTGTCAGCACGCGCCCGGCGTTATGCGCCAGATATGCCAGCAGCTTATATTCGACCGGCGTGAGCGCTACGGGCTGGCCATTGACCGCCACGGTATAGGCTGCGAAGTCGATCGCCAGGGCGCCGAGCGTGAAGGTGGACTGCCCGCCGCGCGCGCCCTCATCGCTATATTCCGTGCGCCGCAATACTGCTCGCGAGCGCGCCAGAAACTCCTCCACGCTGAAGGGCTTCGTGAGATAGTCATCGGCGCCGAGATCCAGCCCGCGCACTTTGTCCTGATCTTTGCCTCTGGCTGTGACGATGATGATGGGAACATTCGAGAACTCGCGCACGCGCTGGCAGACGGTGAAGCCATCCATGCGCGGCATCATGACATCCAGGATCATCAGATCGAGGAGCTTCGTTTCGGCGGCTTGCAGCGCGTCCGCCCCGTCCACGGTGGGAACGACGGTATAGCCCGCCAGTTCCAGATTGCGCGTCATCAGGCGCAGCAGCTGCGGGTCGTCATCGGCGACCAGCACAGTGGTCTGTTTAGCGGGCATGTTCTGTCCTCCAGTTCTCATCGGGGTAGCGTCGTCGAGACGTCCTCTCCAGATCATGTATGCAGGGCAGCACGAAATGGACACTGGTTCCGCGCCCAGGCGGGCTCTCCGCCCAGATCGCTCCATCGTGCTGGCTGATGATGTGCTTGCAGAGCGCCAGCCCCAGACCCATCCCCACGTAGCCTGCCGACAGACTCGTCTCAGCGTCTGGGAAGGCCACAAAGGCATGACGTAACTGTTCTGGTGTCATACCACACCCGTCATCGCGAATGACACACTCGATGGCAGGTACGCTGTTTTCTCCGGTCAGCGGGGAGAGCTGGATGGAGACAGAGCCGCCTTCGCGCCCCCAGCGCAGTGCATTGTCGAGCAACTCGTCAAATACCTTGCGAATCCACTGCGGATCCGCCTCTATCCGATAGGCTTCCTCGTCCGCCTCCACCGTCGCAGGGGCCGTGAGTGTGAGGTTGATGGTGGCGCCGTGGCTGGCGCGGGCGTCCAGCAGGGCCGAGCGAGCGACGCCGAGCAGCGAGACAGGCTCTTTGGCCATCGTGACCGACCGTGCGGTCAACTGCGCCAACTCCAGCATGCGGTCGAGCGACGCGCGCAGCCGCTCGCTGGAGGCGCGTATGGTGTCGAGATAGTCGCGCTGCTCGTCGAGTGGCAGCTTGTCGTAGTAGCGCCACAGCGTCCAGGCATGCCCCTGAATCGCCGCCAGCGGTGTGCGCAGATTGTGGTCGACGCGGGTGAGAATGGCGTCTCGCAGGCGCTCGACCGCTGCGCTGGTCACCTCCTTCTGCTCCAGCATACGCATGGTGGTGATCGTCTCGACGATGAGCGCATAGCGGTCGAGTGATCCAGCCAACTGCGCACTCACTCGCCGGAAGGTCGATGCTACTGCGCCGGTTGCCTCGCGCCATCCCAGCAGCAGCACAGCGGTGGCCTGGTGATCGCGCAGCGCACAGGGCAGCGCCACGACAAACCAGCGCTCATCGCGCGAGACGATCTGGCGCCGACCAGAGGTGTGATAGCGCAGGAACATCTGCTGCGCGCTATCTTCACTCAGGCTCCAGCGCGCCAGCATGTCAAGCTGGGCGAGCGGCGCATGCGTCGGATAGTAGAGCAGAGCGCCGCATTGCGCCTGCGTGCGATCAATCGCATCCTGCAGCAGTTGCGAGGCGCTCTCGGCGTCACGCCCCTCAAAGGCAAGCCACATCAGGCGCTCCGTCGCCTCGGCGGAGATCGCGGGCAAGTCGTCATGCAGGTTGTGCGATTGGTGATCGTCGCTGATGACGTTGTTCATGGGAATCACCCTTTCCTGGTCGGTGGAGGCCCGGCAAGGGTCGCCATCGTCGGCGCATGTTCAGAACTGTGCGGCGCTTCAGTGCGGAGGTGTGATGAGAGGCGACTGGCGCTTGCGAGCCAGACGCCTCTTCGGATGCTTGAGGCCCGATCACTACCGGGCGGGATTCAGCACCGCCTCTGGCGCTTTCGCCGCGACGACCGTCACTGGGCTTGTCTCGCGGCCAGTGGCCATCTCGTAGACCTCGAACCCCAGCGCCACCAGCACGACGGCGCCTGCAAGCACCATGCCTATGCCAGCAAAGAACGCGATCTGACCGAACACCGAGAACGTCCAGGCCTGGTTCAGCATCGAACGCAGCGTCTCACCCTGGAAGAGCGTGGTCGCAATGCCCTGATCTTTCGCCGCTACGGCCGGATCAGTCGCAGCGCGCGCCTGAGCGCTCCAGTAGGAATAAGGATGACCCTGACCGATCTCTTGCAAATGCAACCCGATAAACTTCTCGGCGTAGGCATGCGCCTGGTCGCCCGTGAGCACCTGCTGGCCCGCGTACTGTGTCAGGTCGGCGGGCAGCCCGGACTTCGCATCCTTCGGGAAGAAGATTTGCTGTGGAGCGAGCTGGTCGTGGATCTGAGCCGTGGTGAAGCTGTTGGCGTAGAATGCTGCGCCCGAACCGAGCGCCAGAACGAGAATCGCAACGATCTGCAGGACGATGATGCGCCACCGAATCGCCATTGTCATGGGAAGCCCTCCTTTGGCTGGCGCAACTCTGGTGCGCCATGTGTGCGGTGTTTCAGGCTTGAATTCGCTTATCGCTACCGTTCACACTTAGAGGGTAGGCGGAGTCCATCACAGCACGCTCTCAGCGACAGAGCTGACATCACACGCGCATCACATCGTCTGTCGGCGCTCACTGGATATGCGCGCAGCATGATTATGTAAAGTAGCGAGCGTAGACAAACGATTGCGCGACAGCTACACTGACATTGGAACTGTTCCTCCACGGGGCTGCGCTGGCGCGAGGCGACAGGTGGCTCCTCACTCTCCACGGAGGGAGCGCATGGCTGCTCTGTTCATCACCGTCAACGGCGTGCGGCGCGAGATCACCTCACCCCCTGAGACACCACTGCTGTTCGTGCTGCGCGACGAGCTGGGGCTGAGTGGCCCACGCTTCGGCTGCGGGCTGGATCAATGTGGCGCCTGCGCGGTGCTGCGCGGGGCCGAGGCGGTCGCGAGCTGTCGGCTGCCCGTCGGCGAGGTGGCCGACGCGCAGATCACCACGCTGGAGGGGCTGGGGACGCCCGACGAGCCGCATCCCGTGCAGCGGGCGTTCCTGGAGGAGCAGGCCGCCCAGTGCGGCTATTGCAGCAATGGCATGATGATCGCCACCGCCGCGCTGCTCTGGCGCACGCCGCATCCGACGGATGCGCAGGCGCGCATGGCGCTCGACGATCACCTCTGCCGCTGTGGCTCGCACCCGCGCATCCTGCGGGCAGTGCAGCGCGCCGCCGCCCTGATGTGGGACGCCGATAGCGACGCCGACAGCGACCAGCGTGGCCAGAAAGGAGACGCCTGATGTCAGATCAGCCAAACTCCCCGCACTCAGGCGCTCCGGCTGGCGCAGCAGGGATCCACGCCGAGACCGCCGGCCAGCTCAGTCCCCTCCCGGATACCCTGCTCAACTCCACGCTCGACGACTGGCTCGCCATCGGGCCCGATGGCGACATCACGGTCTTCAGCGGCAAGGTGGAGCTGGGGACGGGGGTACGCACGGCGCTGTGTCAGGTGGTCGCCGACGAGCTGGATGTCGCGCTCGACCGCATCCACGTCGTGATGGGCGACACCGCGCGCAGCCCAGATGAAGGGATGACCGTCGGCAGCCAGACCGTGGCGACCTACTGGCGAGCGGCTCGCCTGGTCGCCGCTGAGGCGCGGCAGGCGCTGCTGGCGCTGGCGGCAGCGCGTCTGGGCGCCGCGCCTGCTGTGTTGGTCGTGCGCGATGGCGTGGTCAGCCGTCGCGACGAGCCGGACGATCCGCAGCGCCGTGTGACCTATGCGGAGCTGCTGGGCGGCAAGCGCTTCGACGCGCCCGTGACGGGCCGCGCGCCGACCAAGTCCGCCGCAGACTATCGCCTGATTGGCGCATCCAGCGGGCGGCTCGATCTGGCCAACAAGTTCTACGGCGCGCCCAGTTTCGTTCACGATCTGCGGCTGCCGGGGATGCTGCATGGGCGCGTCGTGCGGCCGCCCAGCACCGGCGCGACTCTGCGCGCGCTCGACGACTCCGGCCTGGCGGCGATCCCCGGCGCGCGCGCGGTGCGGCTGGGCGATTTCGTCGGCGTGGTGGCCGAGCGCGAGGAGCAGGCCATCCGCGCGGCCACGCTACTGCGGCTGACATGGGATGAATCGGCGGCGCTGCCCGCGCAGGAGACGCTGCATGAGTCACTGCGCGATCTGGCCACGCGCGATGAGGTCAGGCAAGAGCGCGGTGACGCGGCGCAGGCGCTGGCGGGCGCGACCAGGGTCATCAGCGGGCGCTACCTCCAGCCGTACCAGGCGCACGCTTCGCTGGGGCCATCGTGTGCAGTGGCGCGCATGGAGGACGATGGCTCCATGACGGTCTGGTGCAGCACGCAGGGCGTCTTTCCGCTGCGGGGCGCGCTGGCCGACCTGCTGGAGCTGCCCACCGAGCGCGTGCGCCTGATCTTCATGGAGGGCGCGGGCTGCTACGGGCAGAATGGCTCCGATGACGTGGCCGCCGACGCCGCGCTGCTGGCGCGGGCGGCGGGGAAGCCGGTGCGCGTGCAGTGGTCGCGCGCAGATGAATTCGCCTGGGAGCCGAAGTCGCCCGCCATGCTGATGGAGGCGCGCGGCGGGCTGGATGAGCATGGCCAGATCGTCGGCTGGGAATACCAGGTCTGGTCGCCGTCGCACGCCAACCGCCCGCGCCGCGCGCTCCAACTGATCGCCGGGCAACTTGTCGCAGGCCAGGCTGCCCCGCTATCGGCCTTCTTCTATGGCGGCGCGCGCAACGCCCCCACCGAGTATGCCGTCCCCAACACCCGCGTGACGATGCATTGGGTCGCGCGCTCGCCACTGCGCGCCTCCTCGATGCGCACGCTGGGCGGCACGGCCAACACCTTCGCCAATGAGTCGCTGATGGATGAGCTGGCGCTGACGGCGGAGGCCGATCCGGTCGCCTTCCGCCTGCGGCATCTCACCGACGAGCGCGCCCGTGCGGTCGTGGAGGCGGCGGCGCAGCAGGCGCGCTGGGATGAGCCGCTAGCGGCAGGCGATGACCCAGCGCCGGGGCTGATGACGGGACGCGGCATCGCTTTCGCGCGCTACGAGAACACCGAGGCGTATGTGGCCGCCGTGGCCGAGGTCGCGGTGGATGCGGCGAGCGGCGTGGTGCGCGTGCGGCGCGTCGTGGTGGCGCACGACTGCGGGCTGATCGTCAACCCCGACGGTGTGCGCAACCAGATCGAAGGTAATGTCATCCAGGCGACCAGCCGCGCGCTGAAAGAGGAGGTGCGCTTCGATGCGACGCGCATCACCAGCCTCGACTGGGAGACCTACCCCATCCTGAAATTCTCAGAGGTACCAGAGATCGAGACGGTGCTGATCAATCGTCCCGACGTGACGCCCGTCGGCGCAGGCGAGCCCGCCACCGTCGTCATGGCGCCCGCCATCGCCAACGCCATCGCCAACGCCACGGGCGCGCGCCTGCGCCAGATTCCCTTCACCCCCGCCCGCGTGCGCCAGGCGCTGGCGGAGAAGCGATAGGATGAGAAAGAGCCAGGCATGCGCCCCAGCCTGAGCGCGATCGCGCAGAGCGAGCGGGGAGCTATATGGCAGTGAGGCGCCTGAGCAGGCGGAACCTCTCCCCCTGACCCCCTCCCCTCCGAGGGAGGGGAACCCAGGCCAGGCGCCTCGGCGCGGAGCAATCGATGTGACCCCTGCCCTGGAAGCAACCAAAAGCCCCTCTCCCCGTGGGAGAGGGGTTTGGGGTGAGGTCGCGCCTGGCCAATCTGCCTGCCCTGCGATCACCCTCCTGCTCCCTCTCCCTCTGAGAGAGGGCTGAGGTGAGGGCTCGCGCCGCGCGACACCCAGGCAATTCATCTCCCTTTACCGCTGCCCCCACCCCTTGACATGCGCGCGCCGATCAGTATACTCAAAAGTACGTATTGGTATGACCATCATACCGGTATGACAAACTGGTGAGCGCGAGTCATCGTGAATTCAGGGCGAGGGGCGCGGCAGATGTATCAGCCCGTCGGGCGCAGCAAGCTCTTCGAGCGCATCGTGGAGCAGATTCAGGGGCGCATCGTGCGCGGCGAACTGCGCGCCGGTGATCGCCTGCCACCAGAGCGCGAGCTGGCCCTGCGGTTTGGCGCCAGTCGCACGGCCGTGCGCGAGGCGCTCAAGACGCTGGCGCAGATGGGGCTGGTCGATATGCGCCCCGGTCGCGGGACGATTGTCACCGACAACACCCCCGACGCCATGCGCTCCTCGCTGGGATTGATGCTGCGCGTCAGCCATCTGGGCAGCCCCAATGCGCTGGTCGAGCTGCGCCAGATCATCGAGCCGGAGATCGCCGCGCTGGCCGCCGAGCGCGCCGACGAGACGCACATCGCCGCTCTGCGCGAGGCGGTGGCCACGATGGATCACTCGTTGCGTCGCGCCGACACCTACATCGAGGCCGACAACCGCTTCCATCGCACGCTGGCGCTGGCCGCGCGCAATGCGCTGATCGTCTCGTTGGTGGATTCGATTGTCGGCCTGCTCTCCGAGCAGCGCGCGCGCATCTTCTCTGTGCCGGGCGGCCCAGAGCGCGGCCAGGTCTATCACAAGACGCTGCTCGAAGCGGTCGAGCAGCGCGATGTCGAGCGGGCGCGCACGGCTATGCGCGCGCACCTCGCACAGGTCAGCGAAGATGTCGCCGCCGCGCCGACTGACGCTGGCGCGGCGCACACGGAAGGCTGACGCGCACACCCATTTCACTCGCGACACGAACGTCCACTGGAGGACGTGGAGGACATCATATGGCACAGGCTGGTCAGGCGCCGGGGCGGGCGGAGTCCGCCGAAACGCGCGAACACTGGCTGTATCTCTATCGACAGATGCAGCGCATTCGCCAGTTCGAAGAGCAGGTCAACGAGCTCTATCTCTCGGCGCGCATGCCTGGTCTGGCGCATCTCTATAGCGGCGAAGAGGCGGTCGCAGTGGGCGTCTGCGGCGCGCTGCGGCAGGATGACTACATCACCAGCACGCATCGTGGCCACGGTCACTGCATCGCCAAAGGCGCCGCCATCAACCTGATGTACGCCGAGCTGCTGGGCAAAGAGGCAGGCTATTGCCACGGCAAGGGTGGCAGCATGCACATCGCCGACCAGCAGACCGGCAACCTCGGAGCCAACGCCATCGTCGGCGGCAGCGCGGGCATCGCCACCGGAGCCGCCTACTCCAACAAGGCGCTGGGGCTGGATCGCGTGGCGGTTTGCTTCTTTGGCGAGGGCGCGCTGGGCCAGGGGCTGGTCTACGAGGTGATGAACATGGCGGCGCTGTGGTCGCTGCCTGTCATCTACGTCTGCGAGAACAACCAGTACGGCGAGTACACCCACTACACCGAGACGCAGGCTGGCTCGCTCTCTGCCCGCGCCGCCGCCTTCGGCATCCCGGTGACGGAGGTCGATGGGCAGGACATCCGCGCGGTGCATGCCGCCGCCGAGCAGGCGGTCAAGCGCGCACGGGCGGGCGAGGGGCCGAGCTTCCTGCTGGCCACCACCTATCGCTACTACGGTCACCATGTCGGCGACATCCAGCGGAGCTATTACCGCTCGCGCGAGGAAGAAGCGTTCTGGCGGCGCGAGCGCGACCCCATCGCGCTGATGGGCGAGTGGCTCGAAGCCGATGGCGTGGCCACGCGCGCCGAGCTGGAGACGATTCGCAGCGAGGTGGACGCCGAGATCAAGGCGGGCGTGACCTTCGCGCTCGACGCGCCCTATCCCGATCCATCGGAGGTCACGCAAGATGTCTACGCCTAGCCTCACCTCTGCCAGTGCGACGGGAACCGCCGCCACGCGCGAGATCACGCTGAGCCAGGCCATCCGCGAGGCGCTGGCTGAGGAGCTGCGCCGCGACCCGACGGTCTTCGTCATCGGCGAAGATGTCGCCGAGGCTGGCACGCCGTTCAAGGTGCTGAGCGGGCTGGTCGAGGAGTTCGGCAAGACGCGCATCGTCGATTCGCCCATCTCCGAGGCGGGCATCACGGGCATCGGCGTCGGCGCGGCCATGACGGGCATGCGTCCCGTGGTGGACATCATGTTTGGCGACTTCCTCGGCATCGTCATGGATCAGATCGCCAACCAGGCGGCCAAAGTCCACTACATGTCGGGCGGCAAGCTCAAGGTTCCGATGGTCATCCGCACGACGCTCGGCGCGACCCGCCGCAGCGCCGCCCAGCACAGCCAGAGCCTGCACGCCTGGGTCAGCCACATCCCCGGTCTCAAGGTTGCCCTGCCCTCCACGCCCTACGACGCCAAGGGGCTGCTCAAGTCGGCCATCCGCGATGAGAATCCGGTGGTGATCTTCGAGGACAAGATGATGTACACGCTCAAGGGGCCAGTGCCGGAGGAGGAGTACACCATCCCGTTCGGGGTCGCTGATGTCAAGCGCGTCGGCGAGGACATCACGCTGGTGGCCACCAGCAGCATGGTGCAGGTGGCGCTGGCCGCCGCCGAGCAGCTCCAGAGCGTCGGCGTCAGCGCCGAGGTGATCGACCCGCGCACCACCTACCCGCTCGACAAAGACGCGCTGATCAATTCAGCCATCAAGACCAGCCGCGCCATCGTCATCGATGAGGGCTACGAGCGCTACGGCGTGACGGCGGAGTTCGCGGCGGTCATCGCCGATGGCGCTTTCTACTATCTCGACGCGCCCGTCAAGCGCATGGGCGCGATGGACGTTCCGGTGCCGTTCTCGCCGGTGCTCGAAGACCTGACTGTGCCCACACCAGAGCGCGTCACGGAGCTAGCCAAAACCCTCTGCGGTCGCGTCTAGCTCTATCCACAACGATCAGTCAATCATCACCCGCAGCGCGCCGCATTGATGCGACGCGCAGGCCAAAGGAGCCACAAACAATGGGGCCAAAGACATACGGTACGATGGGTGTGGACTGGGAGGAGCGAGTCGATTACGACCGGCTGCGCACGCAGCGGCTGGCGCGCATCAAGCGCCTGCTGGCGGAGTCGGAGATGGGCGCGCTGCTCTGCTTCGACATGAACAATATCCGCTACATCACCGCGACGCACATCGGCACGTGGGCGATGGATAAGGTGGCGCGCTTCTCGCTGCTGCCGCAGAACGATGAGCCGATCCTGTGGGACTTCGGCTCGGCGGCCCGCCACCACCAGCTCTATGCGCCGTGGCTCGGCGAGCGCTCGCGCGCGGGCATCTCGACCCAGCGCGGCGCGATGTCGCCAGAGTCCGGACGGGCCGAGGATGTCGCCCGCAAGATTCGCATCGAGCTGGAGGAGCGCGGGCTGCTCGGCTCGCCGCTGGGAGTGGATGTCATCGAGCTGCCGGTGCTCTTCGCGCTGCAGAAAGAGGGCATCACCGTCGTCGACGGCCAGCAGTTGATGCAGCAGGCGCGCATCCTCAAGACGGTGGATGAGATTACCCTGCTGAACACCGCCTGTATGATGGTGGACGCCGCCTACGACGAGCTGTACCGCTTCATGCGCCCCGGCGTGCGCGAGAACGAGTGCGTCGGGCTGGTGAGCAAGGTGCTCTATGATCTGGGCTCGGAGCATGTGGAGGGCGTCAACGCCATCTCTGGCGAGCGCTGTAGCCCGCACCCGCACGTCTTCAGCGACCGCGCGCTGCGCCCCGGCGACCCAGCCTATTTCGACATCCTGCACAGCTTCAATGGCTACCGCACCTGCTACTATCGCACCTTCGCCGTCGGCAGCGCCTCGCAGGCGCAGGTGGACGCCTACAAGAAGTGCCGCGAGATTCTGGATACCGCCATTGCCATGATCCGCCCCGGCGTGACGACCGGCGAGGTCGTCGCGACCTTCCCGAAGGCGCCGGAGTTTGGCTTTCAGGATGAGGAGGCGGCCTTCGCGCTGCAATATGGCCACGGTGTCGGCCTCTCCATCTGGGAGAAGCCCATCTTCAGCCGCCTCGTCTCGCTCGATCATCCTGAGGAGATCAAGGAGGGCATGGTCTTCGCGCTGGAGACATTCTGGCCAGCGTCAGATGGCTGGTCCGCCGCGCGCATCGAGGAGCAGTTGATCGTCACAGCGACAGGCTGCGAGGTCATCACGCGGTTCCCCGCCGAAGACCTGATGGTGGCGGGCGTCCGCTACTACACCGCGACCGGCCCGCTCCCGACCGTGCGCGACACGCAATCGCACCGCAACACCGAGGCGGGCCGCCGCGCGCCCACCGCCGCCGCGCACGCCAACTCACATGGCGCCTCGCACGCGACCAGCAAGGCGCACGCGGGCGAATCGCACTGAGTCGGGCGAAGAGGAAAGCGATTCGGATGTCCACAGAGGTATTCATGCCCGCGCTGGGGATGGCCCAGGAGACGGGAACGCTGGTGCGCTGGCTCAAAGCCGCGGGCGACTCCGTGCGCGAGGGCGACGCGCTGGCCGAGATCCAGACCGACAAGGCGATGGTGGAACTGGAAGCGCGCGCCAGTGGCGTGCTGGCGGATATCCGCGCGCACGAAGGCGAGGAGATCCCCGTTGGCCAGGTGATCGCCCTGATCCTGGCGCCCGGCGAGCAGCCCGCGACTCCCGCTCCAGCGCCCGCCACGTCGCCGGAGCCTGCTGCGTCGGGCGGCGTCAGCCCGCTGGCGCGCCGCATCGCCGAGGAGCGCGGTGTCGATCCGTCGGCCATCCCGACGAACGGGCGGCGCGTGCAGAAGTCCGATGTGCTGGCCTATCTGGCCGATCACGCCGCGCCATCGAGCGCTGTCAGCCCTGTCCACGCGACGGCTGGCGCGACGGCGGATGGACGGCCTGCGCGGCTGCTGCCCGCCTCGCCCAAGGCGCGCCGACTGGCGCGCGAGCGCGGTGTGGAGCTGGCGCAGGTGATGGGCAGCGCCCCAGGCTCAGCCGTGCTGGCCGCCGATGTGCTGACCTTCGCCGCGCGTCCTGTGGCCGCTGGGGCGCGTCCCGTCGCGGCTGAGAGGTCGGCTCCAGCGTCATCGGCGCTGCATCCGGTCTGGCGCATCATGGCGGAGCGCACCACAGCGAGCTGGCGTGAGATACCGCACTTCTTCCTGTTGCGCGAGATCAACGCCACCCGCCTGATCGCCTGGCGTGAGCAGGCCCGTCGCCAACAGTCTGAGGGTGCGGCGCACATCACCTATACCGATCTGCTGGTGATGGGCGCAGCGCACACGCTGCGCGCGCACCCACGGGTCAACGCCTCGTGGCGCGAGGGCGACATCACGCATCATCCTGAGGTCAACATCGCGCTGGCGGTGGCCGCCGACTACGGCCTCGTCACGCCGGTCATTCACCAGGCCGATGCGCTCAGCCTGGAGGCCATCGCTGCGCGCCGCGCCGAACTGGTGGGGCGCGCCCAAAGCGGCAAGCAGCGGCCAGATGATCTGGCTGGAGCCACCTTCACCATCAGCAATCTCGGCATGTATGGCGTGGACGCCTTCAACGCCATCGTGCCCGCCCCGCAGGCGGCCATCCTGGCGGTGGGACGCATCGTCGAGCGCGTCGTGCCGCTGCACGGGACGCCAGCGGTGCAGCCGATGCTGGCGCTCAGCCTCTCCTGCGACCATCGCGTGATCGATGGCGCACGCGGGGCGGAGTTCCTCGGCGCGCTGGCCGACCTGCTCGAAGAGCCGCTGGCGCTGCTGAGGTAGCGAGGTGGAGCAGAACGGAAAGGAGCGAGTGAGCGCGGGGACAGGGACGGCTCTCGCCCTTGAAGGGCCGGAGCACGGCACGGATGGGGCATGAATGCCCCTGGGCCGCCGAAGGCAGGCGCCCTGCGGCTTTCAAGCTGCCGTCTGCGTGCGCCCGCCTTTCAAGGCCGCGACAGGCCGCATATTGACACAAGTTTGGTAGCGGTGTTATGGTTGCGTCAATCGATTGTTCTGCGATAGACGAACGATTGCGCACGTTTCGCGAGGCGCTCGGCTGCTGGTCGGGCTAACGCTCGGCGGATCGCTCCCGACAAGGAGTACAGTGCAATGGCAAGTGACGCGCGCGTGCAGACGGCGGTGACCAACTGGGCGCCCCGCTTCCTCGCCAATGGCATCGATCCGAACGACTTTCAGCGTGTGACCGCGCGCATCACCGACTGGTCGAGCTGGCTCCGCGAGTGGGCCGACTGCGGCGCCATGCACCAGCGCATGGGAGAGGAGGCTGAGCGCGACAGCCAACGTGAGTCCACAGCGTATCATCTGTATCACGCTGCTATGGCCTATCACTTTGGCAAGTTCCTGGCCGTCGATACCCCCACGCAGTTGCGCGCGGCGCACGAGCTGGCGGTATCCTGCTATGCGCGGGCGCTGCCCTGGTTCGATGTTCCAGGTGAGCGCGTGGCCATCCCATTTGAGGATGGCCTGACGATGTGGGGCGTGTTGCGTAAGCCGCTACGCGCGCACGAGAACCGACCCCCCGTCGTGCTGCTCATCCCCGGCCTCGATTCGGTCAAAGAAGAGTTGCACAGCTACAGCGACGAGTTTCTGCGTCGCGGCCTGGCGACGCTGGCGATCGATGGGCCGGGCCAGGGTGAGATGGAGTTCGAGCGACCCATGCGCAGCGATTATGAGGTCGCCGCGCGGGCCGCGATAGACGCGCTGGAGCAGCGCGATGATGTGGATGCGCAGCGGGTCGGCGTGCTGGGGGTGAGCCTGGGCGGCTACTACGCCCCGCGCGCCGCCGCATTCGAGCCACGCATCCGCGCGGTGATCGCCCTCGCCGGGCCGTACGACGTTCCCGCAGCCTTCGGTCAGATGCCTGGCCTCACGCAAGAGGCGTTCATTCACCGCAGTGGCAGCGCCTCACGCGCCGATGCGCTGGAGCGCTTGCAGCCATTCACACTGGAGGGTGTCCTCCAGCGAGTGACCGCGCCGTCGCTGGTGATTATGGGGCGTCTGGATCGCGTGATTCCGCCTCAAGATGCGGAGCGCGTCGCGCGCGAGTTGGGCGGCCCCGTAGACCTGTGGATGTTCGACGACGGCAATCACGTCTGCAACAACATCCCCTACAAACATCGGCCACAGATGGCTGATTGGATGCGGCGACAATTGCGCGACGCTCACGCAGACAGCGCAGCGTAGCGCGCTCGCCGAAGACCCGCTAGACCCCCGTACTGTTTTGTGTCGGACGGGCTACAGAGATGTAGCTCAGGGAGCAGAGCCATGACTGGACGAACCTCCTCGCGCAGTTATCGAGTATTGGGATTTCTCAGTGTCTTCGCGTGCCTGGCCCTGATGTTGGTCGGCTGTAGCACGGGCGGCGGCAGTAGCTCGGCGTCTGGGCCGATCACTATCGGCGTCTCCCTCTCGCTCTCCGGCGATTTCTCGGCGGATGGCAAGGCCTTCCAGCAGGGCTACAACCTCTGGGCCGACGATGTCAACAAGAGTGGTGGACTGCTGGGCCGCCAGGTCAAGCTCACCTTCGTCAACGACGCTAGCAGCCCGCAGCAGGTGACCACCAACTACCAGACACTCATCACCCAGAACAAGGTTGATCTGCTTTTTGGCCCGTTCTCGACCCTGCTGACCAAGCCCGCCTCGGTGATCGCCAATCGCTATGGCTACGCGATGGTCGAGGGCGCGGGCGGCGGCCCATCGGTCTTCACCCAAGGGCTGAACAACGTCTTCGACGTGTCGCTGCCAGTCGCCAACAATCTGAACAGCTTCGCGCAGTACATCGCCGGGCTGCCCGCCGCGCAGCGCCCAACCACGGTGGCCTACGCCACTGAGGACGACCCCTTCACGCAGCCGCAGGTCGATAACGCGCGTAAGATTCTGGAAGCCGCTGGCCTGACGACCGCCTATTACAAGGTGTATCCGGCGGAGACGACCGACTTCACCCCCATCGCTGCGGGCATCATCAACTCGAAGGCGCAGGTGGTGGTGACGGGCACGCTGCTGCCCGATGTCTCGGCATTCATCCAGGCGTTCCACCAGCAGCACTACAATCCCCAGGCGATCATCGCGACGGCTGGCCCGGATCAGGGGACACAGTTCCTCCAGTCCGTCGGCGGCGCGGGAGTGGCTGAGGGCATCATGGTGCCGAATCCGTGGTGGCCTGACCTGAACGCCCCAGGCAACGCGCAGATGGTCTCGGAGTACATCGCCAAGTATGGCGGCGCCAAGTCGGACATCAGCTCCGATGTGGCCGAGGCGTATTCCGTTGGCCAGGTGGTCGCGCAGGCGGTGACGCAGAACAAGAGCCTCGATCAGTCCAAGCTGATCGCGACGCTGCACTCTGGTACGTTCACCAGCGTGCAAGGCCCGGTGCAGTTCGACAACACCGGCCAGAACACGAAGTTGCAGGCCTATCTGTTCCAGTGGCAGAATGGCCAGTTCATTCCGGTCTACCCGGCCAGCGTCGCCTCGGCTCCCGTGCAGTTCCCGAAGAGCAACTGGCCGAGCTAGACCCTGGCTGCTGGCGATTGAAATCGCGCCTGGGAGGCGGCCTGCGAGCCGCCGCAAAACCCGCCTGCGCGGGTTCGGATCCGGATCCCAGTCCGCGCAGGCAGACTTTGCGGCCCAGTGGGCCATCCAGGCGCGGTTTCAACCGCCAGCCTATCGGCTACCGTCCCGTGTAGGTAAGGCGATGACTTCGCGTCGTCCTCCCATTCCGTAGTACAGTACCGAGTACGCGCCTTCACGTCTGGCGAGGACTGTCCCCCTCGCCCGACGTCTCCCACCACCATACGACCTGCATTCGACCTGCATTCGGCCTGCATCACTCGATTCGTTGGCAAGGAGACAGATCATGTCGCTCGTCCTCCAGGGCATCGTGACAGGCATACTGACAGGTGGCGTCTACGCCCTGATGGCGGCTGGCCTGACCCTGATCTTCGGCGTGATGGACATCATCAACATCGCCCAGGGCGCGTTCGTCATCCTTGGCGCCTATCTCAGCTACGCGCTGGCGACTCACTTCCACGTTGATCTGTTCCTTGGCCTGTTCATCACCATTCCCGTGATGTTCGTGCTGGGCGTCATCCTGGAGTGGACGCTGATTCGTCCGCTCAAGCGCGACCGCACGCAGCTCTCGATTCTGGTGACGTACGCCGTTGCCATCATCACCGAGGGGTTGCTGTACTTCTTCTTCAGCGCCGATACCGTCAAGCTCTTCGCCTGGTACACGACGCAATCAGTGCACGTTTTCTCCTTCTACCTGCCCGATATCTACCTGATGGCGTTTGGCCTGAGTGTGCTGCTGCTGGGCGCGCTCTATTTCCTGCTCTATCGCACCAAATTCGGGCGCAGTGTCCGCGCTATGATGCAGAATCGCGCGGCGGCGCTGCTGATCGGCATCGATGTCGAGCGCGTGGCGGCGCTCACGTTTGGCGTGGGGGTGGCGCTGACGGCTGCCGGTGGCATGGCCTACGGCGCGACGACCGCCTTCACCCCCAACAGCCACTACGACCTCATCTCGCGCCTGCTGGTCATCATCATCTTCGCGGGCATGGGCAGCCTGGGCGGCGCGCTGATCGCGTCGGTGGGGATGCTGGTCATCGAAAACCTTACGACGCTGCTGTGGTCGCCGACCTGGGCCAGCACGGTATTCTACGTGCTGCTCGTCCTGATCCTGATCGTGCGGCCACAGGGTCTGTTTGGCAAGGCCAGCGCCCGCACCCAGTGAGCGCTGGGGCGCGTGACCGAAGCGGCGCAGTTCCAGACGCTAGCGCGATGCGACCCGGCAAGACGTGAAGCGACCCGATGAGACTGATGAGACCGATGAGACCCGGCGTCACGAGCAGAAAGAGCAGCCTCGACCTATGGCGATAACGGCACGATCCCAGGCGCCCACAGGCGTATCCGACGCAGAGCGCGCCCAGCGCTGGCGACCCTACCAGATTGTGTTCTGGCTGGTTTGCCTGGCCGCGGTGATCGCATTCCCGCTGATCATCTCTGATCCTGCGATCACCACGGTCGCCTTCTTCACACTGGTCTTCGCGGCGGCGGGCAGCGCGTGGAACATCTTCTGCGGCTACACCGGCTACATCGCGCTGGGGCATGCGGTCTTCTTTGGCACGGGCTGCTACGCGCTGACGATCATCTGCGCGCACTGGCACATCGCGGGCGGCTGGGCGCCGTTCGAGTTCGTGCCGCTGGCGGGGCTGATCGCGGCGGTGGTGGCCGTGCCGGTGGGCATCGTGGCGCTGCGCACGCGCCGCCACACCTTTGTGGTGATCACCATCGCCATCTTTTTCATCTTCCAGTTGCTCGCCGAGAACAACGTCTTCGGGCTGACCAATGGCATGACCGGCGCGGAACTGCCGATTCCGCCGTGGAGCGGCTACGTCTACAACCTGCCGTTCTACTACGTGATTCTGGTCATCCTGCTGCTGGCAGTGGCAACCTCCTGGTTCGTGCGCCACTCAAAGTACGGGCTGGAGCTGCTGGCCATTCGTGATGACGAGGGGCGCGCGCTGGGGCTGGGCGTACACACCACCCGTGTGAAGCTGAGCGCGTTCGTGCTCTCGGCCTTCTTCGTGGGCATGTGTGGCGCCGTGTGGGCCTACTATGTGGAGTCGGTCTTTCCGCCGTTCGCCTTCGATGCGCTCTTCGATGTGCTGATCGCGCTGATGGCATTCCTGGGCGGCCTGGGGACGATCTCTGGCCCGCTGCTCGGCGCGCTGCTGCTGGAGCCAGCCCAGCAATACCTGACCATCGCCGTCGGCCAGAGCGGCCTGAATCTGGTGGTCGAGGGCGCGGTCTTCCTGGCCGTCATCCTGTTGCTGCCAGAGGGCATCGTGCCAGCCGTCAGCAACCGTCTCTTTGGGCGGGCGGCGGCGCGCAAGGCGACCCCCGTTGCGCCGGGGCCAGCCGGGCCGTCCGGAGTGGCAGGCCCGACGGATACGACCGATGCGACCGGTGCACGAGCCCCTGCGCCTGATGCTGGCTCGGTCGCAACCGAGCGCTGACGATGACATGCTGACACGACGACGCGACGACACGAATTGATCTGCGCAACCTGGCGCCGCATGCGACATCAAGGGAGACACCGATGGCCCTGCTGCAAGCGACAGATATCCGCAAAGCGTTTGGTGGCATCCAGGCGCTCGACAGTTGCTCGATCACGGTGGAGAGAGGCTCGATCACCGGCCTGATCGGGCCGAATGGCTCCGGCAAGACGACGCTCTTCAACGTCATCACGGGGTACGAGCGCTCCGACACGGGCAAGGTGGAGTTCAACGGGCTGGACATCAGCCGCTACACGCCCAACCGCATCTTTGGCATGGGCATGGGGCGCACCTTCCAGTTGACGCGTATCTTTCCGCGCCTGACCGTCACCGAGAACATGCATGTCGCCATCCGGCGCAAGGGGCTGGCCTCGCTGCTGGGCCGCTGGAGCGCGTCGAGCGAGCACGCGCGGGCGCTGCAACTGCTGGAGTTCGTCGGGTTGACGCACCTGAGAGACACTCCGGCGGGCAGTCTCTCCTATGGGCAGCGCAAGCTGCTGGAGCTGGCCTTCATCCTGATCGCGGAGCCGCAGATGGTGCTGCTGGATGAGCCAGCAGGCGGCATCAACCCGACGTTGATCGACCAGCTTGGCGAGCGCATCCGCGAGCTGAATCGCCAGGGGGTCACGTTCCTGATCGTCGAGCACAACATGGAGTTCATCATGGGCCTGTGCAATCGGGTCATGGTGATGCACCGTGGGGCCAAGCTGGCTGAGGGCGCGCCAGAGGCCGTGCGCGCAAACCCCGCTGTCCTCGAAGCGTATCTGGGAGACTGATCGATGTTGCTTGAACTGATCGATGTGGTCGCGGGCTACGGCGGCGGCGATGTCTTGCGCGGCGTGAACCTGGTCGTGGAGCAGGGAACGATCACCTGCCTCGTTGGGCCGAATGGCGCGGGCAAATCTACGGTGTTCACGGCCATCAGCGGCATCATCCGGCCACGCAAGGGCCACATCCGCTTCGATGGGCAAGACCTCGTTGGCCTCTCGCCGCGCCAGATTCTGAATCGCGGGCTGGTGCAGGTGCCGCAGAACCACAGCCTCTTCCCCGGCATGACCGTGCGCGAGAACGTGGAGCTGGGCGCCTACATGGTGAGCGACCAGTCCATCGTGCGGCGGCGCTATGACGAGGCGCAGGCGCTGTTCCCCATCGTGCGCGAGCGTGCTCGCGAGCTGGCGGGCAGCCTCTCGGGCGGGCAGCAGCGGCTGGTGGAGTTCGCCCGCTGCCTGATGCTCGACCCAAAGCTGGTGCTGCTGGATGAGCCCTCGATGGGGCTGGATCCGCGCACGCTCAAAGAAGTCTTCAAGACCATCACGACGATGAAAGAGGCGGGCCGCACGATCTTGCTGGTGGAGCAGAATGCGCGCGCTGGCCTGCGCCTGGCCGACCACGGCGTGGTGATGGAGAGCGGTCGCGTGCGGCTAGATGGCCCCAGCGAGAGCGTGCTGAATAATCCAGAGATCAGCGCGCTCTACCTCGGCGGCAGCGTAGCGCCACAGGCTCCCACCGCGCCCAGCCCATCCCCTGCGGCGGCGGGTGAGGGGAGCTAGCGGGCGAGCGGAACCTCTCCTCCTGACCCCCTCCCCTCCGAGGGAGGGGAACCCAGGCCAAGCGTTATGGCGATGGCGGACAGGCGCGCGCCGCACACGACGCGCCATGTGGCTCCCCTCTCCCGCAACGCGGGGAGGGGCTGGGAGGGGGGGCGTTCACCCAGCGGCTCGCTCATACCAGCGCAGGTCGCAGTAGTCGGCGGGCTGGCCCAGCGCGGCGGCGGGCAGGTCGCCGTAGCGGGCGCGCAGGGCGATCACCTGCGCCAGCCCGGCCTCGCTCAGTGTCGCTGTGCGCCCAAACCCCACCTGTGGATCGGTGAACGCGGCGTAGGCCAGCGCGGGCGCGACATCCGCCGCCCCCACAGCAGCCTCGGTGGCCAGCAGGATCTCCGCCGCCGCGCGCTGGGCGGGTGTGTAGAGCCAGTCGAGCGCCGCCAGCAGCGCCGCGATGTAGGCGGCCACGAGGTCGCCGTGCGCCTCGACCCAGCCGCGCTCGCCCGCCAGCGCCTGCGAGGCATAGGCGGGATACACGCTGGTGGAGTCGCTGAGCCGATGGCAGCCCTTGCTGGCCAGCAGCAGATCAAACGGCGGGTAGACGAGCGTGGCCGCCAGCGAGCCCTCGGCCACCTTCGCCGCTCGCGCGCCCGTGCCGCCCGCCACGGTGAAGGTGTAGTCGCGGTCGAGCGCCAGCCCGGCGCGCTCCAGCAGATCGCGCAGCACGAGCGCGAAGCCCGACCCAGGATTATCCACCCCCACCGCGCGGCCACGCAGCGCGGCGAGATCATCGGCGCCGGGCGCGGCATAGACGCTGAGCGGGCCATTACTGCCGCCCAGCAGCAGCGCCAGGCGCGGCGCGGTCGTGGGATCGGCGCCAAAAGCGGCTGGCTGCGTATCGAAGTGGATGACGTTATCGGGCGCGGTGTGGATCAGATCGACCTCGCCCCGCGCCAGCGTGCTCAACTGCTCGGCAGAGCTATTCGTGAAGGAGAGCGTGACCGCCAGCCCTGCACGTGCGAAGTAGCCGAGCCGCTGCGCCGCCACGATGGGCAGGTTCTGCAGGCCACGAAAGGTGTGGACGCGCAGCGCAGCGCGTCCATCTGGATTCGCGCCAGTCATGGCGCTTACCTCCATCGCTCATCCGTCGCATACGAGGGTGGCGCGTCCTCAAGTCCGCCTGCGCGGACTTCGCGGCAGCCCGCAGGCCGCCTCCCAGGCGCGGTTTCAACCGCCAGCGCATCTGGCCGAATCAGCCATCTGATTTCGGCGTGAGGGCGTCCACATCGCGCTCGATGCCAGCCATCTTCGCCAGCACCTGGAAGACGATGTAGAAGTCGTGGCCATCCAACCCCTGCGCGCGAGCCGCCGTCAGAAACTCGTTGCTCACCGAGACCATCGGCAGCGGCACATTCAACTCGCGCCCCATCTCCAGCGCCAGCAGCATATCCTTCTGCATCATGTTGACGTTGAACCAGACCTCGTCGGGCGCATGCAGGATGAACGGCGCGCGATACTGGAGCGACGGCGAGGCGATGACGCTGTCGAGCAGCGCCTGCATGGCGTCCTCCCGCGCGATGCCGCCCTTTTCCGCCAGCAGCAGGCTCTCGCTGAAGGCCAGAATCTGCGCTTGCAGGTTCAGATTGATGGCGATCTTCATCAGCACCGCCTGGCCATGCGAGCCGACGTACTGCACCTTCGGCGCGATGGCGTGCAGCGTGGGCAGCGCCTGCTCGTAGACCTCGCGCTTGCCGCCGATCATCATCGAGAGCTTGCCCTGCTCCAGCGTCACCACACTGCCCGAGACGGGCGCGTCGAGCATCTCGGCGCCACGCGCCTCCACCTGGGCCGCCACGCGCCGCGAGACAGCCGGGCTGACGGTGCTCATGTCGATGTAGATCTTGCCAGGGCCGAGCGCCTGCATGATGCCATCTGGCCCCTCGATGATCGCCTGGAGCGCCTGGGTGTTCGTCACCATCGAGAAGGTGATGTCGGAGGCGGCGACGACCTCGCGCGGGCTGCCGACCAGGCGCATCCCCGCGTCCACGAGCCACTGCGCCTTGGCGGGCGTGCGATTGTATCCCGTCACGGCGCATCCGGCGTCGAGCAGGCGCTTGGTGACGCGACTCCCCATCGCGCCCAGGCCCACGAATCCGACTGTTGGCATCGTCGCGCTCCCATCTGTGGTGGCTGAGTGGACATCGCCGCGCGCCACTGGCTCGCGCGGCGGATTCGCAGGCGCCTGTTCATCGGCTGGCTGCTCTGGCTGAGCCGCCTGAGCAGACATTCGGCGGCCAGCGAGTAGACGGGGTATCCAACGCACCTGGCAATCACCTCAATGTTGCACGTCACGGTTGCACATCACGCAGGGGTCAATCGACGCCATGCGGCGCCCATCGCAGAGCCCATCGCAGAGCCCATCGAGCATTAGCTGCCGGGCGCCGCGTGTCGGCGTCGCCCAGCGGGCTGATACTGCGGCGCGGGGCCAGTGCTCTGCCGCGCGATCAGCGAAACAGGCATCAGCAGCGGCTCTTCCAGGATGATGCCATCAACGACCATCGCCAGCAGTCGTTCTGCGGCGGCCGCACCCATCGCGCGATGCGGTACCTGCATGGTGGTCAGGCTGGGGGTCATGTGCGAGGCATGGAAGAGATCGTTGAACCCTACCACCGAGATGTCGCCCGGCACGCGCAACCCTGCCTCGGCAATCGCATGAATGGCGCCGAGCGCCGCCAGGTCGTTGACCGCGAAGACGGCGGTGGGTGGTGGCTTCAGCGCCAACAGCTCGCGCATGGCGCGATAGCCGCCCTCCTCGCGGAATGAGCCGACCGCCAGCAGCGCCGCCTGGTCGTCGAACGTATCGGCGTGATAGCGGCGCAGCGTGTCGCGGTAGGCCTGGCGTCGCAGGTAGCCGGTGGAGGCGTCGTCGGCGCCAGCGATATGCGCGATGCGCCGATGCCCCAGCTCCAGCAGATGCTCCACCGCCGCGACGCTGCCCGCGTAATCGTCTGGCACGACCGCATTGGCTGTGATGGGGTCGGTATGGCGGTTGACCAGCACGAACGGCGTGCGTTCATTGGTGAGTTGCTCGATAACCGGGTCATGCAGGCGCGCGGTCGCCAGCAGCAGGCCATCCACCTGGCGGTCGCGCAGCATGGCCATGCCATGCGCCTCACGGGTGGGCTGGTCGTCGGTGTTGGTGAGGATGAGGCTATAGTCGCGCTCGGCGACGGCGTCTTCCATGCCGCGCAGCACACTGGCGAAAAACGGATTGGCGATGTCGGGGATCAGCACGCCAAAGACGGCGGTGCGCTTGGTGCGCAGCGACCGCGCGACGCTGTTGGGTCGGTAGTCATGCTCGCGGGCCAGCGTCAGGATGCGCTCGCGCAGCTCGGCGCTGACACGCTGGCGCGGATCGGCGTGCAACACCCGCGCGACGGTGGAGGGGTGGGCGCCAGCGAGCAGGCTCAGCTGTTTGAGTGTGATCGGCATGCGCACGCCTATCTGCTTCGGTTTGATGCGCCACGACGCCCCGTGAACAATCGATTGCCTACACTGTAACATGCTTGCACAGGGCTGTCAATTCATCGAGACCGCGTGCTAGGTTGCGCGCTGCGTGCCGCTGTCTTCGAGCTGGCGGTCGAGGCCCTGGTCTTCCCACGCGGCGGGGTCTTCGCGCGGCTCCAGGTGAGTAAATACCGTCGTCTCGGTCATCGCGCGGCGCAGCGCCAGCTCGATGCGCTCGCACAGGTCGTGACCCTGCTGCACCGTCCATGAGCCGGGGACGAGCACATGCAGTGAGATGAAGCGCCGCGAGCCAGAGCCGCGTGTGCGCAGCGCGTGGAACTCGATGCCCTCAGCACGATAGGGCGCCAGCACCTGCTGGATAGTCTGCTGATCGGCCTGGGGCAGCGCGGTATCGAGCAGGCCGTAGCCGCTCTCGCGCAGCAGCCGCACCCCCGTCCAGAGGACATTGGCCGCCACGAGCAGCGCGATGATGGGGTCGAGCAGCAGCCAGCCCGTCAGGCGCACCAGCGCCACCGCCACGACCACGCCCACCGTCGTCCAGACATCGGTGAGCAGGTGGCGCGCATCGGCGGTGAGCGTCACCGAGCGATGCCGCTGGCCGCCCTGCCACAGCAGCCAGGCGACACCGCCATTGACGGCCGCGCCGATCACCGCGATCACCAGCCCCAGGCCGATGCTCTCCAGCGGCTGCGGGTGCAGCAGGCGCGGCACGGCGGCGATGGCGATGCTGCCAGCCGCTACCAGAATTAGCGCGCCCTCCAGCCCGCTGGAGAAATATTCAGCTTTGGTGTGGCCATAGTGATGCTCATCATCGGCGGGCCGCCCGGCCAGCCACAGCGCCCACAGCGCCACCAGCGCCGCCACCAGATTGACGACCGATTCCACGGCATCTGAGAGCAGCCCCACCGAGCCAGTCAGGTGGTAGGCGAAGAATTTCAGCGCCATCGTCACCAGCGCGGCGGCGATGGAGAGCCAGGTATAGGAGCGCGCGTTGCTGAAGCGTCGTAGCATCGGCCTCCTCCTGTTGTTCGTCTGGTACGCTATTCGCTAAGCAGCGTGTCGCGCCGACCTCGCCCCCAGCCCCCTCTCCCCGTGGGAAAGGGGGAGACAGAGCGTGAGGCTGCTACTTTAACCTTGCAGCGTGCGTGCGCGTACACCATTATACAGAGGATAGGACACGCGGCGCTGCTCTCTCGCGCTACCCGTTCTCCCCTCAGCGGCTCATCATATCACTGGCCCGGCGAACCTCTCTGGCGAGATCCTGGCGAGATTCTGGCGGACTTGGGAAGGTGTACAAGCAGTATGTCATGGTTTGGAAATATCAGAAGTGACCGCCAGGCGCATGCCACCTCCGATGAACTGGCGGCCATGGACGCCTATTCGCGCGCCATCGTCGGCGTGGTCGAGAACGTTGGCCCGGCAGTGGTGCAGGTGGGCGTCGCCAAGACAGCGTCTGGCAATTCGCCCTTTGGGGCCACCTCGCGCGTGGTGGAAGGCGCTGGCTCCGGCGTCATCTTCGCCCCCGATGGCTACATCCTGACGAATAGCCATGTCGTGGATGGCGCGTTGCGCATCCAGGTGACGCTGGCCGATGGACGCGACATCCCGGCGCAGGTCGTGGGCAATGATCCGGAGACGGATGTCGCGGTCGTGCGCATCGCCCCGCCCGATGGCCAACGACTGCCTACCGCCAAACTGGGCGACTCCAACCACTTGCATGTCGGGCAGCTCGTCGTGGCGATTGGCAGTCCAGCAGGCTTGCAGAGCACCGTGACGGCGGGCATCGTCAGTGCGCTGCATCGCACGCTGCCCGGCTATGGCGGGCGGCTGATCGAAGATATCGTGCAGACCGACGCGGCGGTGAACCCCGGCAACTCCGGCGGGCCGCTGGTCAACTCCGCTGGCGAGGTGATCGGTATCAACGTCGCGGTCTTGCAGGCGACGCAGGGTCTCTCGTTCGCCATCCCCATCAATACTGTCAACTGGGTCGCCTCCATGCTGATGCGCGATGGCCAGGTGCGGCGCGCAGTGATCGGCATCGCGGGGCAGGCGGGCATGCTGACCCAGTCAGCGCGGCATGCGCTGCACATTGATTCACCCAGCGCTGTCGAGGTGATGTCGGTGGCGCCCAACGGCCCCGCTGCGCAGGCGGGCATCCGCGCGGGCGATGTCATCTTCAAGGTCGAGGGCAAGCCGGTCGCCTCGGTGGACGACCTGCGCCGTGTGCTGGAGCGCCTGCCCAACGGCGCGCAGATCGGTGTCAGCCTGATCCGTATGGGGTCGAATGGGCCAGCCGTCGCCGAGGCGAAAGTGCGCGTAGTGGTGGCCACCTCCCGCGCCCGCTAGCCTGCGCCTCCTTTCGGCGCGATGCG
Organism: Ktedonobacterales bacterium; assembly: GCA_036258195.1. Taxonomy (GTDB): domain Bacteria; phylum Chloroflexota; class Ktedonobacteria; order Ktedonobacterales; family JADMIN01; genus JAKAIY01. The sequence goes on from DATAED010000454.1 coordinate 24,640, forward strand.
GGGATGTCCGCTCTACGCAGGGCGGACATCCCCGCCTGTTACACGCACAGGCGCTACCCATACGCTGCACTCGGTCTACCTGCGCGATCCCGACGGCAATCTGATCGAGGTATCCAACGCGGTGAAGGATTCGGAAGCGCGCGCTCCTTGATGCTGGGCGTCCCTTCTCATTCCCCCTTGACAGTCGCTCGCTCTGCTTGCTACACTGTCACAGTGACATGTCACAATGATATGTCATCGTGGCCTGTCTGGCTGCTGAGGAGCGCGCGCATGTATGAGATGATCATCCTGGCGCTGCTGGCGCGCTGGCCGCTGCATGGCTACCTGATCGCCAAGATCACCAACGATGTGCTCGGCCCCTACGCGCGTCTGAGCAATGGGCGGCTCTATCCGCTGCTGGCCAAGCTGGAAGCCGCTGGCCTGATCGTGGCGGCAGTGGACGCGGAGCCAGCGTCAGACGGGCGACGGCAGCGGCAGTACGCCATCACCGACGAGGGACGGCGGCGCCTGCACGACCTGCTGATGGATACGACCTCCAATCAGGGTGACTACCAGCGCATCTTCTGGTACAAGCTCTCCTATCTGGATTTGCTCACGCTGGATGAGCGGGTCTACCTGCTCGATCACTACATCACCTATTGTCAGAGCCACATCTTCCACTACACCGCCGAGATTGCCGACATGCCAGCCCACCACGAGCATTTCCAACGGGCGCCAGCCGCATACCGTCACGCGGTCATCGATGTGCTGGAGCACACGCTGCGGCGCTGGCGACTGGAGCTGGAGGACGCGCTGCAATGGCGCGCGCGCGTCGCCGCCGAGCATCCCGACACACCAGAGGGCGCCGCTGGGAGCGGTCAGAAGGAGCGGCCAGAATAGGAATGATGCGGAGCGCGCCATGCGCCGATCACGATAGCGACGCGACCCACGAATCGCTGACAAGAACGAGGAGAGACTGATGGATACTCCAACCACCGCCCCACGCGGCGCACAGGGCGGCGGGCGTTCGCTGCATGGCACGGCGCTCGTGACGGTGCTGGTGGCGCTGATGCTGACGCTGCTGCTCGAAGCGCTCGACCAGACCGTCGTCGGCACGGCGCTGCCCAAGATCATCGGCGAGCTGAACGGCTTCAGCCTCTATACCTGGGTGGCGACGGCCTACCTGCTCGCCTCGGCCACCGTCATCCCGATTGTCGGCAAGCTCTCAGATCAGTTTGGGCGCAAGGGGTTCTTCATCACGGGTGTCGTGGTCTTTCTGGTCGGCTCGGCGGCCAGTGGCGCGGCCCAGACCATCCAGCAGTTGATCGCCTTTCGCGCGTTGCAGGGGCTGGGCGCAGGCATCGGCATCTCGCTGGTCTTCACCGTCGTTGGCGACATCTTCCCGCCCGCCGAGCGCGCGCGCTGGCAGGGCATCTTCGGCGCCGTCTATGGCATCTCCAGCGTGTTTGGCCCCACGCTGGGCGGCTGGCTGACTGATCATGGCCCGCTGGTGGGCGGCTTCATCACCGACGCCTCGCGCTGGCGCTGGGTCTTCTATGTCAACCTGCCGATTGGCATCATCGCGCTGGTGGCGCTGCTGATCTACCTGCCCGCCAACATCTCGGCGCGCACCTCCACGCTGCGCGGCTGGCCCGCCATCCGCCGCATCGACTTCCTCGGCGCGGCGCTGGCCTCAGCGGCGACCATCCTGCTGCTGCTCGGCCTCACCTGGGGCGGCCAGACCTATCCATGGCAGTCGGGGCAGGTGATTGGCGCGCTCGTCGGCTCTGGCGTACTCTTCATCATCTTTGTGGTGGCGGAACGCTTCGCGGCGGAGCCAGTGCTGCCGCTCGACCTCTTCAAGAATCGCGTCTTCGCCTCGGCCAGCCTGCTCGCGCTGCTGACGGGCGCGGTGTTGCTGGCGCTGGTCTACTATCTGCCGCTGTTCTTGCAGGGCGTGCTGGGCGCGTCGGCCACCAACTCCGGCGAGGTCATCACGCCGATGACGGTGAGCCTGGTGATCGGCTCGACCGTGGGCGGCCTGCTCGTCGCCAGGACGGGCCGCTATCAGTGGATCGCTATCAGCGGGGCCGTGCTGATCTGTGTCGGCGCGTTTCTCTTCACGCGCATGGATGAATCCACCCCGCTGCTGCAGGCCGGTGAGTTCATGGTCGTGGCGGGCCTCGGGCTGGGCCTCTACTTCGCCATCCTGACGCTGGCTGTGCAGAATGCCATTCCGCGCACGCGCATGGGGGTGGGCACGTCGGCGGTGCGCTACATGCAGCAGGCTGGCAATACGCTGGGCGTAGCGGTCATCGGCACAGTAGTCAACAACGCCATCGCCAGCGACATCGCGGGGCGGCTGCCCGCTGGCGCGCAGCGCCTGACCCCCGCCGGGCTGGCGGCGGCCACCGATCCGCGAGCGCTGGTGGATCCGACCTACCACGCCACCGTGATCGCCACCGCCAAGCAGTATGCGGCGCGCGCCGCTGTGGCCCAGGCGCAGGCGGCGGGCAAGATTCCCAGCGGCCCCGCGCACGACTCTGTGGTGGCCGCCATCGTGCAACAGGCGCAGACCCAGACGGTGCAACTGCTCGACCAGATCTTCACCGCGCTCAAGCACTCGATGGCGGTGGGCATCCAGCATGGCTTCGTGGCGGCGTTCATCATCGGGCTGATCACGCTGGTGGTGGCCTGCTTCCTGAAGGATGTGCCGCTCTCCAGGAGCTTCCGCGAGGAGCCAGCACAGCCGGGGACGACTGCGGCTCCGGCGGCGCAGGAGACGGACGCCGCCAGCGTGAGCTAAGGCTAGCTGGCGAATGATCAACGTTGCCGTATTGATCAGGCAATCGTGCGGAATACGCGCTTGCCCCCACCCCCAGCCCCTCCCCCGCTTTGCGGGAGAGGGGAGCTACGGGCGGCGCGTGGCGGGAACCCTCCGGCTCCCTCTCCCAGAGAGAGGGCTAGGGCGCTCGCCTGCCGATGCCCAAGCAACGTGTTGATCCTCATCGACGATCAGCCATGCGACGTGCCAGACCCTCAGCCACGACTGGACGGCTGAAGCCGCACGCTAAGAGACTGCGGTCGCCGCAAGTCCTCTTTCTGGATGAGCCAACCTCGGGC
>DATAED010000455.1:0-2175 GCA_036258195.1 Ktedonobacterales bacterium
TGATACTGCGCCTGTGGTATCAGTCAAACTGGCCCAGCGCAAGGAGATTGCCTTCGCTGTCCTTGAACCAGGCCCCCTTGCTCTCTCCGATGATCGCCACGCCGTTGTTGGTCTTGAGGCCCGGCAGATCATACTCCTCAAAGACGACGCCACGCGCTTTGAGGTCGGCGACTGCCGCCTCAATATCGCTGGTGAGCCACGTCATTTGCGAGTGCGAGCCGTCTGAGGGCGCCTGGGCGGGATAGAGGAGAAAGCGACTGCCTCCGCACCGGTAGAATACGCCATCGCGCTCGTCCTGCAACTCGGTCTCTGGGGTCAGTCCCAGCCGTTCACTGTAAAAGCGTTTGGCGCGCTCCATATCCGTGACCGGCAGCGGTGTGTGAATCGGGCAGTCGGCTAGCATAGGATGCTCTCTCCCTTCAGCATGTTCAGGCATCGGCGCTGCTGTGTCTCACCCTGTCATTCGTCCTATATGCGCTGCCCTGCCGCCAACCGCACATGTACGTACTGGTCGTCAGTATTGTGGCTTGCCACCAGGTCATCGGCGAGTTCCGCTGACCCTTGTGCCGGGGGCTTCACCTGTTCGTTTGACTGACAGCGAGGTGTTGGAGAGAGGACGCCCGAGCGGCTCCGGTGTATCGGAGCTAGCCCAGGCTGGCGGTGGATTGCAGGCCGCGCAGGAAGGCGGTCGCGGCGGCCACGCGCTGCTCGGGCGGCGCGGCGTCTACGGCGTTGATGAGCGCGCTGGCGACGACAGCGCCGTCGGCGATGCGCCCAATCTGCACGATATGCTCTGGTCGCGAGACGCTGAAACCGACCGCCAGCGGCAGGCTGGTCTGCGCTCGCACCCGCGCGATGAACTCCGGCAGCGCGGCGGGGAGCTGGTCGCGCGCGCCGGTGACACCGCTGAGCGAGACGCAGTAGATGAAGCCGCCGCCTGTCCTGCCCGCCGCCTCCGCCACCTGTGCGATGCGCTCGTCGGGGCTGGTCGGCGTCACCAGAAAGATCAGCTCAATGCCGTGTGCGGCGGCGGCGCTGTGCAGTGGCTCCGATTCCTCCGGCGGCAGGTCGGGGACGATCAGCCCGGCGATGCCCGCCTGCGCCGCATCGGCGGTGAAGCGCTCCAGCCCAAGGTTCAGGATGGGGTTGTAGTAGCCCATCAGCACGAGCGGCGTGGCGATGCGGGCGTGAATGCGCCCCGCCAGCGCCAGCGCCCGTCGCTCCGACATGCCCTGCTCCAGCGCGCGCTGACTGGCATGCTGGATGGTCGCGCCATCGGCAAGCGGATCGGAGAATGGCGCTCCCAGCTCCAGCACATCGGCGCCTGCCTGGCCCAGCGCCACAGCGATCTCTTCACTGGTCGTCTCGTCGGGATAGCCCGACATCACATAGGGGATCAGCGCGACACGCCGCGCAGCCCGCGCCCGCGCGAAGGCTGCCGCGATGGGCGCCGATGTGGTCACGGTATCCGTCATGCTGGTGTCTCCTTTTTCTTGGTTCCGGGCGCGACCTCACCCCCCAGCCCCCGCTCCCCCAGGAGAGGGGGAGCCAGAAGCCCCTCTCTCGCGCAGCGGAGGAGGGGTTGGGGAGGGGGCGTCACCCTTCGCTACGCGCGGCGAGTCGGCCACCCATGCGGTAGTAGCGCGGGCGTCCATCATCGCCCAGCAGAAAATCGCTGCGCGTATCGAGGTTCTCGCCGGGCGTCACCACCACGAACTCGCTCGCGCCGATGGGGCGCAGGTCGTCCGGCGGGTAGGTCTCTTCTTTGTCGTTGAGCAGGTCGCGCATGATGGCCTGACGGCGCAGCCCGTCCTCGGTGGCGGTCAGAGTGACCTTGCCATCGGGACGGGTATAGACGCCAGCGAAGGCCGCCAGCGCCTCTGGCGACAGGGTGGTCTGCTGCGGCTTTGGCTGCGTCAGCCCGAAGCGCTGGGAGATGTCGGCCTCGGCGACCTCCTCGATCATCACCGAGCCGCGCCCGCTATTGGTGAGGGCGGCGATGGCGTAGTGGCGCTCCGGGATGATGGTGAGGTGCGCGTTGAAGCCGTTGGTCGAGCCGCCGTGGCCGATCACGCGCACACCTTCGAGCAGGCGCGTATCCCAGCCCAGCCCATAGCTCTCGGCGAAGTTGGCGGCCTTGATCTGCGGCTGCCACATCGCCTGGATGGTCTCCTC
>DATAED010000456.1:0-2364 GCA_036258195.1 Ktedonobacterales bacterium
GGCCTGAATGAGTTGCGCCCGACTCTCGCGGAAGCCCAGATACACCGTAGACTCGCCCGCTCGCACTGCCGCCAGCGCGTATGCCATCGCCAGAAACGTCTTGCCAGTGCCGAGGCTGCCGGCCAGCAGCGTACAGGTACCCCGCGGAATGCCACCCGCCAGCATCTCGTCCAGCTCCGGCAAGTCGAAGCGCGTCCGCTCAAGGCGCCGCAGCGGGGCAGCGTAGGCGGCCTGCAGCGGGGCGGCGCCCTGCGTCTGCGCGTCTGCGCCGAGCACGTCGCGGCTAATCCGTTCCTCCAACTGCGGGTAGACGCTCGCGCCGTCCGCGCTGATGGTGAACGTGTGCAGGCCGGGCATCGGCGCGCGCCCGCGTGCCTTGATGACCTCGACCTCGCGGTGCTGGCGCACGCCCAGCAAGGTGTAGTGCAAGCCCAGAATGACGTCGGCTGTCGTCGTTTCCGGGAAGAACGTGGGGTCGCGCGGATCGGTCTCACTGGTAATGAGCAGCGTGGTTCGCAGCGCGCCGAGCGTCGTGCCCAACTCATAGAGAAATTCGCGCGCCGCCTGGGGCTCGGCGTCGACGTTGCGCATGCCGCGGAAGCCGTCCAGCAGGATGACATCAGCGTGCAGCCGACGGGCCTCGTCCAGCATGAGCTTGCGCGTCGCCGTCAGGCCCTCGCTCAGCGCCTGCTGCAGACTGAGAAACTGGACACGCCCGCCAACAAGCTCGGCCGCGAAGAACGCGAAGCCGCGCAGGTGGTCGATGAGTTTGTCGGTGGACTCCGAGAGGGCGGTGAGGATGAGAACCGTCTTGCCGGAGCTGGCCGCGGCGAAGGCGATCTGGCTGGCGAGCGAGGTCTTCCCGCTGCCGGGCAACCCCATCACGAGCACGAGCGACCCCTGCGGCAGCCCACCGCCGAGTACGTCGTCGAGGTGGGGGACGCCCGTTCGCAGCACGTCTGGCTGCGTCGTGGGAAACTCGCCTGTTCGTGTCGGCTTCTGGCTCACGACACGTCCTCCTGAATGGGTACGATCCCAGCCAGACGTCTGGCTGAGGGGTGGACTGATCTGCACAGCCTGTCGGCGTTGATGAATAGGCTGGCATGGGCGGGACGGACATGCGCGTCTGACTACGGCAACGAGCGCTCGCCGCTAGCGCCGCCGCATTCCCGGCGCCGATCTCCACGAGGCGGAACTGCTGACGGTGCGTCAGCCAACAGCGGCGCACCAGCCGTTGCGTCATGGTAGCACATAGGCGACGTAGACTCGCTAGAACGACTGGACGCCGGGCTACTCGGCCTTGCCTTATCGGCCTTGCCTTAAAGGTACAGCATGCGGCAGGCCGTCTTCGATACGGCGGCGACTCTGGCCACTTAGACCGTTGTGCGTAGCGGGCGCTGATAGTCCTGTGCAAGCGACCCCAGATTTGACGCGCTCCCACCAATGGGTCTACACTGGCTGAGCGCGAGGGAGCGGGCCGTCTAGCGATGCGCCGGCCACATGGGGGATGTGATGTCCTGGGAGTGAGCGCAATGACCGAGACTTCAGGCGAGCGGGCCGATCCAGTGGTGGGCATTGTCATCACGGGAGACAATCACCTGTCGCCAGCCTTGCCGCGTCTATCGCCAGCTCGCAGACAGCAGCGCCGGGCCTGGCTGCGGCGCGGATTCAAGGCGGCGGTCGAGTGCGCTCTCGACCGTGGCGCGGCGCTCTTCGTCAGCACAGGCGACCTCTTCGATTCCCCCGCTCCCACCAATCAGGATCGCGCGTTCGTCGCCGAGCAGCTCCATCGTCTGCGCGCGGCGGGCGTCATCTGTGTCGGCGTCGGCGGCAACCACGACACACCGCGCATGCAGACCGAGCATGGCGGCGAGTCGCCCCAGCAGGTCTATGCCGCGTTGGACGAGCTGCGCTACTTCCCCTCGACCGATACCCTGGAGCCACAGATCATGATGCTGAGCGGGCTGCGTGTCGCGGTCGTCGGCCTCAGCAACAATCCCGTCGCCCCGCCAGGCAGCGATCCGCTGGCGACGGCGCAGTGGAGCGCAGGAGCGGCCAGCGCGCTGGCCGAGGCCGATGTGGCGCTGCTGATCACGCATGTCGCCATCGAGGGGCTGGCGCGACCCAATGAGGCCGAGCGCACGGTGACGCAGGCCAGCCTGGCGGCGCTACCCGCGCAGGTGCGCCTGGTGGTGGCAGGGCATATCCATCGCTACGCGCGCCAGCGCATCGGCGGGCGCGAGGTGGTTGTGGTGGGCGCGACCGAGCGCATGGAGTTTGGCGTGCAGGAGGGCGAGTCAGGCTTTGTCTGGGCCGAGCTGGCACGCGATGGCGTTCGCAAAGTCGAGCATATCCGCACGGAGG
>DATAED010000457.1:0-9909 GCA_036258195.1 Ktedonobacterales bacterium
TCGGCTATTTGGTAGCCAGCCATGTGTCAGAGGTACGCGCCAAAGGTTTGACGCCCGTCGTTGGGCGTCGTGATTCCTTGGTCGAGATCGCGCTGAACGTCATTAAGCTTCCGAGAGACTTCCAGTCGTGTCTGTGCAGAACTAGGCAGGGGGAATCCGCGACCCGCTGCGGAGTCTCAGACTACTGGCTAGTCAGTGGTAGGCGCCAAGTTGTCCGCTGTCCTGTCAGGCATAGCGGGCGCGCGCGGCGCAGGCGCTATGCCCATCTTGTCCGCCTTGACTACCTTGTCAGCGAACTGACTCAGGTGGTCATGTCGCCATTCTACCCATGCCGCAGCAAACAGCACCTGGACGAAGCCAACCAGCGGCGCGGCGAAGAGCGCACCCCAAATGCCCAAGATTTGCGCGCCTACGAGCAGAGCGATGATTGAGATCGCCGGATGGAGACCGACCGCTTTGGCCAGCACCCGCGGGGCGACCACATACCCTTCGAGAATGTGAATGGCGACGAAGTAGCCAAGCACCAGCAGGGCGATAGGCCACCCTTGGGTTAGCGCTACGAGGATACAGATCACGCCAGAGGTCAGTGTGCCAAGCATCGGGATAAATTCGAGCAGGAAGGCGAGCACGCCCAGCAACAACGCGTAGGGAACATGCAACAGGTACATCCCACCGCCAACGAGGGCGCCCACAAGCGTCGAGAGGATAAGCTGGCCACGGAGATACCCGCCGATGACGCGCTGCAGGGTCACCAGCACGAACGCCAACCGCCCGCGCTGTCTGACGGGCGCGCTCTGCGTAAGCCACTCCAGAAAGCGTGGCCATGCGACCAGAAAATAGATGCTGAGGACAAGCACGAGGACGACATCCAGCAGCGCAGTGGCCAGCCCATTGACCACGCCACCGAGCAGCGGGAGCGCATTCTGCGCAGCATTCTGGAGTTGCTGAATGGCCCGCTGGCTGAGGTCCTGGACTTGTGTCTGCGACAAGCCGAGACGCTCGAGGTGCTGGGTCAGCGGTGTTGGCGCTCCGGGAGAGCCTGGTGTGAGCAGGTGCGTGATCTGGGTAGCAAGTGAAGAGAGCTCAGTGACCGCGTTGGAGACGAGGAGGTATCCTACGCCGCTCACGAGGCCCACCAAGGCGAGATAGACCAGAGCAATCGCGAGAGCAAGCGGAATGCGCTGCGCGAGGAGTCGGACGAAGGGACCGACGGCATACGCCAGGAGCGCGGCGAGCACGACAATGAGCAGGGGTCCAACAACATAGGATGCGGCCCAGAACGCTGCGGCGGCAAGGACTCCCCAGAGAAAGAGCGTGATGGCGACATCACGCCGGTGCGCCCAGGCGGGAAAGGTAGACCCCTCAGGATGTGCGGGCGACGGCCTGAGGTTGGGCGCGAGCGGGGAAGTTCCGTTCATGATGTGACCTCGTTTTCCGGGGGCTTCAGGGTCTGATTGGGCGCACGCAGGTGGTGTGGGAGTCGCAGCGTGAGGGGATGGCCGCCGCGCGCACGGCGCAAAACTGCCTCGATATAGCGTACGGGCCATGCTCGGCTATGCCACTGCATCTCCTCAGAAGGTCTGCCCGCTGTTGGACCTGCTGCTCCGCGCAGCGAATGATGCGCCTGCACCGCGTGGAGGATGCCCGGCAGGTCAGCCGCCGTCTCACGCTGGCCAGCCACCCAGGAGTTGATCTCGGCGCCCAGCAGCAGGATGAACGCCAGATAATAGAGGAACAAGATGATAACAATAGCAAAGGCGGCGACTGAGCCGTAGTTATCCGCATGCAGCAGGCGCCGCTGATACAGCCCGAAGAGGGGCTCGTAGAGCATCAGCAGCACTGAGGCGACGAGCGTACCCTGCCAATTCTTGCTCCACGAGCGCCACCGCAGGCGCCGATTCGGCACAAACGCATAGGTCGCGCCGAAAAAGAGCAGCGCCGTGGCGAACAGAATCAGCAGACGCACAGCGCCGGTGAGGATGCCACTGATGGGACTACTTCCAGTCGGATCGATGAATGCAACCAGATCCGCCGGCAGGATGGAGACGAGGAAGACGAGCGGAGCGAGGACGAGGAAGAGCAGCAACATGCTGAACGCCATACGGTTTTGTCGCAGTGGGTCGCGTCCACGCAGCCGAAACACAATACCAAAGCAGCCTTCCAGGGTAACGAAGAGCCGTGACCCAGTGACGAGCGCTGAGAGCAGGCCGACTACCAGTAACACACCGACACTCTTCTTGAGGTCCGTCTCGACGCCGGCCACGAGTATCGCGCCCGTTGACCCCGGCAGCGCCGCCGCCAGAGTGCGCTGCATTTGCTGGTCGATGCTCGGCGAGAGGCGTTGCAGGATCGCGCCGCACCCAGCGAGCAGCAGCAGGAGCAGAGGAAAGAGCGCTGCCAGGAAGTTATAGGCGAGCAAGCCGGAGAGGTTGAAGATCCAATCGTTGTTGATCTTCGTCCAGAACCCCCAAAGCGTCTCTGGCCACGCATCTCGATGCGCGCCTCCCTGTACGAGGGGCGCCAGAACAGGGCACTCTGGACCAGAATCGCCTGTGGAGAGCGAACCGTCCGCGTTGGCGTTGGGCGCGCCAGCTATGCGCTCGGTCGCCATACCATTCTCCCTCGCTCGGTCGCATGCTCGGTCTCGCGCGACAACGCTATCGCTCCGACGATGACGTGGGTGGAAGCCCTAGCCACGCGTCGGGCGTGTCGCATGGAAGATGCGCGCATGTTGCTCCGCCACAATGCGTTTTGGCAGAATGCCGAGCAGCCCATACGCGGCAAGCCCAAGCGCAAACCAATCGAGCGCGGCGTCCGCAGGCACATTCACCAGTGGTCCCACCACCGGTAGCAGCAGCGCCACGCCAGCTGCGATGAGGCCCTCGGGTAGCAACAGGGCCATCAACAGGAGCAGGAAGGGCCCTGTGTAGAGCAGCTTGCGCATCCCTGAAATACGGCGCTCACGTCGCAGCGCGTTGACGAAGCGTACCGTCTTAATCGGGTGCTGCACCATCTCCCAAGGATGCGGATGAACGCCGTCGGCGGGCGGCGCAGGATCCGCGGCAACGGTATGGGGTAGAATCGCTCTTTGAGGTATATGGCTTACCATCATATCGCTCCTGTCGCATAGCTCCTGTATCCCGGATGACCAGCTCCTGCGGTGTTGGCCGCTGCGCGGATGGCCATCCGCGCAGATGATTCGGCGCATGTGCGTCCAACGCGCCCTGCTCAGCGCGTCTACCCGGCAGTCGTGGGGAGTCGGCGTCGCCCCAGAAAGAAGGTGATGCTCACGATTCCCCAGGCAATCAGTCCGTACACGGCCATCGCCACTAGCGAGGACAGTTCTAGAACGTTCGCGTTGCTCACTGGTGTGGGGAAGATACCCTGGAATGGCGCCACCAGCGGAGCAGAGACCCCATAGACGAAGCGCACGAAGCCAGCAGCAGGGTTGGCGGCCAGCAGCTTCAGCGCCACACGGGTGATGATCAGCGCCTCGGCAATGCCTGCGAGGAGATACAAGGTCTGTGACACACGATAGATGGCCCCCACCGACGGTCGTGGTCGAGGCTCGGTGACAGCGTTCATTTGACTGCGCGATTGTGGTTGGAAAGGCTGGGCCAATTGGCGCGGCTCTTCTGACTCACTGTGTTGGGGTGGCTGCGTGGTTGGGACGTACGGTGCGGATTGCATAGGTATACTCCTGATGTGTTATGCGTTATGCGTTTGACGCGTTCAGCTTCAAAGCCTTCCAGGGAAATACCCCCCCTGAGAGCGCCTGCTCGGCTGTGTGTGGCGCCGTATGGCCATCTCGTCAGCGACCTCGGCAGGCGTGTCTCGAGGGCGAGAGGGTTTACGCTGCGCTGCTGGACCGACGACCAGAGAAGAGATGCACGACCACGACCAGCAGGATCGCGCCGATGGCCGCGATGATCATTTCACCGGGCAAGCCGTAGTGACTGGAGTTGAACAGGTTGAAATAGCTGACGGCGAAGTTGGCGACGATTGCCCCAATGACGCCGAAGAGCAGATCGCCCAGAAGGCCGAAACCTGCGCCACGCATCGCGCGGCCGGTAAGGGCTGCAGCGACGGCGCCGACGATGATCTGCAGCGCCAGGTCACTAAACGTCAGGGTAAGAGTACCGAAAACCATGGAAGCGCTCCTCTATCTCGCGTGCACACCACGATGGGCTGTCGCGTAGGGGGAATCTGGGGATATGCTGTCTACATTGCTGGTACGCTTACCAGAGGAGACCTCGTGTGAATGCAAACAGGCTGGGAACGCAAGCTGTGCTGGTCTCGCGAATCCATGCGCTCACTGAGGGGGCAAAGGTCGCAGATTAGCAACACCGGAGGATGCGCAGGGTATCTCGATGAGAAACGAGCTTGCAGATGCCAGACATCGCCGCTGAGGGATTCTGGCTGACCGCTCGCGTTGCGCTCTCTCGTTACAACGTGGAGGAGTCAGGAGTCAGGATGGTGGGCGTCCGATTTCTGTTGAGCTCACAGTGGGTCAACCGAGATCGCAAGAGCGACTGCATCAGCAGTCTACGCATCCCCAATGCTAAGAGGGGGAAGCTGAGGAGGTGACGTCGCCGAGAAACCTCTATACATCCAGGGAGAGGAGTGGCGGGATTATCTTCAGTGCTAGAGTCATACCACCCAGGCGGCGAGATGTCAAGCGGCCATACGCTGATAGCATTGATCGCCAATGGCGCAGGAGCAAGTTCGCGCTGATGTTTAGTCAAGCCGAGGCTACGCGCGTGGCGCAAGACCTACTGTTGACGTGAATGCGACGTGATCGGGAAGCGAGGTTGTAATAGCCGACGGAGTCTGTCGCCTATCCGAGTGTACATCACTTCTACCAACCACCCGAATCAGGTCGTCCAGTCGATAGCGAGCGCCGTCCTATTCGAGGCCCCTCTCATTGACCAGAATACCAGCGCTCACCCACCGGTCCAACTCGAATGCAACTCTCTTCCCCCGCATTTGCTACCTGCATCGCTATTGGACACTATCCACGGCTGTGCTCATGGAGCCAACGCAGCATCGCTCGCAGGCTTGTCGTCGCCAGCGCGATACTACTGTCCGCCGCTCCATAATAGATCGACAGGGTGTCGCCGTCCTCACCAATCGTATGGCCGCACGGGAAGACAACATTATTGACGTCGCCTATGCGTTCATAGCCCGCTTCAGGCGCGAAGACCCACTCGTCTCCCCGCAGCAAGCAGCGTTCTGGTCGTTCCAGGTCAAAGAGCGCCAACCCCAGTCGGTAGAGCGCGCCGGATGCGGTCGGGCGCACACCATGATAGATCATCAGCCAGCCTTCTGGCGTCTCAATCACGGGACCTGAGAGGCCGATCTTATTGGCGTCCCACCATGCGCCCTGCCGGGCTTCGAGCATCAGATGCTGATGGCCCCAATACTCCAGGTCAGGCGAGTAGGAGATCCAGATATGTGCGCCGCTAGGGCCAATTGGCCGATGGATGAGCGCCCACTGACCGCCGATGCGGCGCGGCAGGAGCGCTGCGTCTTTGTCCTCAGGCGGCATGATCGCCCCCAGCCGCTCGAAGTCGTGAAAGTCCTTCGTTCGGGCCAGCGAGACGCCAGGGCCATAGCGCGAAAAGGCCGTGTAGACAACGTAATACGCCTGGTGTTCTGGCACATACGTGATGCGGGGATCCTCTATCCCAAAGACTTCCTCAGGATAGGACGCTACGTCAGGGAGCAGGGTTGGCTCGTGATCGATCTGCCAGTTGTCAACGCCGTTCCGCGAGCGCGCCGCACACAGGTGCGAATGCCCACGGAGGTCTTCGACCCGACAGAGCAACAGCGTTGTGCCATCAGCGAGCCGTGTGACACCCGGATTGAACACCGTGTTGATTGGATAGGGCCAATCGGCGCGGCTTAGGATGGGATTGCTGGGATGTCGGTGAAAGAGAACCTCATACAGATTGTCCACGTGTGTCATTACTCGTCCTTCTCGCGAAACCTCACAGCGTCGAGCCAACCACGGTTGACTGCTCCGACAGGAGTCGTGCGGCTTCATCTCCGGCTTCGTTTGCGCTGACTTCCACATCGGCCAGGCGCAACTCGAGCGAGGCAAGCAGGAAGGCGAGCGTTGATTCCGCGCCTTGATTCTGATTCACCCGATCGGGTTGGAGGCCATCGCAACACGCGCCCGTCTGTGCATCGTACAGCGCGAGGCCGAGATCATTGTCACCGAGGAACCAACCAGATACCCGAGTCGCCTGTCGCCGCCACTGCGCATCTCCGGTCACGCGGAACGCGTCCAGATAGGCGGCGATGGTCGCGTAGGCCTCGATCGGCTGCTGATCGAAGCGTGTGCGCGCCTGGCCTTGCCGGTAGAAGCCGAGGCAGCCAATCGGCACAAACTGACCATGCTCGCCAGACTGTACGCCCGCCAGCCAGGTCAGCGATCTCAGCGCCGCTTCGACGTAGTCATCCCGATGCATGCTGACGCCCGACAGCAGAAGCGCCCGCGACAGGGTGGCGTTATCATAGGTCAGGCGGTCCTCGAACCAGGGCCAGTCTGCGGCGCTCGCCCCCTCGTACAGCCGCATGAGCCGACCGGCGAGTTCGTCACGCGCCCGTTGGACGCCGCGATCCTCGCCAAAGCGCCTGAGGTACTCATCAATGCCCAGCAGGGCAAACGCCCAGGCGCGCGGAGCCGCGCAGGTCAGCGCAGCGGGCAGCGCCTGGACGAAGAGCGCATTCGCCAGGCTGACCCACCCCTGAGGCGCCGAGCGCCCAATCACCGCGCCGAGCGCCCAGAGCGCGCGACCGTGGCTATCCTCGGAGCCAGTGTCTTCCAGCCAGCGCCGGTCATACGACAGCATATTGCGAAAACGTCCGGCCTCCGCGTTGAAGGCATAGGCGATGAACGCCAGATAGCGTGTCGCCAGGTCGCCCGCGATAACTGGCCCAACAGCGCCAAGCTGGTCCAGAAAGACAGCCGCGAGCAGGCCACGCGCATTGTCATCCAGCGAATAGCCCTCGCGATAGTTAGGGACTGAGAAGGTGGCATGCTGTAGCAGACCAACGCCGTCCGTCATACGGCGCAGGTGATCGAGACGAATCGGCGGCAGTTCAGTGGTATGCGGCGCCCACGCATGGGCATGCGCAGACTGAGGCTGAAGTAGATTGTCATCGAGAACCTGGAGCAGGAGGCGTTCGTAGTCCTCTGCCACATGCGGCCAGGTCATTGTACGGCCGAGTGTGTAGGCGCGTTTACGCATGGCGTGACGTTCGGCCCCGTGGTCGAGCAAGTGGATCACCTGCTGTGCGATGGCTGCGGAATCGCGGAACGGCACGAGCACGCCGCGCCCCTCGTCCAGCAGTTCTGTCGCATGGACATAGGGCGTTGAGATGACGGCTTTGCCCGCGCCAACTGTATACGCCAGCGTGCCAGAGACCACCTGCTCAGGATTGAGGTAGGGGGTGATGTAGAGATCCGCTGCGCCAATCCACTCGACAAGCTCTGCCAATGGAACGAACTGGTCGTAGAAGACGACGTTGCGCTCGACCTGCAACTCACGCGCCAGCCGCTGGAGCTCCAGGCGATAGGCCTCGCCATGCGTGCGCCGCACGTGCGGATGCGTCGCGCCCAGCACGATGTAGACAACATCGGGGTGACGCTCCAGGATGGCGGGCATTGCCGCGATGGCATGCTCGATGCCCTTATTGGGTGAGAGCAGGCCAAATGAGAGCATGACAACCTTACCCTCGGCGTCGAACTGGTCTTTGTAGAAGTTTGGATCGATGAAGGCGACATCCGGGATTCCGTGGGGAATATAGCTGATCTTCTCAACCGCCGCCGCATAGTGATCATGCAGGATGTCGCGGGCCTGATGGCTCATGACGACCAGGCGGTCAGACAGCCGGACAATCTCATCCATCACCCGGCGCTGCGTCGCGTCTGGCGCGCGCAGAACGGTGTGGAGCACCGTCACGATCGGCGCATGCGTCTCACGCAACAGCTCGAGCACATGACTCCCGGACGGGCCACCGTAGATACCATATTCGTGCTGGAGGACGACCATATCCACGCCATTGGTGTTCAAGAAGTCCGCAGCGCGCTGATACGACGCGATATCCTGTTCCGCAATCTCGAGCCGCACGCGGTCTGGGTAGGCATAGTTTTCGTCGCCATCGTTGATAGCGACGGCAAAAACACTGGTGTTAGGGAGTTGCGTGGCCAGCGCCTCGCATACATCGGCGGTAAATGTGGCGATGCCACAGTGTCGCGGGAGATGCGTACCAATGACCGCGATTTGGCGAAGTGGCGAGGTCCGTGAGTGATCCATGTCTTTCCTATCTGTTCCTATCTGTCGTTGTTGTCCAGAACGACCACCGCAGACCCACGGAATGACCCACAGGCTGCGCAACGCACTGACCGGTCAGCGCGCGTGGCGCGTAAGAGACGGTAGTGGAGAAGCGACGCCGGAAGGGCCATCAAGCCCTCTGGACTTCGGGCGTCTCGCGACCTTTCAATGGGAGGCGTGTCCTTGCTCATTCCAGGCCGCGTCGCGAGGAAACACAGGAAACACAGCATCATGGGGGAGAACTGACGTGGTTATGAGTGAGCGCCGGGTAGCAACAGCCTAGCAACCGCTTAGCAACAGACTAGCAACCGCCCGGAGCCACATCCGTGTGGTTCGTGACGCCCGCCATCACCGAAATGCCCTCCTCAGCAGTCGTCACACGCAGCTCATTGATGACGCTCTTGACCATCGAACAGCTGGAAGCGACGATGCCAGCGTGCTCTCGCGCTGCAGGCGTTGGCACGCTGCCACGCAAATAGACGACGCCAAGGCGCGGGTACACACCAATGTGTTGGCGTCGATCTGCGCCCGGATCCTGGGCGAGCGCCATCGACACGGTGGCCGCCAGCGCATCGTCAGCGGTGAGCTCATTGCGTAGCGCTGTTAGACCTCGGACGCCTTGTACCTGATCCTCCGCCATGCGCCGCTTGCCGCCGCTCGCCACATGCCCGCGCAGCCAGACTTCGCCATCTACCGGCTGAATCTCGATGCCGGGAAGGTCCACGCGCAGTGGCGCGTAATCGAAGAGCCTGGCGTACACGTCCTGGCGCAAGACCGTATCCGAGCGATAGGGCAGCAAGCGCTTTTGGGGCAGCCCATCTAAGCGCACGCTGATTTGCCGCGCCGTCATGCCGATGATGATGCGCGCCGGAGCCGCAGCCTCGCGGCGCATTCCATGGATGCCCTGCGCGACGACGAAATGGCGCATCGTCTCCGACGGAGCCGTGACGGTCATCTGGGCGAGCCGCCCCAGGTAGACGCCATTGGCGCGAACCGTGGTAAACGCGGTCAGTGTCATGCCAGCGGGCGCCGTTTGCCGTTCGATCTGCTCGCGGGAAAGATCCAGCGTGAGCGTCTCAGCAGCCGCCGCGATGACATGCTCCAGCGAGACGAAGAAGCAGGGGCGGAACGGCCCCCTGCGGATGCCGACCTCAACGACTGTGCGTCGTTGTCCATCGGCTACGAGTGCGACGAGTGAGCCGGCGGCGCCATCGCTGGCCTGAACGTCTGCGCCAAAGCGAAACCTTCTGACGGCCGCAAACGTGCTCACGGTATCGCGCACGCCGTATTGAACGCTGTACCGAAGGCCGCTCTGGGGGCCTTGCTGTGTTGTGTTCGCCATGGATATTTCCGCGCTTTCATGCTCGCACTCATCGAGCCCAGTGGGTTCTTCACGAGCATCCCAAGGACAACAACCTACATAGTTCACACAGCGCAGCCGAATTGACGCAGTCAGGCGTGGGGCATGGCTAGCGCGCTGCCGATGCGCTGCTGCCGTCGGACGACCCTGCCACTGAGAAGCCATACGCTTCTGACCCACCTGCGGCGAGCTCCTGCCTCAGCAAGC
>DATAED010000458.1:0-5113 GCA_036258195.1 Ktedonobacterales bacterium
CGTCTTGAAGCGCAGATGGCGATTGGGTGGGAAGCCGAAGCGCTCTTTGGACGGCCACAGCCACGGCACGCCGCCCTCCGTCAGGCTGTCGGCCACCAGATGCAGGAAATAGCCAATCATCAGCCCAGCAAAGGCGATGCCCACGCCCGGCGCCAGGAAGCCCCCTGGGTTGATCCCTGAATTGAGCGCCTCGCCCGTGGTCGTCAACCCGAAGTGATAGAGCGCCAGCCCCAGCGCATATTGCGCCGCCCAGACGATCGCGCCGACCACCCCCAGCCCGATCAGGCTGTGGAAGAAGGTGCGATGCCCCGTCAGATGCTGGATGCCGCGACTGATCGGCCCGAGCTTCTGGCCCAGCGTGCTGCGCGCATTGTCGATGTCAGGGGTCAACGCGCCCAGCGCTGCGAAGCCATAGAAGATGGCCTTCTCCGCCACCAGGTCAATCGTCACCGGCGCGCCGCCGAGCAGCGACGGCCCCGCGACATGCGTCGCGCTGGCGATGACGACCGCGCCCGCCAGACCAAAGACCACATGCGATGGACCTCTCAACGCAGTCTCCTCACTTCAACACCGACGATGCACGGCGCGCAGTCGCCAGCAGCCAGTGGACAGCCAGTGGCCGTTCGGCGGCGCGCGCCACCGCCATTCTATGCCAGAGCGCACGTATCGCGCCAGCGCACGGGACGCTTGCCCCCGCGCCGTGAGGCTGCCCATCCTGCCTGATCGTGTCTGGCGTATGTGGTGTGCGCCATACTACGGATACGCGGGAGCAGGTCGCTGGTTGAAGTCTGGCGCCGACGTGGTATACTGTGGATGTCGCGAGCGTCGCAACCCTTTCAGCGGCGCCCGCCAACCCGCCCGACGTGATCCACCGCCACGCTCGCGGCGTACCGCAGACTCGGAAGCCATCCATTGTGCGCCGTTCGGCCTCACCCGGCCTCATCTCGCGTCTACAGGGCAGCGCAGGCCAGCGTCATCCCGCCCTCCCTGATCCTGGACGCTCGCACGCTGGAGGTATGCGCGAAGTTGCGCGCTGAGGACGAGAACATCTCACCAGTGAGATGATCGCTGGCCAGCGAATTGCGCTGGCAGGATGGAGCGCGTCAATTGGTTCAGCTGGCTCAGCCGCTCAGCCTTGGCTTAGCCACCGTTCCGGCAACGCGCGCATCTGGGCGATTCTGGGCGTTAGGGTATCAGCCTGGACACATTGGACACAGGCTGGTATAACAAAGGGGGACCACCCAGGCTAGTGTGTGCGTTTTGAGCGCGCTGCCTCGTTTGATGCTCTAGATGCGTTTCTGCTCGGGCATCTCACTACCAGGCGTCACAACAGACACACCTCTACATTTGTTTTTTCGGCGTTTCGATCTGGGCCTGTCAAGCGTGCGATTCTGGCCATCTGGCCATATCCGCCATCACGGCCAACAGCGCCAGCCAACAGCGCCAAGCGCCTGTACGACGAACGCCATCACGCCATAGCGTACAGCTTTTTCGGGGCCAGCCGCCCGACAGCGCGGCGCTCGCGCCCCCAACGCTCATCGAACGTTCATCGAACACGCAGCATCACGCCCGCCTGCCATCATGTCTCGCCATGCATAGCCGCGCACGCAGCGCAGCGCCGGGTGATAGCACAGGTGATAGCACGTGACGCCAGGCGACCTGCGGGCGACTGATCTGAAACACAGCAGCGTTCCAGAGCGTATTGGTTCAATGCGAGTTCGATGCAATT
Organism: Ktedonobacterales bacterium; assembly: GCA_036258195.1. Classification (GTDB taxonomy): domain Bacteria; phylum Chloroflexota; class Ktedonobacteria; order Ktedonobacterales; family JADMIN01; genus JAKAIY01. Next base: position 1,730 of record DATAED010000458.1, read on the forward strand.
GATGCGACTCGAGTGGGATTACGTGTGGATTGACACTTCGTCGGGTCAGGGCGGCATGACAGGGATCAGCGCTCGCGCGCTCGCCAGGGATGGCGCGTGACGTGGCTCGTCATCGCTCGATCATCCGCCCAGGCCGCTCGTCGCGCGCCACATCTGCTGGCGGCGTCGCCAAACGGCGCTCGCAGCCGTGCAATCGAGGTGCTCCATCTCGTGATGCTCGTGATGCGCGCTTCTCAGAAGCGCACAACGTTCAGCGTCTCTGTCAAAGCGTCCGAACATCCCCCGCAGCGACGGGGCCGGGCGCCTGCGCTGAACGTACGCGACCCAGTAATCGTACCGGTCATTCCAGTCACACACTCGTTTCACGCGCTCGTTCTGCGGCGTGCGCAGCGTACCTTCCGAACGGCTCAGATGACCATCGGATGATCGCGCTCGACCGCTCCGTTGCGCCTTTCGTTTGCGTCCATCTGCGTCCATCCCGGCGCCGTGCCAACTGGCCAGCCGGACTGACGCGCCTGAATATGCCGTCTCGGTCCGCTGTATCGCGATAGGTATGTGCTTGCAGGAGGCCTCTGTGCCAGAGAATCAGGATACTCTTCTACCCCCCCGCCGGACGAGTCGCACGCGGAAGGTGGCCGCGCCCACCGGCGCCGAGACTGTGGCCGAGACCACTGCTGAGACCACCGCGCAGACGTCGGCCCTCTCCCCCAATTCGATGAACCCGGCCGCCGACCAGATGGCCAGCCAGAGCGCCGCGCCGCGCACGCGCGTCAGCCGCGCACGCCGCAGCGCCGCCTCCGCCGCCACGGACGGCACAGATGATGCGACCAGCGCGCCAGCCGCGACGCCAGCCGCCCCCACGCGCCGCCGCGCCACACGCGCCGCCGCGCCCAGCGAGCCGACGACGGAGCTGATGGAGCTGAACGGCGACGCCGCGACCCCAGCCGCCGCGCGACTCACACGCCGCCGCACAACGCGGGTCGCCGCGCCAGCCGAGCCAGGTATGGCGTCGAACATGGCGCCGGGCCTAGCCCCAAGCGTGCCGCTCGCCAGCGAGGCGGCCTTTGGCGGCGCTGACGATCCGCAGAACGTCGGAACGTCTGGGCAGTCCCAGGAGCCTGCTGAGCCTGCTGCGCCCCTGCGCCGCCGCTTCGATGTGCGCCCACGTGGGCCGTATGGCCGCGCCACTGCGCAGCCCTCCGGCCAGCCAGCGCAGCCGCAGGAGACCCCGCAAGAGGCGCAGCCGCCGGTCGAGCGCTTCTATGGCCAGCCAGCCGCGCCCAGCGCCAATGGCGTCTCCGGCGGGCAACCGCCCACCGGCAGAAACCCGCAGAGCGGTGGCCGCGGCTCCGTGCCCTATTCACCCGGCGGACACGGTGGGCAGGGCGGCGAGCGACATGGGCGCGGCGACCAGAGCCGCCAGCAGCCACGCCAGCCGCACTATCCGCAGCAGGGCCAGCAGTATCCTGCTGCCGCTGGGCAGTACGCTGGCGGGCAGCGCCAGGGCCGCGACGACCAGCGTGGCGGGCAGCCATCCTATCCGGTCTATCCGCCGGCAGGCCCCTATGCGCCTGTTGACCCCTACGGCCAACAAGGCCAGCAGGGGCAGCGCGGCCAGCGTAGCCAGCAGGATCAGGGCCAGCGTGGCCAGCGCAATCGCGGCGGCCAGCAGGGCTATCCGCAGCAGGGCGGTTATGCCGATCCCGCCGCGCAGGGCCGTGGCTATCCGCAGGATCGCCAGGATCAGCGCGACCAGCGTCGCCAGGGTGGCCGCCACAGCGATCAAGGCTATCAGAATCAGAATCAGCCCAATCAGGGTGGCTATCCGCAAGATCGCCAGGATCGCCAGGATCGACGCGGCGGAAACGTGCGCGGCGGCCAGCAGGGGCGCGGCGGTCGTGGCGGGCGCGAGCAGATGACCCTGCCGCCGCTCTACACGAATCCCAACGCCAATGCGACCATCGACTCGCGCTATGCGCCCTACCAGCCGGTGAATCAGCGTGTCCAGGCGCCTGCGCCGCAACAGCACGCCCGCACGGTGGAGATCGCGGGCATGGTGTATCCCTCGGGCCACGGGGCCGCGACCGCCGACATCCTCGACGAGCGCACGCTCCAGACCACGGGGCGCATCACGCTCGACGACATGCGGCGCTGGGGGCTGCGCGCGGGCGATGTCATTCGCGGGCAGGTGGAGGAGCGTGGCAATCGTCGCGCGCTGGTCGCCCTCGACTCGGTGAATGACGATACGGCGGAGTCGGCCCGCGAGCGCCCACACTTCGACCAGCTCACGGCGACCTTCCCCGACCGGCGTGTCCGGCTGGAGCAGAGCGCCAAGCCCATCTCCGCCCGCATCATCGACCTCTTCGCGCCGCTGGGCTTCGGCTCGCGCGCGCTGATCGTCGCGCCGCCCAAGACCGGCAAGACGACACTGATCCGCGAGGCGGCAGAGGCCGTGCTGCTGGGATATCCCGATGCGGTGGTGATGGCCGTGCTGGTGGGTGAGCGCCCAGAGGAAGTGACCGATCTGCGCAGCCGCCTGGAGCCGCGCGGCGGGCATGTCTACGCCGCCAGCTTCGACGAGAGCACCGATCGGCACGCCTGGCTGACCCAGGTGGCTGTGGAGCGCGCCAAGCGGGTCGCGGAGTCGGGGCGCGACGCCTTCATGGTGCTCGATTCGCTCACGCGCCTGGCTCGCGCCGAGAATCTGGCCTCGCGTGGCGGTGGCCGCACGCTCTCTGGTGGCATCGACGCGCAGGCGCTCGATACGGGCCGCCGGGCCTTCGGCGCCGCGCGCAACCTGGAGGAGGGTGGCAGCATCACCATCCTGGCGACCTGTCTGGTGGATACGGGCAGCCGACAGGATGACGTAGTCTACGAGGAGTTCAAGGGCACCGGCAACATGGAGCTGCACCTCTCGCGCGAGCTGTCGCAGCGCCGCCTCTTCCCCTCAGTGGATGCCGTGAAGTCTGGCACCCGCCGCGAGGAGCTGCTGCTGACACCCGAAGAGCTGCGCGGGGCCACCACGCTGCGCCGCCTGCTGGCCGACAAGCCCACGCAGGCCGCCACCCAATGGCTGCTCGACGCGATGGAGCGCACGCCCTCCAACGCGACCCTGCTCAACGCCATCGAGCAGCAGACCGGCGTGCGCTCCCGCTAATCGCGGGTCAGCGCCCGATGGCCACAACGCCCCTCACTCCCGCAGCAGGAGTGAGGGGCGTTTGTCTATGAGACGAGGCGATTCAACGCTCCCCTCTCTCGCCGCAGCGGGGGAGGGGCCGGGGGAGGGGGCTTCACTATGAGTCACACCGACCGTCTGCTGGCAATCGTGCTGGAGCTTCAGGCGCATCGCTGGCGACGCGCTGAGGATCTGGCGCGCACGATGGA
>DATAED010000459.1:0-1911 GCA_036258195.1 Ktedonobacterales bacterium
GGACGGCCAGCGCGCTAGCCAGCCCGGCAGGTGGGTTGTTGTACTGCCAGACCTCCGTGACCATATGGCTCAGGACGACATAGAGCGCCGCCAGCGCGCGCAGGCTATCCACCCAGCCCAGACGCCTCGCCGCCGCTGCGCTCGCCGGTGGGGCAACCTGCGTAGAAACCGCCGACGCTGCGCCACGTTCGCCCATCGTGCTCTCCCGCATCCTACATCCCTCTGTGCGCCTCGTCTGCCGCGCCTCTGGATATAGAACGCGCGAACGTCATGTATGCTGCGCCAACCTCCTCGCCGTACCGTCACACCGTACTGCTGGTATGATAATATCGTTGCCAACGCGAGCCTGGATTCAGCTTTGCGCGTAGTGTAGGGGGCGTATCCCATGACGACCATCCTCGATAAAGGCTCATTTCAGTTCCCTGGCGCCGCCAGCGGTCAGACTGCCAGCGACCAGGCCACGATGGATGCCGCTGTGCAGACGCTGCAGGCGCATAAAGACGCCTGGGTGAATGTCTCCGTGCGCGAGCGCATCGCGCTGATCGACCGCATCATGCGCGACTTCCACGCGCTGCAAGGGCGCTGGGTGGCGGCCTGTCTGCAAGCCAAGGGGCTGACCGCGCAGGCGCCCGCCGCTGGCGAGGAGTGGGCCACCGGCCCCTATGCGCTGCTCAAGCACCTGCGTCAGTTGCGCTCCAGCCTCAGCGACATCGCACGCTATGGCTCGCCGCGCATCCCCGGCCCGGTGCGCGCCGTGGCGAATGGGCAGGTGGTGGCGCAGGTCTTCCCCCAGACGAGCTACGACCGCATCTTCTACAGCGGCGTCACCGCCGAGATCTGGCAGCAGCCGGGCGTGACGGTGGAGGGGCTGCCGCAGACGATGGCGGTCGCCTATCGCCAGAAGCCAGCGGGCAAGGTCGCGCTGGTGCTGGGCGCTGGCAACGTCTCCAGCATTGGGCCGATGGATGCGCTCTACAAGCTGTTTGTCGAAGATCAGGTCGTCGCGCTCAAGGCCAATCCGGTCAACGCCTACCTCGGCCCGCTGATGGAGGAGGCCTTCCGCGCGCTGATCGAGGGCGGCTACCTGCGCATCCTCTCTGGCGGCGCAGCAGAGGGCGCCTATCTGTGCCAGCATCCCGGCATTGACGAGGTGCATATCACCGGGTCGGATAAGACCTTCGACGCGATTGTCTGGGGCGTGGGGCCAGAGGCCGCCGCGCGCAAGGCCGCCGGGACGCCACTGCTGCAGAAGCGCATCACCGGGGAGCTGGGCAATGTCAGCCCGGTGATCATCGTGCCTGGCCCCTGGAGCACGTCCGACATCGCGTATCAGGCGGCGCACATCGTCAGCATGCTGACGAACAACGCTGGCTACAACTGCAACGCCACGCGCGTCATCATCCAGCGCGAGGGCTGGGATCGGCGTGAGCCACTACTCCAGGCGATGCGTGGCGTCTTCCGGCAGACGCCCGCCCGCGCCGCATATTACCCCGGCTCACAGCAGCGCTACGCCGCCTTCGTCGAGGCTCACCCCGAGGCCGAGCGCTTCGGCGCGGAGGGCGGAGAAGCTGGCGATGGCGCGCTGCCATGGACGCTGATCAGTGGGCTGGACGCGCAGTCTACCGACGACATCTGCTTCACCACCGAGGCATTCTGCGCGCTCTTCGCTGAGACGACGCTGGCGGCGGAGAGCGTAGCCGACTATGTGGATCGCGCGGTGGACTTCTGCAATCAGCAGGTCTGGGGCACGCTGAGCGCCACGCTGCTCGTGCATCCGGCGTCGCTAGGCGATCCGGCGGTGGCGCAGGCGGTCGAGCGGGCCATCGCCAATCTGCGCTATGGCAGCATCGGTGTGAACTACTGGGGCGGAGTCAGCTTCGCGCTGGGCGTCACCACCTGGGGCGCGTATCC
>DATAED010000460.1:0-6565 GCA_036258195.1 Ktedonobacterales bacterium
CCGCGTCTCTGCGGCCACGTCTGCGTCGCCGAGGCTGACATTGATCTCGGCGTCACCGCCAAAGCCACGGTTATTCAGATTCGCTGAACCAATCGTCAACCAGCGATCATCCACAATGCCCACTTTGGCATGCACGTAGACCGGACGGTAGAAGAGCCCGCCTGGCACGTCGTCGGCGAGCGAGTCTGCGCCCAGCGTCAGCGTCAGCAGTTGATCAGATGCGCCGGCTTTATCCGCCAGCATGCGCAGCGCCTCAATGCCCGCGTCAGTGTAGACGCGGCCACAGTTGGGATGATCGGGTAGCAGGATACCCACCTGGACGCCGCGCTTGAGCGCGGCGCCCAGCGCCTGAATGAACACCTCCAGCTCCTCGCACTTGCCGCCCCAGAAGAGGTTGTCGATGCCGCGATAGACCTCTGGCCAGAGATACTGACTCTCCAGATAGACGAAGCGCTGTGCGGCGCTGACGGCCCGCGTGTAGGCATCGCGAATGGTAAAGACGCCATCCGGCGCGAAGTCGTAGGTATCCCTGGGGATCGAGCGGATGATCTGCGCCTCAGCGCCGCCCGCAACTGGCTCAGGAACATGGTCTGGCAGCGCGCCCGGCCAGGTGGGGCCGTCGCGTCGCGACGCCACCTCCATCCAGCGCTGCGTGATGTTGCGCTGCACGTCGGCGACCGCTGGCCCCTGTAGGCGGATGTGCGCGTCGTGCCAGGGATGCATCGAGGCCGTGTGCGCCGACCCACGTTCCGTCGATTCCGCTGGATGATAGCGCGTGTCCCAGCGATCATAGTCGCCGTCGGCCTGTAAGGTCAGATCGATGCCGCCGATGAAAGCGACGCGCCCATCCACCACTGCGCACTTCTGGTGCAGCGCCTCCAGCATGTGGGTGACCCGCCACGAGCTGTTGTCGAGCAAGCAATCCACCCCGACTGCCGCGAGCATCTCATGCTGCTTCTCCGCTGAATTCGTGATGTGCGAGCTGATCGATGGCGGCTCCCACAGCAACACCCCGACCTGCACTCCGCGCTGCGCCGCGAACCCCAGCACGTCGCGCACTTGCAGATGACCGGCATTCCAGAGCGCAATGGCCTCCTCAGACAGTCCCTCCTGGCGCAGACTGGCGATCAGCTCGTTCTGCTCGGGGCTGCCATCTGGCCCGACATGCGCGTCCTCGCCGCGCACCATCTCCAGATCGGCGCGGATGTCCCACGCCGCCAGCAAAATGGAGCGCTGGGCGCTGAGGAAGGCGCGGCACATCGCCAGCATGGCCGCCCGACCATCCACCAGCGGATGCGCCGCCACGCCCTGCCGCACAGGAAAATCACCCTCGACCCACCAGGGCGCCGCATCTGCGCGGCCCGTCGGAGGCGTTGACATCACGGTGCGCTCCTTCCAGATTCGGCTGGCCAAAGCCAGGGTCGAAATGTCATCTGATCAGATCACCTGGGAGCGCTCGCCGTCTTCTGCGGCAGAGAGCAGTTCGAGGTGGCTGGTGTCGTTGGCTCGCAAGATCTTCACCATCGCGGGCAGATACTCGAATTCGAACAGGCTGGTATTGCCGCGCGCGAACTGCCAGCGTCGTTCATTGCTCAACCCCAGCGCGTGCAGCAGCAGCGCACTGATGACGCCACCGTGCGTCACCCACAGCACATAGCCCTGCGGATGTCGCGCCTGGCAGCGGCTCAGTGCGCCCAGCACACGCGCCCGGAGCTGCGCCGCGCTCTCGCCCTGCGGATAGCTGATCTCGCCGGTTGTGTCGGTCTCGATCTCGGCCAGCAGCGCGCCCTCCTCGCGCCTGATCTCCGCCACACTGCGCCCTTCCCAGGCGCCCATCGAGACCTCGCGCAGATCGGGGTCGAGCGTCACCTCCTGCCCGCAGCGCGCCGCGATGCATCCGGCAGTCTGGCGCGCCCGCAGCAGATCGGAAGAGATGATCGCATCGAAGCGCTGCCCTGCCAGCCGCGCTGCCAGCGCCTCAGCCTGGCGCTTGCCCAGTGCGCTCAGCGGCGCATCGAACTGGCCAGTGAAGCGGCCATCCAGATTGTGTTGCGTGGCGCCGTGCCGCGCGACCAGCAGACGCATCAGGCGCCCCCAGCAGGAGAGAGCGCCACACACCTCCCGGCAAGGCTGCTCACCGGGCGCGCCCCTTCTTCTTCGTGGGCGTGGCGGCCATTTGCTTGTGATGGTCGGTCGCCTGCTGGAAGGCGTCGGCGATACGCAGCAGCATCGGCTCACCCAGCGACGGCCCCAGCAGTTGCACGCCGACGGGTAGCCCGTCGCTGAAGCCACCCGGCATCGAGAGGCCGCAGATGCCTGCCAGGTTGGCTGGAATGGTGAACACATCGTTCAGATACATCGCGTAGGGATCAGCGACCTTCTCGCCGATCTTGAACGCCACGCTGGGGCTGGTCGGGCTGATCAGCGCATCGAACCGGTCGAAGGCGGCATCGAAGTCGCGCTTGATGAGCGTACGCACCTTCTCAGCCTTCAGGTAGTAGGCATCGTAATAGCCCGAGGAGAGCGCGTAGGCGCCCAGCATGATGCGCCGCTTCACCTCCGGCCCGAAGCCCTCAGCGCGCGTCTCTGACATGTAATCAATCAGGCTGCCAGAGACGTGCTTCGAGGAGAAACCATACTTCACGCCATCGTAGCGCGCCAGATTGGCGCTGCACTCCGCTGGAGCGATGATGTAGTAGGCCGCGACACCATAGCGCGTGTGCGGCAACGAGCACTCGCCCACCTCGGCGCCGAGCGATTTCAGCGTTTCGATGGCCTGCTCGACCGCCGCGCGCACACCCGGCTCAGTCCCTTCCACGAAATATTCGCTGGGGACGCCGATGCGCAGCCCCTTCACATCGCCTTTCAGCGCCTCGGTGTAGTTGGGAACAGGCGCGTTGATCGAGGTGGAGTCCAGCGGATCGTAGCCTGCGATGGCCTGCATCAGCAGCGCCGCATCGCGCGCCGAGCGGGCGAACGGGCCGATCTGGTCGAGCGACGATGCGAACGCTACCAGCCCAAAGCGCGAGACGCGCCCGTAGGTCGGCTTGAGCGCGACCGTATTGGTCAGGGCGCCCGGTTGCCGCACCGAGCCGCCGGTATCCGATCCCAGCGACCCCATCGCCTCGCCCGACGCCACCGCCGCCGCCGAGCCGCCGCTGCTGCCGCCCGGCACGCGCTCCAGATCCCAGGGATTGCGCGTGGGGAAGAACGCCGAGTTCTCGGTGGATGAGCCCATCGCGAACTCGTCCATATTGGTCTTGCCCAGCATGATGGCGCGCGCCTCGTGCAGGCGCTTCATCACCGTGGCATCGTATGGCGGTGTGTAGTGCTCCAGAATGCGCGATGAGCAGGTCGTTCGCACACCCTTCGTGCTGATGACATCCTTGATGGCCAGGGGAATCCCCGCGAGCGGGCCAAGCTCGACGCCCTCGCTGCGCAACTGATCCACCTGCTCGGCCTGGCGGATCGCCTCGGCCTCGGTGACGGTGACGAACGCGCGCACGTTGCCCTCGACCTGCTCGATGCGGTCGAGGTGCGCGCGCGTCAGCTCCACCGCGCTGATTTCCCGACGTTGCAACAGCTCAGAAGCCTCGCTAATGGTGAGGCGCCAGAGTTCAGCCACTTGCCCTACTCCTCAGTCGCGCGCAACGCTCTCACAGCCTGCGCGCGTGTCCACTTTTCCCGATGATTGCTCGAACGCCGGCCCGCTGCTATTCCTCGTCCATCACGGCGCGCACGCGGAAGTAGCCATCCTCCTGCGCGGGCGCGTTCGCCAGCAGCTCCTCGGTGGCGAACGAAGGGCGCGACCTGTCGCCCGTCATGACGTTCTGCATCGGCAGGATATTCGCGGACGCGGCGACGTCGCTCGTGTCGGCCTCCGCGATGACATTGATATGCTCCAGGATGGCCGACAACTGCTCGCGCAGGCGCTCACGCTCCTCATCGCTCAGCGCCAGCCGCGCCAGCCGCGCCACATGATCTACCGTCTCGCGATCAATGCTCATGGAATCGATCTTTCACTCATTGATTGTCTATCGGATGCCAAACGACGCATACTCGCCGGTCGCGTCGCTCCACTCGGCCTGCGCCTGCTCGACATTGGCCAGATACGGTCCCTCGCGCAGTTGCGCCAGAAGCATGGTCAGCGCGCCAGGGTCGCCCTCTGCGATGACCAGTACCGAGCCGTCGCGCCGATTCTGCGTGTAGCCTCGCAGCCCCAGCCGCTGCGCGCGACTCTGCGCGAAGAAGCGGTAGCCGACGCCCTGCACATCGCCAGTGACATGCACCGTCACACGAGCGAATCCCGCATCGTCACCCATTGGCGTCCACCAGTCTGAGCGCGTCGCATCCGCTGTGGCGCGATACCATCTGGCATGATAGCCCGCATGGCGCGCAGTTCGCAAGGCGACGCCTCACAGCAGATCAGGGGCGCCGCGTTCCATCATCGGATTTCGCCAGTTGCGCGCGAATCTGGCGATAGGAGTTTTCGAGGAAGTCGGGCATCACCTTCACGTCGGCAAGCACGGGCATGAAGTTCGTATCGCCGCCCCAGCGCGGCACGACATGCAGGTGGATGTGGTCGGCGATGCCAGCGCCCGCGACGCCGCCCTGATTGATGCCGATGTTGAACCCTTGCGCGCCTATGGCATCCTGGCAGGCGCGCACGCAGCGCTGCGCCATGGTCATCATCTCGGTCAGGACGGCGGGATCGAGCTCCAGGATGGATGGCAGATGCGCATAGGGCGCGATCATCAGATGCCCGTTGTTGTAGGGGAAAATGTTCAACAGCGCATAGCAATGCTCGCCACGTACCAGCACGAAATTGCTCTCGTCAGCGGTAGACGCCGCCTTCTCGCAAAAGACGCAGCCTGCCTTGGTCGGCTCCGCGCCAATGTACGCCATGCGCCAGGGCGCCCAGAGTTGTCGCATCGTCAGATCATCCTCTCTGCTGGAGAAGATCAGAACAGCTTGAATTGCGCGTAGATCAGGTAGCCAAGCAGGAAGAAGGCCACGAAGAGCGTCATACCGATGAACGTCCACACCCACGGACGCATGACACGTCCATCTGCGATACCACCCACGTAGCCATACCGCATCGCTGGTTCCGCCTGCGGCCATTGACGTGGCGGCTGTCCCTGCGCGCCCGGCGCCGTCGGCGCGGCGTGACCATCGAAGTGGTCGTGCGCATAGGAATCGTAGCGATCTGGACGGCCATTGCGCCCGTGGAGCGGCGACTGATACTGAAGCACAGGAGCCGAGGCGGCGAACATCACATCGTCAGCCGGTTGCGTCGCAGCAGGATCGAGCGTCGGCTGCTCATCGAGATGCGGATAGGTTGGGGCATTGGCTGCCGAGTCGCTGTGTGAGCCGACCGCGTGGCGGCGATCCGTCGACAGCAGGGCGCCGCGCTGCTCACGGTTGGCCCGGAACGAGCGAATCGCGATGGGCAGCGTATCGCGCTGCTGGTGGGCCTCGCGCGCCAGCGCCAGATCGAGCGCCTCCAGCGCCAGCGCCAGCGCGCCAGCCTCTTCGATGCGCCGCTCGTGGGCCAGGTCGAGCGTGCGAGCCAGCGTCTCCTGCAGCTCCGGCGTCACATCGTCGCGATAAACTCGGGCGGCGGCCAGATCGTCCGCCGCCGACGCATCGCGTGGCCGCGTGACAAGCGCCCACAGCGCCGCTCCGGTCGCCCAGACATCGCGCAGGCGCTCATCGTCGCGCAGGCGCGCTTGCGTATCAGCGCTCGCCGAGGTCAGCCCCGATTGCTCTGCTGCGGTCGCCAGCGCATCAAAATACTCCCAGTCTGTGGGCAGGCGAATATTGTTGAGGTGCGCCACCGCGTTACGGTCGATCAAGGTAGCCGCCGACGTGAGATCGCCATGCGCGAGGTCAAACTGATGCGTATACGCCAGCGCACGCGCCACCTGGAGCGCCAGCGCCACACCACGCCGCGCTGGAACGCCGCTTGCCATGTATGCGCTCAGCGGCTGCCCGTCGATGTATTCCTGCGCCAGAAAGTAGCGTCCATCCTGCTCCAGCGTGTCGTAGATGGCGAGGAAGGCGGGATACGAGAGGCCAGCGGTCGCGTTCAGCGCCTCGCGGTAGATGGGCGCTTGATCCTGCGACGCCACCTTGATGATCAGTGGTCGTCGCAACAACACATCCTGCGCGTGATAGACCACGCAGAATGCGCCGCTTGCGCGCACCGACCCAAGCTGGTAGCGCTCCGCCAGCAGCAATCCGCTGAGGCTTTCGAGATGTTCATCGCTTACCGTCACTGCCGTCGTCACAATACCTTCCATCTGGTGAGGCGTCCTGCCTCGTCACGTCGCTCCCTGTGTGGCGCTGGCCCGCTCCATTATGCCACGCTGGCGGCTTGAGCGGAAATCACGCGCCACCGGCTGATAGCTGCTGCTTTGCGCGGCTCAGCCAGGCGGCGCCCAACGCGGCGGCGTTTGGCTCCAGCGCGGCAGACGCCACCAATGGCGACGTGGTGACGCTCGCCAGCCGGTCACTGAGCCGCTCGCGCAGCCAGCCCACGAAGACGTCATCCGCCAACGCAAGT
>DATAED010000461.1:0-6848 GCA_036258195.1 Ktedonobacterales bacterium
CCCTGCGGCGGCTCCTGGCGTGGCGATGGCGCCCGGGGCGATGGCGTTGACGGTGATATGGCTCGCGCTCAACTCCAGCGCCAGCGATTTGGTCAACATGACCACGCCGCCCTTCGAGGCGTCATAGTGGGCGAGCGCGCCCGTGGGATGCAAGCCGTCGATCGAGGCGATGTTGACAATGCGGCCACCATGCCCCGCGCTGATCATCCGCTTGGCTGCCGCCTGCGCGGCAAAGAAGACGCCTTTCAGGTTGATGTCCAGCACATGATCCCATTGGGCCTCGCTCAACTGCAACGCCGCGCCAAAGGGGAACACGCCGGCGTTGTTCACCAGCATATCGAGCCTGCCGAAGCGAGCCTCAGCTTCGGCGACCAACGCTTCGATGTCGCCCACGCGGCTCATGTCGGCCCGCGCCGCAACCACCTTGCCGCCGCGCTCGGCAATCAGCCCGACTGTCTGCTGGGCCGCCTCGATATTCACATCGCCGATGACCACCGCAGCCCCTGCCTCGGCCAGTCGCAGCGCAATCGCCTGACCGATGCCCATCGCGGCGCCGGTCACCACCGCGACCTGCCCGCCGAGATCCAGTAAGCTGGCATTGCTCATTCGCGTCTCCATCTCCTGCTCCCTTTCTTCAGCGCATCCAGAGCGGCCCAGCGCGACCGCCAGGGAGACGCTTCACCAGTTCACAGCGTAGGCCTTGCGCATCACACGCCCGACACGGTGGGCATGCAGGATGTCACAATCGCATGGACGCCTGAATGGGCGCCGCGCGTGGTGTGACCGATGTGATATGAAAAAGCAGGCGCAGATGAGCAAGAGAGACAAGAGAGGCAAGCGACGATGAAGCGGCGTGAGCAGATTCGCATGACTGAGCAAGAGATTGCGCAGTTTCTGACGCAGGGGCGCTCGCTCGCCGTCGCCACCATCAGCCCCGATGGCGCGCCGCATCTGGTGGCGATGTGGTACGCGCTGACCGACGACGGCAAGATCGCCCTGTGGATGTATGCCAAGTCGCAGAAGGCGCTGAACCTGCGCCGCGATCCGCGCATCACCTGCATGCTGGAGTCAGGCGCGACGTATGAGGAGCTGCGCGGCGTGCAGATGCGCGGGCAGGCGAGGCTGGTGGAAGACGCCGCCGCCGTGCAGGCGATAGGCGAGGCAATCTATCGCCGCAACGCCAGCTCGGATCATCCCGGCGGCGCGCTGACCACCGCACAGCTCCAGACCATCGCCGCGCAGGCGCCCAAGCGCATTGGCGTGGTCGTCGAGCCAACCACCATCGCCTCGTGGGATCACAGCAAGCTCGGCGGCGCGTATTGAACGGTGGCCCCCACCCCCAACCCCTCCCCCGCTGTGCGGGAGAGGGGAGCTACAAGGCGTCGTGGCTACTGTACGCGCATGTGGCGGTGCGACAACCCTCCGGCTCCCTCTCCCTCTGGGAGAGGGCTAGGGTGAGGGCGACGCCTCGTCACTCCTCACAGCTCGCGCGCCATGACGACGAAGGGCTGGTCGCCGGGCGTGAAGACGAAGCCGGGGTGCAGGTAGCGCCAGCCATGCCGCTCGTAGAGCCGCCGCGCCGTCGTGTTGCTGACCTCGGTGGAGAGCAGCGCGCGCGGGCAGGGCTGCGCCGCCAGCAGTGTTTCCATCAGCGCGCCGCCGGTCCCCTGCCCGCGCGCCTCTGGCGCGACGGCCAGATTCACCAGCGCCCAGGCGTCTTGCAGCGCGGGATGCTCCGCTCCGACCTGCGTGGCGACTGTGTCATGCCACCAGTCGCCTGACAGCGAGCGCGCGCCGAGGCCGTGCCCCACTGTCGCGCCATCCGCGCGCAGCGCCACCAGGCCGTGATAGCCGGGTAGCGCCGCGTAGCGCGTGAAGAAGTCGGCGATACCATCTGCCTCGTGTGGCCAAGCCGCGCTGGCAATGCGCACAGCGTCGTCGAAGTGCGACGTTCCCGGCTGGAGCGGCGCGAAGCGATAGCCAGTCGGCGGCTCCGTGGCGGATGGCATGGTCGGTGGCTCCTTCGTCTGCTCCAGATTCGTCTATTCGCTGGCCCGCGCCTTGACCAGACTTGACCAGATGTTCGTGCCTGCCTCTGGCGTCGTGGCCGTGGATATGATACACTAACCGCTAGGGCGGGGTCCCACGCGACGCGCGTTGACAGTACCCCGCCCACCGCTATGTTGCGGGTAGTGTCTGGGCAAACGCCCATCAGATGCCATCAGATGCGCAACCAGCAGGGGAGACGACAGAGGAGACAACAGGGGGCCGCTGTTCATGGAACTGACCTGGCTAGGTCACTCGTGTTTTCGTTTACGTGGGAAAGACGCCACCGTTCTGACGGATCCTCCGGCGCCATCTACCGGCTACTCCATCGGCCGCATCTCCGCCGATATCATCACCGTGAGCCACAAGCATCCCGGGCATAGCCATGTCGGCGGCATCGGCGGCGACCCCAAGGTGGTGGATGGCCCCGGCGAGTATGAGATCAAGCAGGTGCTGATCTCTGGCGTGCAGACCTACCACGACAACGAGCGCGGCAAGCGCCTGGGCCGCAACACTGCCTATCTCATCACGCTCGACGACATCCACTTCTGCCACCTGGGCGACCTGGGCGACGCGCTGGATAGCCGCGCCGAGGAAGCCCTGGACGGCTGCGACGTGCTGATGATTCCCGTTGGGGGCGGCAATGCGCTCACCGCTGAGCAGGCCGCGCTGGTGGTGGCGCAGCTCTCGCCGCGCCTCATCATTCCCATGCACTACGCTACCCCGGCCTACAAGTCCGCCGGGCCGCCGCTCGCCGGAGTCGAGCTGTTTTGCAAAGAGATGGGGGTCGAGCCACCAGAGCCGGTCGCGAAACTCTCCATCACCACGTCGTCGCTGCCAGCCGAGACACAAATCGCGCTGCTGAGCTACCGAGGATAACGACGAGGACACCGAGCATGCGCAGAGGGGCCAGGGTCACACCGCTACGGGAGACCTGGCCCCTCCTTCTGTTGTTCCAGACGTTCGCATAGGCCGGCCACAGCGCGTGGCCGTTCGCATTCACCGTTCCAGCAGGTTCCAGCAGGTTCAGGACGTTTCAGTGGTTCCAGAGATTCCAGAAGGGTTCCAGGGGGAAGAGGTCATGCCGAAATTTCTATTCATGACGGGCGGGGTGGTCTCGTCGGTGGGCAAAGGCATCACCGTCGCGTCGCTCGGGCGCCTGCTCAAGGCTCGCGGGCTCTCGGTCGCGCTGATGAAGCTCGATCCCTACATCAACGTTGACCCCGGCACGATGTCGCCCTATCAGCATGGCGAGGTCTTCGTGACGGATGACGGCGCCGAGACCGATCTCGATCTGGGCCACTACGAACGCTTCACCGATGAGGGCGCCAGCCAGGCCAGCAACGTCACCACCGGCCAGGTCTACGCGGCGGTCATCGGCAAAGAGCGGCGCGGCGGCTATCTCGGCGGCACCATCCAGGTCATCCCCCACATCACCAACGAGATCAAAGCGCACATGCGCACGCTGGCCGAGCAGACCAACGCCGATGTCGTGATCGTCGAGGTCGGCGGCACGGTTGGCGATATCGAGGGCGAACCGTTCCTCGAAGCCATCCGCCAGATGCGCAACGACCTGGGGCGCGACAATGCGCTCTATCTGCATGTCACCCTGCTCCCCTACATCGGCGCGACCAAAGAGCTGAAGACCAAGCCGACCCAGCACAGCGTCAAAGAGCTGCTGCGCGCCGGTGTGCAGCCCGATGTCATCCTCTGCCGCTCCGACCACCCCGTTCCCGATGAGCTGCGCGATAAGATCGCCCTCTTCTGCAATATCGAGCGCCGCGCCGTCGTGCCGCTGGTGACGGCCAGCAGCATCTACGAAGTGCCGCTGATGCTCGAAGAATCGGGCCTGGGCGACTTCCTGGTGGAGAAGCTGGGGCTGAGCGAGCAGGCGCACGCGCCCGAGCTGGACGACTGGCGCGAGCTGGTGGAGCGCATCCACGCGGAGAAGCCCTTCGTGCGCATCGCGCTGGTCGGCAAGTATGTCGAGCTGCACGACGCCTATATGTCGGTGGGCGAGGCGCTGGCCAGCGCGGGCTGGGCGGTCGGCGTGGATGTGCAGATCGACTGGATCGACTCGCAGAAGCTGGAAACCGACTGGGAGGCGTTCGAGCCACGGCTGGCGGCGGCGGATGGCATCGTCGTGCCGGGCGGCTTCGGGCATCGTGGCATCGAGGGCAAGGTGCGAGCCGCCAACTACGCCCGCACGCGCAAGATTCCGTATCTGGGGCTGTGCCTGGGCTTGCAGGTGGCGGTGGTCGAGTTCGCGCGCAACGTACTGGGCCTGAAGGACGCCAATAGCTCGGAGTTCGACCCGGAATCGCCCGACAAGGTGATCGATCTGATGCCCAACCAGCGCCAGATCTCTGATAAGGGCGGCACGATGCGCCTGGGCCAGTGGGTCTGCTGCCTGACGCCGGGCAGCAAGGTGGCGGCGGCCTATGGCGATGGCATCGTCTTCGAGCGCCACCGCCATCGCTATGAGGTCAACATCGCCTACCATCGTCGCCTGGAGGCGGCGGGCCTGCGCTTCAGCGGCAAGTCGGCGGATAACAAGCTGGTGGAGATCATCGAGCTGCCCGATCATCCGTGGTATGTGGCGACCCAGTTCCATCCGGAGTTCAAGAGCCGCCCGACGCGCCCGCATCCGCTGTTCCGGGGCTTCGTGGCGGCGGCAGCGGACCGCGCGCACGAGCAGGGCGTTGATCGCCCCTCAGCCAATGCTGCGGCCAATGCCGCGGCCAACGCCGCCAGCAATGGCCACGCGCCAGCCGCCAGCGAGGCCGCCAGCCGCCAGCGGTAGGGCGCGATCTCACCCCAAACCCCTCTCCCTCTGGGAGAGGGGTTTTCATTGCTGCTGTGGCAGCGCTCCAGAGCGCTATCATCATCGGCCTGCCTTCTACGTATACTTCCTACTCCCCCTCTCCCACAGGGAGAGGGGGCTGGGGGGTGAGGTTGCGCCTCCCGTTTTCGGCGCCGGAGTTGCGTCGCGGGCCGGGCAAGACGGCGCGCAGATCGGCAGTGGCTTGGTGGGCAAGCTCGACCACGCGCTAGAGCGTAGACAGGATGGCCGCTCTGTGCAGGCGTTGATTGTGGATGATGACCAGGCGATCCGCGAGACCCTCAGCCAGGTGCTGCGCGATGAAGGCTTCGAGGTCTTTGAAGCGTGCGATGGCGGCGAGGCTCTGGAGCGGATGAGCGCCGCGACCGGGCCGCTGCTCGTCGTGCTGGATATGTGGATGCCCCTGGTGAATGGCGAGACCGCGCTGTTTGCCGCGCTGGCCATGCCATCAGCCTCTGCGCGCCTGAGCTTCATCGTGATGACCGCCAGCCCGCAACTCACCTCCACACGGCTGCGCGCCACCCTGCAGCGCCTCGACATCCCGCTCGTGGTCAAGCCGTTCGACATCGATCCGCTGGTCGAGCTGGTCAACCAGAGCATTGCGCGCTTCAGCGATGGCGTCGTCGTGAAGCGCGCCAGCAACTCCGGCTCGCTGGCGTAGCCCCCACCCCCAGCCCCTCCCCCGCTTTGCGGGAGAGGGGAGCTTTTTGCGCCGTTGCGCGGCCCTCCGCTACCTGAATCACCGCGCTTGGTGAGAACCCTCCGCTCCCTCTCCCTCTGGGAGAGGGCTGGGGTGAGGGCGTCCCCACAATTTGCCTGTCATGATTTGGCGCGCTCGTGCGATGTATTTCATAGAGCGATGTCGCAGGGGGCATCGGCGTGGAGGGCCAGGTCGCGACGAGGAGCGGGCATGCGTGAGCGCGCAACGTCCACTGATGCGCCTGGGAGCGCTACGCCTGCTGCGCCTGCGCCGCTCTCGCTGGCGGCGTTCAGCGCGGTGGTTGATCAGTGGCAGGCGGCGCTCTTTGGCTTCTTGCAGGGCATGCTGGGTGACGCCGAGCAGGCCCGCGACCTCACGCAGGACACCTTCCACAATGCCTGGCGCGCGACCCAGGCGCTGGCCCCGCCCTGGAGCAGCGCCTACGACGACGACGAGCGGCGTCGCTGGCTCTTTCATGCCGCCTACTGCCGCGCTATCTCGCACATGCGGCGGCGCAAAGTGATTCGCTGGGCCTCGCTCGACTGGGCAGGCGTCGCCCTGCGCGAAGACGATGGCTTCGATACCAGCTTCGATGACGTTGGCGCGCTGACGGTCGCTGGCTCCTTCGAGCAGCGCGTGGTGGAGGCCGAGGCGCTGCGGGCGGCGCTGGCAAGGCTGCGACCCGACGACGCGGCATGCCTGCTGCTGCGGGTGACGCAGGGCTTCAGCGCGGCGGAGGTGGCCGCGATGCTGGGGATCACCACCGACGCTGTTGGGCAGCGTCTCTCGCGCGCCCGCCGCCGCCTGCGCGCCGTCTACCTGGCACAGAATCCACCCGACGATGCTGATGTGGGCAGGAGTGTGGGCACGGAAAGGAGCGCCGACGATGAGTGAATGGATGCGTGGCTCGCGTGGCGCTTGCGACCGCTACGCGCCGACGCTCGCGCTGCTCGATGATCCCAGCGTCGCCATCGATCCCGCCGAGCGCGCCGCCGCGCTGGAGCATCTGGCGGGCTGCGTGCTCTGCCAGGCCGACCAGGCCGCCGACGCGCGGATGGACGCTGCGCTGAGCCGCGCATTCGGGCCGCAGGCAGGCTCGCCGCTGCGCACACGCGATCTGCTGCTGGCCATCGGCGCCACCAGCGAGCCAGCGCCGCACATCACCGTGACACCTGCGCCCGGCGCGGCCAACCCCATTCGCAGTGTGGTCGATCTAGGCGCCTTCGAGGGAGGATTCGAGAGGATGAGCGAGTCAGACGA
>DATAED010000462.1:0-2066 GCA_036258195.1 Ktedonobacterales bacterium
GTAGTGCAGCTTGGCCTCCAGGTTATCCGCCGTGATCGTCTCGCCATAGAGCGGAATCTGGATTGGCCCGGTGATGCGCAGCGCGTCTTCGATGGCGACCGGCGACACGTCAATCAGCCCATCCACCTGCTGGCCGCTCTCATGATAGTAGACATCGGACACCAGACGCGCATCGGTGGGGAAGTCGGCGTTGAGGTTGGAGTCGCGCAGACCCCAGTTGCCAAACGGCCACCAGCTATTGTACGGCGCTGGCGGGCGCCGCCCAAAAATCCAGCCGTTCGAGAGGCAGCCCGTCAAATAGTCGAGGCAGTTGACATCCTGGAGTGAGAAGGGCGCCAGCTTGCCATCGTCGAGCGTCAGGACGCCGTACTGCCCGGTGAAGCCGCCGGTGGCGCGCATCTCGCCACGGTCGAGCGTCTGCACCAGGAAATGGCGCGGCGTGCCGACGCCCAGCAGCCAGCCCGCCACACCGATGAGGCTGCTGGCCTGTGGCAGCAGCGCATTGACCTGTGGCAGCAGGGGAACAAAGGCCTGAAAGAGCAACTTCTGGTGCGCGCTGAGCGGCAATGCGCTGACATCAACCGAGGCCAACCGATGGCTGGCGTCGCTCAGGCGGGCGGCGGCCACCGTCATCCCCTGCTGCAGCGCGGTGATGTCGTCCTGCGTGATGAGCTTCTGCGTGCCAGAGAGCAGCGAGGTCGAGCCGTGCAGGCGGGTGAGCAGCGGAGTCGCCGCGCCCAGCAGCGCCAGCCCGGCCTGCGTGATGTCCACGCCGACATGCGCCAGCGCCTGCGCCGCGCGCACATCGGAGCTAGCGACAGGCAGCATACCAGCCAGCGCCAGCGTGAAATCGGGATGGTCGAGCTGGTCGGCCATCGACTGGAAGTCCTGCTGGGCGGCGCGCAGATCATTGGTGGCGGCGGCGATGCGCGCGGGATCGGGCAGCGAGCTGGTTTTCTTCCCGCTGCTGCCAGTCGCGGCGCCGCTCGTGGGAGTAGCGCTGGGCGTGGTGGTCGCCGTGGCGCCTGGCGTCGTCGTGGTCGATGCGGTGGGCGCGATGACGGTCGGCGTCGGGGTGGGCTGGCCACCCAGCGCGAAGTAGGTATTGTCGGTGAGCGTCGTCTTGAAGGTTGTCGGCGCGCTGCCCTCCGACGCGATGTCCTTGGCGGGCTGCACCGTCACCGTCAGCGGATAGAAGGTGCCACTCTGGCGCTGCGCCAGATAGGTGTAGGCCGGGCCGGTCACATCGGGGCCGGGCGTCTCCAGCAGCAACTGGATGGCGGAGAGCAGCTCGGCGGTCGTGCCAGAGCCATTGGCCAGCGCGCTGAGCGACGCTGAGGTCGTGCCAGAGCCACTGGACTTGTGGCCTGTCAGGTCATCTTTGGCGGCCAGCAGATGGTTGACAGCCGATTGCCCCAGCCCTTTGAGCGTGGTGTAGTCATGCACGGCGCTGGCCAGGCTCACCAGCAGCGGAATCCCCAGAATCAGCAGCAGCGCCAGCGAGACGACCGCGACCCGCCCCGATGGCAGACGCCCCATGCGCTCGCGTGCGGCTCGCAGCCAGCGCGCGAACCCACGGCTGGGGCGGGATGGCGCGGCGAAGCGAGGCGCGGCGGTCTGAACGACAGTCGGCGCTTCGTCGATCGCGCCGCGTGTCGCCAGCGGATCAGAGAGTGCGCCCATATCTGCGGGAATGTAGGTCTGTGGCGCTTGTGACGCTTGTGACGCTTGTGGCGCGCCAGGGTATGTGGAGCGCTCCGGCCACTCCGAGGGCTGCGGCGACGGCGAAGTCGGGTCGTCCATGCTCTATCCTTCCGCGCGAGCGCTCCCCGTACGGGCGCTCCGCATCGTGTCCTGGCGCTATATCAGGTGAATAAGTGCGCGCTACACAATGCCAAGCCATACACAGATACACAGGAAACCGGCGGTACACCGCCGCCAGGGAAATGATCGGCTGTGGCGTCACGTCATCTCGCAGATAGAACGAACGGGTGCGAGAACGTGAACATGTTCGCCAACAAGTTGACGCCGTCATAGGCGCCGATTGTTCCCATCCAGGACTTCTG
>DATAED010000463.1:0-6850 GCA_036258195.1 Ktedonobacterales bacterium
AAACTCGATCCCAGCACGCCGATCTTGCACATGGGCAATCTCACGCTGGGAGATTTCTGGTCGTGGGCCTACTCCGACCTGCTCAGCAATGGCAACCGCTCCGTCTTCGCGGAGTTCATCGTCGGGACAGCGCTCGGGGCCACAGCGGCGCCACGCCGAGAGTGGGACGCCGTTGATCTGCGCTATGGCGACAAGACCATCGAGGTCAAAGCCTCTGCCTACACCCAGTCGTGGGCTCCATCGGCCAAACCCAGCCCGATCCGCTTTGATATCGGGAAGAAGATTGGCTGGGACGCCGCGACCAATACATCGGGAATCGTACCCATGCGCGCCGCCGACTGCTATGTCTTTTGCCTGCACAACGAGCGCGACCGTGAGCAGGCGCTGGCGCGGATTCTGGATGTGGCAAGCTGGGAGTTCTATGTGGTCGCCACGCGAGAGTTGGAGCGGCTCTACAAGGATCAGAAATCGCTCCAGCTCTCACGGCTGCTCACGCACTGCGCGCCCGTGTCCTACGATGCGCTGAAGGCCGCCGTTGACGCCGCGCTCACCCTCCCAGCGTAGCCGCCGAACTCCGCTCCCTCTCCCAGAGGGAGAGGGCCGGGGTGAGGGCCGCGCTCTCGCCTATGCCTCGGCGCTCAATTCTTGCAGGCCGTCGAGCGCCTCGGCGATGTGACGCTCGATGTTGATCTGCGAGGTGAAGATGCGGCGAATGACGCCGTGCTTGTCGATCACATAGGTCACGCGACCGGGCAGCAGCCCCAGTGTCGCGGGTACCTTGTACGCCTTGCGCACCGCGCCGCCCGCGTCGCTCAGCAGCGGGAAGGGCAGGTGGTATTTTGCCGCGAAGCCCTGGTGCGAGGACTGCGAATCGCTGCTGATGCCGATGACCTCGGCGTCGAGTTGAGTGATGGCCTCGTAGTTGTCGCGGAAGGAGCACGCCTCAGCGGTGCAGCCGCCGGTGAAATCTTTGGGATAGAAGTACAGCACGACGTTCTTGCCGCGCAGGTCGCTCAAGCGCACAGTCTCGCCCTGCGCGTTGGGCAAGGCGAAGTCGGGGGCCAGCGCGCCTTCGCTGGCGCCGCTCTTCTCTAACGTTTCGGGATAGTCGCTCGACATGCTAACTCCCTGCTGAATGTGTAATGTTTGTGAAGCGCGCCAGATCGCTGTGTTCACACCGGGCGATGTGACGCGCTGAATTGTTCGCTCGCATAGCTGTACGCGTCGTCGGTACACCTGGCGCCCCAGCCTCATCAGATTGTAACGAGTGTGGCGCGGCGGTGTCATGCGAGGAACCTCCGACGAGGCGTAACAAGACGTGACAAGGTGCGATAAGATGTGACTGTGCAGGCTGCGTTGTCGCACGATGCGCTCAGGCTGAGACGGAGATCAGCAGGAGGTACGCATGACACACTATGCCCAGTGGGCGTCCTACACAGGCAGCGCCTCCATCATCCTCGCGAGTGTGCTGTTGGTCATTACAGGCGTCCTGGTATTTGTCGGTCTGCGCTTGCACAAACCCATTGAGTTCAAGCGACCCGGCGTCTCGCTGAGCGCGTTTCTGGCGCTGTTCTTTCTGCTAGCGGCGGTCTTGTTCCTGGTAGCCGCTGGCGTCTACGGAACCGCAGTCCAGCAGCAGGGAGAGCGCTTTACCGGCCCTGCCAATACGATCTTTCCCTACACAGCCACCCTGGGGCTCGTCACCTTTGCCCTCATCGCATTCATGAACTGGCGCTACGGCTTCTGGGTCGCGGTGATCAGCGCCATCGTCGGCGCCATCGCCGCGCCGATGATCTTCGAGTTGCCCTTTGACCTCATCGTGATGGGCCGAACCTATCCGCCGAATCCGGGCGCGCTCTACACACTGCTCTACTTCCTGCCGCTCTTCCTCATCGAGCTGTCCAGCTTTGCGATGCTCACCATCTCACCTGTCATGCGCGTCACACGCTGGACGCTGTTGTTCCTGGCGGGCATGTTCCTGGTCTTCGCCATCTGGGCGCTGGCCGGATTCGCCTATCCAGTTCCGCCGTTGCCCATCACGCTGAATGTCATCTCCAAAACGCTGGCGTTTCTGACCGCCATCTCGCTCTTCACACCGCCGGGACTGTGGCGCACGGCGCTGGCCTCCGGCGCCTGGGACACCAACAACGGCCTGACCTGAGCGGTCTGGTCGCGGCCACTTGACTGACCCTGCTATGCTGGCCTCAATCTGGCGCCGCCCGCTGGCTATCGCGAGGTGTAAGCGGCGCAGCGGAGAGGGGGCGGCGCATGCTGGGATGGCTCAGCGCGGTGGCGCGCTCGAAGGTGTTTGTCGGCGTCAATTCATTGCTGATGGCGGGCTTCCTGCTGGTCGCGGGGCTGCGTTTCGGCCCCAGCGTCGCCGCCAACCTCACCGCCCGCTGGCAGCCGGTCCAGCCCGCCATCAGCATCAGCGGGCCGGGGACGAGCGCCTCAGACGCCAGCGTCACCGCCTATATCCTGGGCGATGTCGTCGCGCCGGGGGTCTATACGCTGGCGGCGCGGGCGCGGGTGCAGACGCTGGTGGCGGCGGCGGGCGGCGCGCTGGCCGACGCCGACCTCACGCGCGTCGATCTGGCCGCGCTGGTGGTGGATGGCCAGGAAATCTACGTGCCCCAGATCGGCGAAACCATCCCGCTGATGCTGGGCGGCAAGGTCGACATCAACGCCGCCAGCGCCAGCGACCTGCATCATGCGCTGGGCATCCAGCTCGCCATTGCCAATCGCATTGTCGCCTATCGCGCCGCGCATGGCGCCTTCACCGCCATCAGTCAACTCTTGCTCGTCCCCATCAGTCTGAGCGAATACAACAAGATCAAAGCGCTCATCACGATCTAGACGGCGAATCAGGCAAGTGGCTGGCGCCTCAGCTCAGCGCGACGATGACACGCTCCAGACGAACGCGCGCCTCATGCGCGACAGCCGCCAGTTCAGCGCTGCTCGCGACCGCCAGCATGCTCTCCGGATCAACCACCTCGACCCGCGTACACGGCTGGCCATGCTGCGCGGGTAGCGCGCGCACGACGACGTTGCAGGGCAGCAGCAGCCCTACGTCGGGATCCGTGGACAGTGCGCGGTGCGCCAGCGGAGGATTGCATGCGCCCAGAATCATGTATGGCGGGAACTCGACGTCCAGCTTGGTCTTCATCGTCGCACGCACGTCGATGGTCGTCAGCACACCGAAACCCTCGGCCTTGAGGGCCTCAGTCACACGGACAATTGCGTCGTCGAATCCCACTGCGAGAGTTCGCCCGAAGCCGTAGGTTGGGTCGGCCGCACCCGCTCGTTCCGTAGTCATCTGGTAATCTCCTGTTCGCGGTTCCCTTGTCATCTTTCATCATCGCTCATCGGCGGCGCGCTGCGGCGCGAACTCAATACCCAGCGCCTGGGCTTGCTGGGCGACGTTCTCCTGAATCCCGGCGCAGACCACATCACAGAGACGCAGCACGAGCGGATCGGCAATCGAGTAGAAGGCGGCGAGACCCTCCTTGCGGCGGCGCACCACTCCGCCCTGGGCTAGCGCCGCCAGGTGCTTCGAGACGTTGGGCTGGCCCGCTCCTGTCAGCGCCACCAGCTCACCAACACTGCGCTCGCCGCCAGAGAGCGCCGCGACCAGCTTGAGTCGCAGTGGTTCGCCAAGCAATCGGAAGCGGCGCGCGACCAGTTCAATCAGCGGATCGGCGAAGATGTGCGTATCATCATGTCGCCGCCACAGGTCGCCCCCGGCGAGCGGCTCATCGGTAAGGGATGAGAGCGCATCCAGGGGTTCGGCGGGCTGACGCGACTTCGGGATGGTCGGCATGGGGAATCGCTCACTTCCAGGATGCAGCGCAACAATTGCACTGCTACATGCCCATATGGTAATATATGGTCGCACGTACTGTCAAACGCCGCTACGGCGCGAGCCACCTGTCGCTGATGTCCTGGATGTCTGTGCGAGCTATACTCAGCACAGGCGCACGGGGAGACCTCAACAGGCGTTTCGCGCGGATCGGCGCAGGCTGAAGCAGACTGCAGAAGATGTGAGAGGAACCCACATGTTTGACCGGCTGTTGGGTCGTTCTGGCCCGAGTGTTCCCAATCTGAGTCCACGTGACGCATGGGAGCGCTATTCGAGCGCGCCAGGTGATACCGTGCTGATCGACGTGCGTGAAGCCTGGGAGTTTTCGCGTGGGCATGCCAAGGGCGCACGCAACATCCCGCTGAGCGCGTTCACGGGCCGTCACAAAGAGATTCCGACGAATAAACATGCCCTGTTGATCTGCCAGAGTGGCCATCGCAGCCTGCGAGCCGCGCATATTCTGGCGGGGCATGGCTACGAGCGCGTCTCGAACATCTCAGGCGGAACGACCGTCTGGCGCATGAGCCATCTACCGATGGAGTAGCACAAGCGCAGATCTGAGCTGAGGCGAGCCGAACAGCCGCGGTGGACACTGGAAGGGCGACCAGCCATGCGCATCAAACAATTCTTCCTCGACGGGCTGGGCCACCAGTCCTATCTCATCAGCGATGAGGCGGCGGGGGTGGCCGCCGTGGTCGATCCACGCCGCGACATCGAGGTCTACCTGAAAGAGGCCGAGCGCCAGCGCGCGCAGATCACGCACGTCTTCGAGACGCACGTTCACAACGACTATGTGACGGGCGCGCTGGAGCTGCGCGACCGCGTCGGCGCCACCATCGTGACGGCGGCGGCGGGCGTGGGCTACGAGCATCTGGGCGTGCGCGAGGGCGACAGCGTGGCCGTCGGTGGGCTGCGCTTCGTCGCGCTGGAGACGCCCGGCCACACGCCCGGCCACCTCAGCTACGCGCTTTACGCGCCTGAGGCGAGCGAGCCGCACGCCGTCTTCACGGGCGGCAGCCTGCTCACGAGCGCCATCGGGCGCACCGATCTGGTCAGCCCCGGCATGACGCTGACGCTCACTCGCGATCAATATCGCTCGCTGCGGCGCCTGCTCGATACGCTGCCCGTGGCCACGCTGGTCTACCCCACGCACGGCGCCGGATCCTTCTGCGGCGCGACCTCGCTCACGAGCGATGCGCGTTCCTCCACCATCGGGCAGGAGCGCGTGAACAATCCGGTGTCGCAGGCCGCAGACGAGGCGGAGTTCGTGCGGCAGCAGATGGCGGGCTATGGCCTCTACCCCAGCTACTACCACCACATGCGCGATATCAACATCGCCGGGCCGCGCGTGTTCGGCGCTGTGCCAGAGATCGAGGGGCTGAGCGCGACGCAGGTGCGCGATTTGCTCAGTGCGGGCGTGCCGCTGCTGGATGGCCGCTCGCGCGACGCCTTCGCCCGCGAGCATGTGCCTGGCGCCTTCAACCTGGAGCTGGATGGCTCATTTGGCTCGTATGTGGGCTGGCTGCTGCCCTTCAATGCGCCGCTGACGCTGCTGATCGAAGACGTCAGCGGGCTGCGCGAGGCGGCGGCGCAGCTCTTCCGCATCGGCTTCGAGCAGGCGCAGGGCTATCTGGATGGCGGGATGGACGCCTGGAAGGCGGAGGGCTACCCCACGGCGACCTTCGAGCGCATCAGCGTCGCCGTGCTGCGCCGTCGGCTGGGCGCGCAGGAGCAGGAGGCGCTGGCCGTGCTCGACGTGCGCGACGAGACCGAGTGGCGCGATGGCCACATCCCCGGCGCGCAGCACCTGCACATCGCCGATCTGCCGCGCCACCTGCACGAGACGCCGCTGGATCGCCCTATCGCCGTGGTCTGTCACTCGGGCTATCGCGCGTCCATCGGCGCCAGCATCATCGCCGCGCTGGGCCGTCAGACCATCGCCGTGGAGGGCGGCGTGCGCGACTGGATCGCCAGCGGCTACCCGACGCTCTACGGCCCCGGCGACGGCGCGGCAGGCGCGGCGCACGCGCATGACGGACACGCGCATGAGCATGCCCATCCGTAGCGCGGCGACTCAGTTGCGGCCCAGGTCGCTCGCGCCAAAGTCATCGTCGTCGTCATCGTCGTCATCGTGATCGTCGTCGCTGATCAGCTCATCCTGGTCGGCGTGGAACTCGTCGCTGAAGAAGCCGACCTCAGTTCCCTGGTAGACGTTGACCAGCAGATCCTCGCGCGGCGTATCGGCGGAGAGCACCAAATCCTCGTCAATGCGCTCGATCAGCCGCGCAATCTCCTCGCGCTGCATCGGCTTCTCCAGAATCAGCGTGCAGCGCACATCTACCAGCGTGAAATGCAGATCAACGGTGGCGATGCGCTCGCTCTCGCGCATGACATGATAGCCCTCGGATGACGCCGTGCGGAAGTGGCGGTCAAACCGCAGGCGCTGTAGATCGTCCATCGGATGCTCGCTCCTCGCAGCGCCCGTGGCGCTGTCCATGATCACCCAGCCCATCCATCGTCCACGCATGCTACCACACGCGCTGGGCCTGCGCGGAGCGATGGAGATGGCCTGGCGAAGCGCACACGAGCGCGCTGGCGGAGCAGGCCAATTTCGCCGCAGCGACGCGGCGGTTGGCCCTTGCCGCGTGGCGTGGCGCGGCGTACCATGCCTCCTATGGATCATTCCAGTGCGAGACAGGGGAGCAGCCATGACCGCCACGCAGCCAGCGACCAACGGGGCCACCGGGAACGAGGGGATCGGCAACAAGAGCCTGCGCATCGTGCGCGGCGCCTGCCCGCATGATTGCCCCGATACCTGCGCCACCGTCACCGAGGTGCGCGATGGCCGCGCCGTCAGCTTCGGCGGCGCCGCTGAGCATCCCATCACCCAGGGCTGGCTCTGCGCCAAGGTGCGCCCCTATCTGGAGCGCGTCTACCATCCCGACCGCCTGCTCTATCCGCTGCGGCGCGTCGGCCCCAAGGGCCAGGCAG
>DATAED010000464.1:0-13342 GCA_036258195.1 Ktedonobacterales bacterium
CTTTGATATGCTCCAGCTTCTGCTTGATGTCGTCCATCACGCCGGAGAGGTTGTAGCGCTGCATCTGCTGCTGGCGACGGCGCTGCAGGCGCTCCAGCAGGTCGCGCATGCCCATGCGCGGCGTGCCATCGCGCCCGGTAAAGCCCTCGCGCATCATGCGCTCCAGCGCGCGCCGCAGATCGCCATGCTTGAGGTAATCATCGGAGAGCGCGTCGAGGATGTCCTCGGCGTCGAGGTCGTCCAGATGCTGCGTGCCATCCCAGCGCGAATAGCTAAATGGCTTGGTCAAATGGAACCGATCGAACATGGAACCTCTCCCCCTGTCCCCCTCCCCTCCAGGGAGGGGGAACCCAGGCCAGCGCTAACTCCTCCGGCTCCCCCTCTCCCTGTGGGAGAGAGGGCTGGGGGGTGAGGTCGCGCCCGGTATAGCGCCGCACATCTTGCCCTCCGACGCCCATCGTTGGCTCCCCTCTCCCGCCTCGGCGGCGGAGGGGCCGGGGGAGGGGGCTTACGAGCGGCGGTAGCGCGCCTGGCCCGCGATCTCGTCTTTGTTCAGGCGCTTGTTGAGATGCAGCCCTTCCAGGATGAACTCGACCGCCGAGGCCACCGACGCCGGGCTGCCATGCCCCTTCAGCTTATCGACCGCGACCCGCAGCCCGCCGACACGCGAGAGCTGTGTCACGTACTCCATCGAGGGCTGAGTGGCCGAGACCTGCACATTCAGGCCCTTCTCGAAGCCGGCCACCAACTGATCGAACTCGATCACGTCGAAGCGCTGGCGGAAGACGTGGCTGGTGGACTGGCGCACCAGCTTATCCACCACCTTCTCTTCTTTCACATCGCCGACCGTATCTAGCTCGATCTTGCCCGTGGTGGAGGCCAGCACCGCCGAGAGGTCGCTGATGCGCGGCACGGCCTGGCGCTCCTTCAGTCGGATGGCGCGGCGCACGGCGTTGCTCACCACATTCTCGCCGTTGGCGATGCTGGTGCGCACGCTGACGCCGGAGCGCTGGCTGATCTCGTTGCTGCGCCGCGCCTGATGCGTGATCTCGGCGATGATCTCCTTCATATACTCCGGAAAGATGACCTCGATGCCCTCGGCCTCGAAGGGCCGCATCTCCAGATCCATGATGGCGATCTCGTACTCGATCGTGCGCGGGTAGTGCGTGCGAATCTCCGACCCCATGCGGTCTTTCAGCGGGGTGATGATGCGCCCGCGATTGGTGTAGTCTTCAGGGTTAGCGCTGGCCACCACGAACACATCGATGGGCAGGCGCACCTTGTAGCCGCGAATCTGCACATCGCGCTCTTCCATGATATTGAGCAGGCCCACCTGTATGCGCTCAGCCAGGTCGGGCAGCTCGTTGATGCAGAAGACACCCCGGTTGGTGCGCGGGATGATGCCGTAGTGGATGGTCAGCTCATCCGAGAGGTAGCGCCCCTCGGCCACCTTGATGGGATCGACCTCACCAATCAGGTCGGCGATGCTGATATCCGGCGTCGCCAGCTTCTCGCCGTAGCGCTGGTCGCGCGTGATCCAGTGGATGGGCGTCTCGTCGCCCTCCTCGGCGATGCGCGTGCGGCAGGCCTTGCACAGCGGATTGAACGGGTCGTCGTTGATCTCACAGCCCGTGACAATGGGCGTTTCCGCGTCAAGCAGATTCACCAGGCTGCGCGCGATGCGAGTCTTGGCCTGACCGCGCTCGCCCAGCAGCACGATGTCCTGCCCGGAGAGGATGGCGTTCTCGACCTGCGGGATGACGCTGTCTTCGTAGCCGATGACGCCCGGAAACAGCTCGTCGCCCGCACGCATCATGCGGATGAGGTTCTGGCGCATCTCGTCCTTGACGGAAAGCGTGCGATAGCCGCTCTCGCGGAGTTGGCCAATCGTCGCTGGCTTGTTTGTGTGGGTCATGAGAGACACGAACTCCTTGGCGGTAGCTCTGCCGCGCATGCGGGATCGCGCTCGTCTGCGGCGCGTCGCTGGGGGCCAGAGGGGAGCGATGCTGTCTACAGGGACATCAGTTGTCTGGCGCTGGCAATCTCACCACGTCCTCGATACCCAAGCATTCTATGCCGCGACCAGCGCAATCCGCAAGGCTGCCCATTGGGCCTGGCCCCGGCCTGCCCTTCTGGCCAGGGCAGCCACGCCTCGCTCAAGCCTCGCTCAAGCCTCGCTCAAACCTCGCTCAATGGGAGGATTAAACCGGCTTGAACATCATCAGCCAGAGGATGACGGCCACGACGCCGCCACCCAGCGCGGTGAGCAGCGCGGGATGCGTCGCATCGAGCAGCGCGGCGACCTGCTCCTCGATAGACGCAGTCGAGCGTGTGTCCGATGTCGCCTCCGACCCAGCGCCCGAAGTCGCAGGCGCGGCGACCAGGGCGGCGTGCGCCTCCAGCAGTTGGCGAACGCGCTCCAGCGGGCCAGACCCCAGTGCGAACATGACGACCGCCAGCGCGATCAGCAGCCCCAGCGCGAGCCAGATCCAGCCCTGTCCCCACCAGGCGCCCATGAAGCCAGCAATGATCCCGGCCAGCAGGAAGATGAGCAGGCAGATATTGGCGACCATATTCGACCCGCGCGAGAGCTCGAGCAGCGCGCCTACTCGCGATAGCTCACGCTCACCGCGCAGCTTGAAGGTGATAGCGGCTGAGGCGCCGTGCGCCGTCAGGAAGCCTAACACGCCCAGCACATGCAGAAATACGAGCCACTGATACATGGAGTCCTCCTCCCTCAGAGACGTTTCACTGTCGCGTTATTCGACATATCACGATATATCGAATAACTGAAACTCACGTCAAGAGTTGGAGCCCCGAAATGGCAGATTGGGCGTACGCATTTTGACTTACGCACGTTGAGCGTGCGCGCTTGCGCACCCTGTATACGCTGTGGCAGACTAGTTCGGACGATAACGAGCGAAAGTTCACGAGACGACGTGAAGCGAACCAGCTTCGCCGAGGAGTTGAGGCGATATGGGGCTCCGGAGATCGACGCAGTTCGCAAGCATCGAGCGCAGGCTGCGTCGCGTCTCGGTGGCGGGCTGGCTGCGATCCGCCGCCATCGCCTGCGCCGCGCTGGCCATTGTCCTGCTCGTGGTGGCGCGGGCGCTGGCCCCCTCCACCGTCCAGGCGCGGGCAAGCATCGGCCAGGTGGCGGCGCCGTTCAGCTTGCCTGCCGCGCAGCACGAGCAGATGCTGGCGCAGCCTATCCGCTTCGATGCCCACGCCGCGCGCCCCACCCTGCTCGTCTTCTTCAATACGCTCTGTGTGCACTGCGTGGCGGGCGTGCAGGCGGCCCATACGGTCGGCGCCAGCGCGTCTGGCCAGCCGCCAGTCACCGTCATCTACGTCGATGCGCCCGGCGAGAACGCTGAGATCACTGGGCAGTACATGGCGCGACTCAGCTTCGATGCGCCCGTGCTGCTGGATACAGGCGCGCGCGTCGCCAGCCGCTATGGTGTCAGCGCCTATCCATCACTTGTGCTGGTGGATGCGCATGGCGTCATCCGCGCGGTCTGGGTAGGCCCGCCGACCGCCAGCCAACTACGCAGCGCCATCGCCCGCATCCCGTCGTCAAGCTCGTAATCCAGCCTGGAGAGGATGCCCCTATGTCAGACGCCACGCCATCCGGCGATGAAGTCGCCGTCCGCGCGCTGTATATCGCGCTGCTGCACGCGTGGAATGAGCGCGACGCCGCAGGCTTCGCCGCGCAGTTCCTGGAAGATGGCTCCATCATCGGCTACGACGGCTCCATCGTGGACGGTCAAGCCGAGATTGCGCGGCATATCGGCGACATCTTTCGCCAGCACGAGACGCCCATCTACGTCCAGCGCATCAAACGGGTGCGTTTTCTGACGCCTGATATCGCCATCCTGCGCAGCTATGTGGGCATGCCCACCGTCCCGACGCTGGTCATCAATCCCGCGCTGAACTCGATTCAGTCGCTGGTGGCGCAGCGGCTGGCTGGCGCATGGCGTGTGGCGCTGTTCCAGAATACGCCTGCGCAGTTCCACGGTCGGCCCGATCTGGTCTCCGCGATGACCGAGGAGCTGCAGCGCACGCTCGATGAGAAGAGCCAGGCGGGGAAGTGAACGAGGCGCGACCTCACCCCCCAGCCCCCTCTCCCACGGAGAGAGGGGGAGCCGGAGGCTTTGTGGTAGGCGGGGTTTGACCTCTCCCCCTGTCCCCCTCCCCTTCAGGGAGGGGGAACCTACAGCAGAGTTTGCGGTGCAGGCATGCGGCGGCACGCTGAAACGATGCCAACGACGGACGAGGGATTGGTGTGCTCCGCGCGATATCCGTGCTCTGAGTTCCCCCTCCCTCGGAGGGGAGGGGGTCAGGGGGAGAGGTTCCGCCTGCCCAGTGAGGCCGCAGCCAGCAGCTAATGGCGCGCGGACATCTCCATGCGCGGGGTGAGGTCGCGGTCGAAGGCCGAGGCGTCGGCGCCGCAACTCTCGCAGACCGTCGGCTGGCGGCCCGCCTGCTCGGCGCCGCACACGCCACAGGCCCAGCGGCTCGCCATCAGGCGCACGATGTCGGCGCGGCTGACCACGCCCACTACACGCTCGCCGCGCACGATGGGCAGCCGCTTGTAGCGGTTGCTGGTCAGGATCTGGGCGATGTTCTCGACAGGGGTGTCTTCATCAGCCGTGGTGACACGTTGCGTCATGATGTCCGCGACGGTTTTGCCTTCCTTGCCGAGCAGATCGGCTTCGGTGATGAGGCCGATCATCTGGCCAGCATCATCCACCACGGGCGCGCCGCTGATGTTGTACTCTGAGAGCAGGCGCGCCGCATCGTGGATGCTCGCGCCGGGGCCAATCGTGATCACGTCGTGGGTCATAATGTCGCGTGCGCGCATCATGGGGTCTCCTCCTTCATCGAGGCTGGTCGTCCAACACTGGGCGTAGCGGGAGCGATCTCCATTGACCGCGACCGCCTGAGACGGCGCCCGGTCGCAACGCAATTCGCAAGAGCTACGCCGAAGCGACCGGAAGCTGGCGTCTTCTGGCCACCAGTGTACCGCACGCCACACGCCACCGCTGGCACTCGCGTGCGTATGATGGCGCATCGGCGCGCTTTCTACGCGCATTGGACGACCTCAGGCATCTGAGGGGATAACCGCCGCGAAGGAGCAACCGATGGCCGACGCCAGCGACCAGCCGCCCGCCGCCCACAGCAGCCCCACAGGGGATTGGCGCGCGGCGCTGACGCCACCCCAGCGTGACCAGCTCGGCGCGCTGACAGCCACGGCCCGCGTGCTGCGCGGCGCGCGACTCGTCAGCCTCGATCTGGCGGCCATCGAGCGCCTGGCGCAGGAGTGGGCGACTCAGCCCTGGCCTGCCTCCACCGCGACACTCACCGCGCTACACCAGCCCGGCGCCCCGGAGCATGCCCCCAATTGGACATTGCTTCTCGATGCGCTCAACTTCTGCTTCTGGGGCGAGCCTGGCAGGCCGCGCTGGCGCGTAGAGTGGCGTGACCAGTCGCACGACGGCTACGACGCGCTGGCGGCGGCGCTCTCGCGCGCAGTGGCGGATGGCATGCCCATCTGGGACGCCGACTGGCTGGCCGATCTGGAGGCCGAGACGCTGGAAGTGGTGTTGCGACCAGAAGCGGGCGCACCGATGATCCCGCTCTTCGCCGAGCGGCTGACCAATGCGCGCGAGGTCGGGCGCATCCTGCGCGACCGCTACGACGGACTCTTCGCCAACGTCGTGGAGGACGCCGAGTATGACGCCGTGACGCTGGCCCTGGCGCTGGAGCGCGAGTTCTCGTCCTTCGCCGATGTGGCGATGTGGGATGGTCGGCCTGTGCCATTCCTCAAGCGCGCGCAGATTTGCGTCGCCGATCTGCGCGCCGTCACCGGCGGCGTGGGCGTCGGCGCCATCCGCGGCATGGAGCGGCTGACCGCTTTCGCCGATTATAAGCTGCCGCAGTTGTTGCGACGCTTCGGCGCCATCCAGTATGCGCCAGAGCTGGCTGCCACGGTCGATAGCTATACGCTGATCGCGGCGGGGTCGGCGCCAGAGGTCGAGATTCGCGCGGCGACGCTGTGGGCGGTGGAGTTGCTGCGCCGCGCGCTGGAGCGGCATGGCCAGCAGCACAGCGCCGCCGAGATCGACTATCGACTCTGGAGCGCCAGCCAGACCAGGACGCCCGACGAGCGCCCGTATCATCGCACCCGCACGATTTATTATTGAACGTGCGGAGTACTACTCACTGATGCTGATGTATGCGGCGCGCATGTAGCGATTTCCGGCGCTGCGGCGCAGGCTGGGAATGTGCGGCTGAATGGGCTTGACAATCAATCTCACGCTATCTTCGCGAATCTCGCGCCCGGTTCCCCCTCCCCTCGCAGGGGAGGGGGTCAGGGGAGAGGTTTCGCGTCTAAGCGCCGGAGAAAGGGACGAGCAAGCGATGCGAGCGACCTTCGTACACACAGCGGATAACCATCTCGGCTACGAGCAATATGGCTCGCGCGAGCGCTTCGACGACTTCGCGAAGGCGTTTATCGCCGTGGTGAAGGACGCTATCGCCCGCAGAGCCGATTTCTTCGTCGTCTCCGGCGACCTCTTCAACAAGCGCGCCATCGACGCGCAGACGCTCATTCAGGCGCGCGAGGCGCTGCAGATGCTGGCCAACGCCGGCATCACAGCTATCGGCATCGAGGGCAACCACGACCGCAGCTACTATCGCGATGGCGTCTCGTGGCTCCAGTTCCTCGCTTATCTGGGCGTGCTGAAGCTGCTCAGTCCCATCATGAACGACGGCGCGCCCGAGCTGACGGAGTGGTCGCCCACCACCCAGCAGGGCCTCTATGTGCCGCTGATGGATGGCCGCATCCGCGTCTATGGTCTGCCATGGTATGGCGCCAGCACCGCGCGCGTGATGCGCGGCCTCGCCGAGACGCTGGCGGCGGGGCGCGCCGAGGAGGACGCGGCAGGCGTCGAATATCGCGTACTGCTGATGCACACCGGCGTCGAGGGCATCTTGCCGCAGCTCCAGGGGCTGCCCACGCGCGCTGACTTCGAGCCACTGCGCGGGCTGGTGGACTACGTGGCGCTGGGCCATGTCCATAAGCCGTATGAGATCGAGAACTGGCTCTACAATCCGGGCTCGACCGAGACGTGGGGCGCCGAGGAGAGCGCCTGGGATCGCGGCTACTATGTGACGCAGGTGGATACGGAGGCGGCCGAGGGCGAGCCGAAGCATCACGCCGAGCACATCACCAATCCGCGCCGCCCCTTCGTGCGCTACAGCTTCCGTGTGGATGGCCTGAGCGATCCCGCCGCCTTCTACGAGCATTTCGAGCGACTGACACGCCAGCAGGCTCGCGAGCATGCCGATCTGCTGGACCGCCGCGCCGTGGTGGATGTCGCGCTGACAGGTGTCTTCGCCTTCGACGGCTCGGCCATCGAGCGCCCCCGGCTGGAGGAGATCGTCAAGGAGCAGTTTCATCCGCTGATCGCGCGCATCCACGACTCCGCCCGCTCCAACGCCTACGAGGTGGACGGCCCGGACGGCGACGACGAGCACGCCGACCGCCAGGCGCTGGAGCTGCACGTCTTCGAGGAGTTGCTGGCGCGTGACGCGCGCTATCAGCCGCGGGCCAGCGAGTGGGCCAGCGCGCTCTCCGCCATGAAGCGCATGGCGCTGGACGGCGAACAGCCGGAGCAGATCGCGCAGGCGCTGCGCGATGCCCGCGCCCGCCTGCTGAAGCAGAGTTGAGTGGCCGCATTGGCTCAAGACGTCAGCCCATCGCCCGACCCGTTGGATAAACGAAACTCCCCTCTCCCTCTGGGAGAGGGGCAGGGGTGAGGGCGCGTCAGGACAGGAGATGAGCATGCCAACTGAGACGCTGGCGGCGCTGGCGAAGAAGCTGCGCCTGACCGCCGAGACGCGCCTGCTGGCGCTGGACGCGCCCGACGACTACGTGGCGGCGCTGCGCCAGCCAGGAACGGTCGCCTCGCTGGCGACGGAGGCGCAGGCGGGCGCGAGCTATGACGCCGTCCACCTCTTCGCGCGCAATCAGGCGCAGGCACGGCAGGCGCTGCCCGCCGCCACGGCGGCGCTGCGCGTGGGCGGCGTACTCTGGGTGATGTGGCCGAAGAAATCGGCGCGCGTGGCGACCGATCTGACACGCGACAGCCTCGCAGCGCTGGCCCTCACGCTGGGCTGGGGGCCTGTCAGCAATGTCTCGATTGATGAGATGTGGTCGGCGCTGCGCCTGCGCCCGGAGGCTGACGTGAAGCGCACTGGCTCCTCCTGGCCACCCACCGCGCCGGAGCCGCAGCGGTAGCTGTTCAGGGCAGCGCAGCGCTCCGATGGTGGTACGATGAGCGTGAGCGCGCGGCTGATCGTGGCCACGCGCCGCACATCACAGCGGAGAGAAGAGCGACACGCGATGCTGCGAACGGTCTTGAACGGGAAGATTCACCGCGCGACGGTCACCGGAGCCGATCTGGACTACATCGGCTCCATTACCATAGATGAGACTTTGCTGGCGGCGGCGGATATGTTGCCATTCGAGCGCGTGCAGGTAGTGGATGTCACCAATGGCGCGCGCCTGGAGACCTACATCATCGCTGGCGAGGCTGGCAGCGGTACCATCCAGCTCAACGGCGCGGCGGCGCATCTGGTGAGCGTCGGCGATCTCGTCATCATCATGTCGTATGCCCAGGTGGAGGACGCAGAGGCGGGCGACTGGCAGCCGAAGGTCGTGCTGGTGGACGAGCGCAACGCCATCACGCAGGCGTATGACCTGCCGGTGGTCGGCGGCAAGCCCGCAGAGCCAGCCAGCGCCACTGCCCGGCCCGCGCGCTGAGTCGCCCCCGCGTGAAGCGTGCCATTACGATAGCCCGCCCCCGCTGACGCCGGGGAGCGGGCTTTTTTTCCTATCGCGAGTGGGGTATCCGCGCTACGCCGTTTGACCGTCTCTCCTCCCGCGCTTCATACTGGTATTGGCGCTTGCTTCGCTCATGTTCGAGGCGCCGAACGACCACGGTATCTTCCAGAGGGAGGCAGTCATGGCATACTCTGCTCAGCCACGCACGAAGGATCACTGGTCCATGCGCCTGCATGTCAAGCGGCCCGGCGGCGCGCGCCCGGCGGCGCTGGTGGTCGCCGCCATCCAGACCGTACTGCTCTTGCTGACGACCTCCTCGCTGGCGACTAACGGCGGCCTCTACGGCTGCACCAGCGCCTGCGGAACCGCCGCGCTGCCCGTGACGCCAATGATCGCCGTCATCCTGGGCGTGGTGATGCTGCTCGCGCCGCTGGTCATCGGCGCGCTGTGCGAAGAGTGGCAGCTCGGCGTGGCGTTCGCCGTCCTCCCCATCTTTCCGGCGCTCATCTTCACCGGCAATACGATCCTCACGCCCACCAACACCATCGTCCCGCCCACGCCCGCCACGGCCACGCAGCCAGCCGTTCCCTACCCCACCAGCCACTTCAGCGCGCCCTTCTGGCTGGATCCGGCGCATCTGCCGACGCTGCTCTTCGCGCTGGCCTTCTTCGCGCTGCTCGGCTGGCTCGGCTGGGTGATCGGCTCGGCCTTCCGCGGCGGGTGACGCCTGTCGGTCACAGTGGGGCGGCCAGGCGCTGAGGTGAGAAGCGCCGCAAGGGGGATGTGAGAAAGCGGTGGGTGGGCGGCGAGGGATTTGAACCCCCGACCTTTTGCGTGTAAAGCAATTGCTCTGCCGCTGAGCTAGCCGCCCGCTGTCATCCGAAATGGCTGGAAAAACACCGCGACGCGCTGAGGCGCGCATCAGGCCAGCGTTGCTGGCGAGCGCTTCAGCGCGTCGCTACGGCGCCTGTTTCGGCGCCAGGGGTGCCTCCGAGTGGACTCGAACCACCACGCCCTTGCGGGCACAGGCCCTCAACCTGCTGCGTATACCATTCCGCCACGGAGGCATGTCGCCGCCGAGCTTCTCGCTCGTTAGCGACCATCAGTATACAAATCCTGCGCGGTGGTGTCAAGCGCGAGCAGACGGGCGGTTCTTACTCCCCTCTCCCGCACAGCGGGGGAGGGGTCGGGGGTGGGGGCGCGCTGTGGTAGGCTGTGGCTGCAATCTATTCGCATAGCGTGGAATAGCGTGGAATAACGTGAGAGGTGTAGGCGCATGGCGTTGATCGTACCTTCGATTCTCTCGGCGGACTTCGCGCGGCTGGGGCAGCAGGTCGAGGAGGCGCAGGCAGGCGGCGCTGACCGCATCCAGATCGACGTGATGGACGGGCGATTCGTGCCGAACATCACCGTCGGGCCGCTCATCGTGGAGGCCGTGCGCCGCCATACCAGCCTGCCGCTCGAAGCGCACCTCATGATCGTCGAGCCAGAGCGCTACGTCGAAGACATCGCGCGGGCGGGCGCCGACATCATCATCGTGCATCAGGAAGTCTCGCCCAATCTGCATCGCACCGTGCAGCAGATTCACGCGCTGGGCAAGCGCGCTGGCGTCGCCATCAATCCCGCTACGCCGCTCGCCGCCCTGCAAGAGATTCTCGGCGACATCGACCTCGCGCTCTGCATGACCGTCAACCCCGGCTTCGGTGGCCAGCGCTTCATCGCCTCGATGGTCGGCAAGATCGAGCGGCTGCGCGCCATGATCCAGCAGCATCAGGGAACGTGCGACCTCGAAGTAGATGGCGGCATCGCGCCAGACACCGCGCCGCTGGTCGCTCGCGCGGGCGCCAATGTGCTGGTGGCTGGCTCATCGGTCTATGGCGTCCCTGGCGGCGTGGCCAGCGGCATCGCGGCGCTGCGCAGCGCCATCGGCTGATGCTCAACCAGGACTTTCAGCAGCTATTATCGCCAGAAGTACTATCGGTGATGTGAAGTGATCTTGCGCCTGGCCCACAGCGGGACGACCCTATCCCCCCGGTCGTGGACGCTCCGCGCAGGCCCGATGTACAATGGCGTTACACTGCGGAGGGTATGCCAGCCGATCGCATGACACGCTCGCACAGCGACCGGGACATGAGCGAGACGTGTGTATCGCGTGCGCAAACCCAGACCCCGCAGCAGTTCACTCCTTCGCAGGCTCCGAGACGCTCGCGATAGTAGACGCGCAAGGGATTGAAGGGCGCCACATGAAGAAAATTCTGGTCGCTGACGACGACTCGACGATCGCCGACTTGCTGCAGCAGGCGCTTGAAGCCGAGGGATACGAAACTTACAAAGCGACGCAGTCGCTGCGATTCTATGACGCAGTGATCGAGCGACAGCCCGACTTGATTCTCCTCGACCTGATGATGCCCTATCTGGAAGGCGAAGATGAACTGCGCCTGCTCAAGATGAATGAGGCGACCAAGCAGATTCCCGTGATCGTGGTCACAGCGAGGCATGAGGCCAAGCAAGAGGAGCCTCGCTATCGCCACGATTTCGGGGTTATCGAAGTGATCACCAAGCCATTTGACATGGATAAGCTGGTCGCCGTCATCAAGCGCACAATTGGCTGAGCGCGACCTGCGGCGCGACGCATCGGGGCGCATCGGAGCGCATCGGGGCGCATCAGGTCGGATGAGAGGAGCGTCTGGGCGTGGCGGAGACAACTGAGCAGGCGGCGGGCAGCGTGGCCCCTACGCCCGATCCAGAGGCGCAGAATCGCGTGGCCCTCGATGCGATGGGCGGCGATTTCGCCCCGGCGGAGATCGTGGCGGGCGCCGTGCAGGCAGCAGGCGAGTACAACATGGGCGTGCTGCTGGTCGGCCCGGAGCCACAGATTCGCGCCGAGCTGGCCAAATACGACGTGACGGGCCTCGATCTGGAGGTCGTCCACACCGACGAAGTCATCGGTATGGATGAGCACCCCGCCGAGGCCGTGCGCAGCAAACGCCACAACAGCATCACCCTCTGCCACGAGCTGGTGCGCGATGGCCGCGCCATCGGCGCCGTCTCCGCTGGCAATAGCGGCGCCGTGATGGCGGCGGCCATGTTCACGCTGCGGCGCATCAAGGGCATCGACCGCCCGGCCTTTGGCGGGGTGCTGCCAGCGGCAGGCGGCAAACAGGTGATGGTGCTGGATATGGGCGCCAACACCGACTGCAAGCCGCAATGGCTGCTGCAGTTCGCGCTGATGGGCTCGGCCTATATGTCTAGCGTCTTCGGGGCACAGCGCCCGCGTGTGGGGCTGCTCTCGAATGGCGAGGAAGAGACTAAAGGTGACCAGCTCACGCAGGAGGCGCACCAGCTCATCAAAGCCGCTGCGCCCGGCATTGGCCTCAACTTCATCGGCAATATCGAGGGGCGCGACATCAACGCGGGCAGCGTGGATGTGGTCGTCTGTGACGGCTTCGTCGGCAATGTCGTGCTGAAGTCGGCTGAGGGCCTCAGCAAGATGCTGCTCGATACCATCAAGCGCGAGCTGACGGCTGGCCCGATCACGACGGTTGGCGCTGCGCTGGCCAAGCCCGCCTTCGACCGCGTGCGCAAGCAGCTCGACTACCAGGAGTACGGCGGCGTGCCGATCCTGGGCGTGAATGGCGTCAGCATCATCTCGCATGGCAGCTCGAAGGCCAAGGCCATCAAGAACGCCATCCGCGTGGCGCGCCAGGCCGCGCAGGCCAACCTGCCCGCGACCATCGCCGAGAGCGTGCGCAAGATGGAAGCCACTACGCCCGCCAGCTAGCGCGTGTCAGCGCCCCTCGGAAGGTAGTTCCCGTCAATGGATGTCGCACGATTAGACGATATGCGCCTGACGGTGGTGGATGAGGCGGGAACGGTCAGCTTCGTGGCGCACGCCTCGGCGGCGGCGGCGCTCACTGCTGCCTGCTCACACAACCCGGCTACCCTGCGCGACCTGCTCGATGCCTCCGAGCGCTACGATCGCGGGCTACGGGCCACGGTGCTGCGGGGGCTGGCGGTCTTTGACGAGCACAACCTGTCCGACGATCTCAGCGACATCCACAGTCAGCTCGATACGCTGCCCGCGCGCCAGACGCCCGTCTTTCGCGTGCTTGACGCCGTCACTCGCGAGGCCAGCCTGACGCCCGTGCGCACCGGCGTGGTGCTCTTCAACCTGCCTGCGCGGCGCATCGTCCAGATTCAGAATACCTACGAGCCGCTGGCGCAGTCGGGCGAGGTCAACTATCACAACGGGCGCTTCCTCAGCATCCGTGTGCTGCCCTACAGACTCTCGTCCGAGTGGATGATCGTGCCCTGACCTCACCCTCCAGCCTCCTCTCCCTCAGGAGGGGGGAGCCAGAGGCGCGCCCTCACCCCTCGGCGGTACCGACAAAGAGAGCAGTGATGTCTGACGAGGATCTCAGCGAGTACGACAACCGCGCGATCATGCGTATCGGCGGCGCCGTGCATCGGCCCGCTCACTGGTGGACGCCC
>DATAED010000465.1:0-22430 GCA_036258195.1 Ktedonobacterales bacterium
CTGGTATTATCGAACCAAGCGGAAGACCCCGCCCTTCCAGGGCTGGGATGGAAGCGAGTTCTTGTTTCATGGTAGACTGTCACCATACCGCCGGGCCGACGGAAATTCACGCCTGTGGAGCGGAGCCGACACCCAAGGCTCCAACGAACGTGTAAGACCAATCAGGCTTGCCTGTGCGGCAGTGTTCGGCCCAGGAATCCCCCAGCGTTAGCCGTGGGGAGTGGTCGCATCATCGAGCGCGCTCTGAGCGCGGCCCGAAGCAATTGCCGTCGCTGTAGCGTCACCCGACGCGGCCCGTGTCGGCTCGCGTCGCAGAGTGCGAAGGGGGCATACATGTCGTCTCCTCAGGGATCCTCTGGACCATCCACCACGATTGACGCGCTGCTGCAAGAGAACCGGCGGTTCCCGCCCTCAGCGGAGTTCACCGCCAACGCCAACGTCCGCGACCCAT
Source organism: Ktedonobacterales bacterium (assembly GCA_036258195.1). Taxonomy (GTDB): domain Bacteria; phylum Chloroflexota; class Ktedonobacteria; order Ktedonobacterales; family JADMIN01; genus JAKAIY01. The sequence continues at coordinate 452 of DATAED010000465.1, forward strand.
CGGTCTATCAGCGCGCCCACGATGACCCAGACGGATTCTGGGCTGAAGCCGCCAATCGCCTGGACTGGTTCCAGCGCTGGGACAAAGTGCTCGAATGGGATGCCCCCTGGGCGAAGTGGTTCGTAGGTGGCAAACTCAACGCCTCGTACAATGCAGTTGATCGGCACAACAAGACCTGGCGCCGCAACAAAGCCGCCATCATCTGGGAAGGTGAGCCGGGCGACTCGCGCGTCATGACCTACGCCGACCTGTATCGCGAGGTCAATCAGTTCGCCGCCGTGCTGCTCGATCTCGGCGTCACCAAGGGTGATCGCGTCGCCTTCTACATGCCGATGATTCCGGAGCTGGCCATCGGTCTGCTCGCCTGCGCCCGCATCGGCGCGCCGCACACGGTCATCTTCGGCGGTTTCAGCGCCGAGGCGCTGCGTGATCGCGCCATCGACTCGCAGGCCAAAGTCGTCGTCACCGCCGATGGCGGCTGGCGGCGTGGCAACGTCGTCGCACTCAAGGACATCACCGATGCGGCAGTGGCCGAGGCGCCAACGGTCGAGAAGGTGCTGGTGGTGCAGCGCGTTGGCCCCGCCAAGCACGAAGTCACGATGAAGGAGGGCCGCGACGTCTGGTATCACGACGCCGTCGCCCGCGCCTCCAAAAAGTTTGTCGAGCCGGAGTCCCTCGATAGCGAGCACCCACTCTACATCATGTACACCTCTGGCACGACGGGCAAGCCCAAAGGCCAGATGCACACGACCGCTGGCTATCTCGTCGGCACTTCGCTCACCCACGAGTGGATCTTCGACCTCAAAGAGGACGACGTCTACTGGTGCACCGCCGACATTGGCTGGGTCACGGGCCACAGCTACATCGTCTATGGCCCGCTCACCAATGGCGCGACTGTTGTGATGTACGAGGGCGCGCCAGACTATCCCGACAAAGACCGCTTCTGGGCGATCATCGAGAAGTACCGCTGTAGCATTCTCTACACCGCGCCTACCTCCATCCGTACCTTCATGCGCTGGGGCGACCAGTATCCCAAGGCGCACGATCTCTCGTCGCTGCGCCTGCTCGGCACGGTGGGCGAGCCGATCAACCCGGAAGCGTGGATTTGGTACAACGAGAACATCGGCGCCGGAAAATGCCCGATTGTCGATACCTGGTGGCAGACCGAGACCGGCATGATCATGATCACGCCGCTGCCCGGCATCACCACCACCAAGCCCGGCTCAGCCACCATGCCATTCCCTGGCGTCGAGGCCGACATCCTGGATGAGAGCGGCAATAGCGTGCCACCCAATACGGGCGGCAACCTGGTCATCAGGCGACCGTGGCCGGCCATGTCGCGCCGCATCTGGGGTGATCCCGACCGCTACGTTCGCACCTACTGGGAGCGCTACCCCGGCATGTATCTGACGGGCGACGGCGCGCGCCGCGACGACGAAGGCTACTACTGGCTGCTGGGCCGCGTGGACGACGTGCTGAATGTCTCTGGTCACCGTATCGGCACGATGGAGGTGGAGAGCGCGCTGGTCAGCCATCCCGCCGTCGCCGAAGCGGCGGTCATCGGCGCCAGCGACCCGATCACCGGCCAGGCCATCGTCGCGTTCGTCACACCGCGTGGCGGCAATGCGCCCAATGACGCGCTGACGGCGGAGCTGCGCGAGCATGTCGCGCAGGCCATCGGCGCGCTGGCTCGGCCCAAGAAGATCTACTTCACAACCGAGCTACCGAAGACTCGCAGCGCCAAGATCATGCGCCGACTCCTGCGCGACATCGCAGAGGGGCGTGTTCTGGGCGACACGAGTACCTTGCTCGATGCAAACATCGTCGCGCAGATCAAAGATCAATACGAATCCTCCGAGGGCTAGCATCGCCAACCGCTGATCTCGTTCGCGCGCGGGCGAGGTCAGCCAGCGACGCCTTCATCAGCGCGCCTGAGTGGCCAGTGGATTCTACTGCACACCGCTCAGGCGCTTTCCTATGCCCTGCGCCGCCCTGGCTACAAAGTGAGCGACATCCGTGGATACCGAGCAAGCGCCACCATCAACGGCGCCCGCGCAGACACCAGGCCCTGCCGCACGGCTCTGGCGCAATCGGGATTTCAACATCCTCTGGACGGGCCAGACACTCTCAGCCTTCGGCGACTCGTTCGCGCTGGTGGCGCTGCCGCTGCTCGTGCTGCAGGCGACTGGCTCGGTGGCGCAGATGGGTCTCGTCACTGGCGTCAATGGGATTGGCCAGCTCGTCGCGGGCATCTTCGCGGGTGTCATCGTCGACCGCGTGGATCGCCGACGGCTGATGATCGTCTGCGACTGCCTGCGCTTCGTGCTGTACGGGCTGATTCCGCTCTGGTGGGCGCTGCGCGGGCCAGCGTTCTGGCTCATCTACGCCGTCGTCGCGCTAGCGTCCGTGCTCAGTATGGGCTTTCAGGTCGCCTACATGACCGCCGTGGCCAATCTCGTTGACCGCGACCAGATCACCGACGCCAATGGACGCCTGCAAGCCACCTTCGCCGTCGCCTACGTGCTCGGGCCGACGATTGCGGGCCTGGTTTCGGCGCGCGTCGGGCCGGTGGCCGCCATTGGCTGCGACGCAGCGAGCTTCGCCATCTCGGCCCTCTCGCTCTCGCTCATCCGGCTGCGCATGACCCGCGCCGATCGCTCAGCCGAGGGCTCAACGAGCGGGCATGCGCTCAGCAGCCGACTCGCCGAGCTGATCGCCGGGGCGCGCTTTCTCTGGGATCAGCCCATCCTGCGCGCCATCACCTGGCTCACCGCACTGGAGGCGCTGATGATCGGCGGCGGAGTCGACCTCTTCATCTTCCACCTGAAGCATGACCTGCGGGAGGGCGATAGCGCCGTCGGCCTGGTCCTCGGGCTGGCCAGCGTGGGCGCCATTCTCGGCTCACTGGCCTCGCCGTGGCTGCGCCGCCGCTTCGGCTTCGGGGCCACCTGGATCGCTGGATTCGCCTTCAGCGGGGTAGCGCTCGCGCTGATCGGGCCAGCGCCCACCGTCGCGCTCGTGGCGGCCTTCGCATCCGCTTTTACGCTCGGCGATACCATCCGCGCCATCCTGCAGGTCTCGCTGCGCCAGGAGCTGACGCCCGATCATTTGCTGGGACGTGTCACCTCTGCCTTCTGGACGATTGGCAGCGTCCCCATGGCGCTGGGCGCCGCGCTGACGACCGCGCTCGCCCAGCGGCTTGGGGCTCCGGCTGTCCTCTTTGGCATGGGCGTCGGCGCGCTGGCGTTGGCGCTGATCGCCATCGCCACGCCGGTGCGCGTCGCGCGGCCAGAGCTGCTGGCGCCCGATGCCACCGACGCACTCTGAACACCGTCAATATCTCACACCAGCAAAGGAGCGCATCATGTCACAGCCACCAGCGCAGCCCACCGGCGCCGCGCCGCGTCGCCCCGTCTACAACATCGTCGGCGAGAAGGTTGCGCTCGGCCCAGGCACGCGCGAGGAGCAGGTCGAGCTGTTCTATCGCGGCGACAACGACTTCGAGGTCACGCTGCTGGCGGGCGACCCGCTCTGGCCGCGCGAGCGTGAGGCGTTCGAGACTGACTACGAGCGGCAGACCAAGGAGTCGCATCCCGATTGGGTTGGCTTCCTCATCTACGACCGCCAGACCGATACCCCCGTGGGCGGCGTCAGCCTGCGCGGCATGGATTTGAAGGTCGGCATCGCAGAGTTAGGCATCAGCATCGGGCGCAAAGACTACTGGGGCAAGGGACTCGGTACCGAGGCGATCACGCTGCTCGTGGACTACGGTTTTACCGTGCTGGGGCTGCACAACATCATGCTCTCGACGTATGCGTACAATGAGCGCGCCATGCGCAGCTATCTGAAGATCGGCTTCCGCGAGTTTGGTCGGCGGCGCGAGGCGCAGCGCATCGGCGACCAGCGCTACGACATCGTATACATGGATCTGCTGCGCTCAGAGTTTCACAGTCCATTCAAGCCAGTCGTGCGCCTGCCTTAGGGCGCCCCATTTCGCAACGAGACGCCCCATATGCAGCCTTTCTGGCCGCGTATGGGGCGTCGTCACGATGCGCCACAGGGGTTATCAGGCTACGCGCGCCCTCTCTCGGATGGGCGCCGTAGGAGCGGGCATGGTCGCGGTGGCCTTGCGATTGACCGACATGAGCGCTCGCCCGAACAGGTAGAGGCCCGTCAGGGCAACGCCCGCCAGAGAGACCCACATGATGCCCAGCGCCAGGTTCACATTGCTATTGCTGGTAAAGAACGACGCGAGGTTGGCCAGATTGACCTGCGAGGCGGCCTCAACAGCGAACACCTGCGGGAAATAGTAGAGCGACGCGCCGACGACCAGGAACACTGTCGAGAGTCGGTAGGCGTTGATGTCGTCATCCACACGGCGCGTCAGCTTTACCGCCAGCGCCAACAGCAGGCACAGCGCAGCCAGTGATCCGGTCAGTGGCAGCGCGGACTGCGCAACGATGTTCGGCTCGAAGAAGATCCAGCTCAGCGCGAACGTTCCCAAAAGGATCGCGTCGCGCATCAGCAGATAGGACATCCACCACACGTCAGCGCCCAGGCGCAGCCCGCAGCGGCGCAGCGTGCGAATGACATAGGGGCGTCCCAGGTGCATGATCAGCGCCATGGTCCACAGCACCGGCAGGAACGCGACAATCGTCGCAACAAGCCACTGGGAGCCGCCCTGCACTAGCGCATTGGTGATCGCGGTGGCGATATCATCAGGCTTCATGCTCATACCCTCCAGGCGTTTGATTCTCTACGCGAATCGAACGCACGGTGATTGATCACTGTCGCATCACTTGGCGGCTGGCGCCGCTTCAATTTGATCGGCCCGTCCGCCAGTGCGGATGGCATAGATCGTCGCAAAAGCGCCCATGACGGCAAGCAAGCCGATCGATACGTAGGCGAGGCCCACCGCCCAGATGGGATTGGTACTCGTCACCATCCATGCGCTGATGTTCGCAAGCTGCCCCGCCGCGATGGCGTTAGCCTGCACACCGAGCATGTACGGGATGAAGTAGAGCAGCGCGCCCAGCCCGAGCAGGTAAGTCACAGCGCGGAACAAGTTCGCGTCGTGGTCTGGATCGCCAGTCAGCTTGATCAGCAATACAGCGAACAGTGTCGCCGCGGCCAGTCCGCCAGTAATGGGCAGATTATCCGTGACCACCACGTCCGGGAAGAAGAACATGAAGCTCATCACCACGCCCGACACAATGAGCAGATCGCGCAGCGCCACATAGACCAGCCACAGCAAGTCGGCGCCCAGGCGAAGCGTGAAACGATCGATCATGTCCAGGATGTACGGGCGCCCCAGGTGCAGCCCCAGGATTGCCAGCCAGACAAGCGGCAATACTGCAGCCAGTGTTCCTTCGAGAAACTGCTCGCCACCCGCGTTGATTCCGGAGATGATGGCGTTGGTCAGGTCAGTAATACTCATGGCTCGACTCCTCACTCGCGCGCCAACCCTATGGGGCGGGCCTCGATTTCGATCGACGAGGTTGCGGCGCCGTCGAGCGCCGTTGCTTCGGGTGCGCTGATGACGCGCACGCTGGGACACAGATATGCGAGATCACATCGCAGGCAGCGCGACGCCTCTTGCCGCGCCTGGCGCTCCTCGAATCCAAGCGCGAACTCCTGCAGCTTGTTGCGCGCCTCACCGCGCTCGCGCAGCGGCATGACAGCGCGCGGGGTGGGGCGCAGGTCGATCGTGACGTGCCCACCTACCGGAAGAGTGGAGATCGTTTCAGGCTCGTCATCAGGCAGCTCGCTCACGTCGCGAGGAGAGAGGCCGCGGAGATAGGCGTGGATGTTCTTCGCTGCCTGCCGGCCATGCGCAGCGGCATGGATGACGGTCTTTGGCCCGTAGGTGATGTCGCCAGCCGCGAACACACCTGGCGCGCCGGTAGCCAACGTCTGTGGATTGATCAGCAGCCCACCCCAGGCGGCCACCTCAACGCTCGTACCTTCTGGCAGGAACGACGGGTCAGGAGCCTCACCAATCGCCACGAGAACGTAGTCAATTGGCAACTCGAATTCAGAACCATCGATCGGCGTGACCGAGCGACGGCCTTGCGCATCTGGCTCCCCCGGCGCCATGCGTTGCAGTCGAATCCCGACGACGCTTCCCGCGTCGCCCATCAGGCTGACAGGCGCCGTCAGTGGATGGAGTTGAACGCCCTCTTCCAGTGCGGCAACCACTTCTTCCGCCTGGGCTGGCATATCCGCCTGCGTGCGGCGATAGCAGATGTGCGCCTCGGTGGCTCCTGCGCGCAGCGCTGAACGTGCGGCGTCCATGGCTGTGCTGCCACCACCAATCACCACCACCGAGCCACTCAACGTGGTTTCTGAATCCAGGTTGTACCGCTTGAGAAATGAGGTCGCCGGATAGGCGCCATCGAGATCCTCGCCCGGGATGTCCAGCCGCTGGCTGCGCTGGGCGCCCACCGCCAACAGCACCGCGTCGTATTCGGTCTGCGTCTCTTGCAGGGTGATGTCGCGCCCCATGGCGGTGTTGAGCTTGATCTCAACGCCCAGGTCGCGAATGGCGGCGATATCGCGCTCCAGCTCGACCCGCGGGAGTCGATAGTCGGGGATGCCAATCGCCATCATGCCGCCTGCAACGGGCATCGCATCGAAGACCGTCACACCGTAGCCGCGGCGCGCCAGATAGTACGCCGCGCTCAACCCAGTCGGCCCTGCTCCGACAATGGCAACCTTCTCCAGATAGCGTCGGGAGGTTGCTGCTGTCTGTCGCTTCCACGGGGAGCCGTGATCGGTAGCGAACCGCTTGAGATCGCGAATGGCGATCGGCGCATCGAATTCACCACGACGGCACACTGACTCACACGGCGCCGTACAGACCCGCCCGCAGATCGACGGGAACGGATTGACTTCGGAGGCGACACGCAGCGCCTCATCATAGCGACCCTCGGCGATCAAACTGACATAGAGTCCAGCGTTTGTTCCGACCGGACACGCGGCCTGGCATGGCGCGCGAAGATCTTCTTTGCGCTCGCCCAGCCACGAGCGCCAGCTCTGCCACGTCTCCTGCTTTTCGGCCACGCGCCATGAATGCTCCTCGCCCCATGGCTGCTCGCCTGGCTCAGAGGGTGTAGCGCGGGTGTAAGCGTCCAGTGGTCTCCAGCCATCCTCGGCGGGCGCCGCCGAGACTGGCCCCCTGCGCGCGAATACCACCGCTTGCACGGCGCTTTCGATGGTGATCGCGCTTGTGGGGCATTCCTGAGCGCAAACCTGGCAGCCGATGCACACCGCGACCTGAGCCGGCGCCAGCATCATCCAGTCGCGCTCGCCGTTTGGTCCGGGGATGGGCGTTAGCCGCTCACTCGCAGGAGCCGATTCACCCTCTCCGGATGGACGAGTCATGTCCAGACAACGTACCGGACATAAGTCCATGCAGATGCCACAGTTGATGCACGTCTGCTCGTTCACTGTGAAGCGAAATGCCATGTGACGCGCCTCTCGATCTAGCGGGACAACCCCGATTCAGTACGTACGAGTACGTAATGACGGAATTGTGCGGAAAACTCATCACAGCGTGCTCACTCCGTGACGCAGGCGTGTAACAGCGGCATCACAGACCATCCGCGACATTGGCTCGTGCGCTATACTGGCCGCAGGTAGCCCGCCACGTCTATTATCGTCGGCGCGGCCCGCATTGGCTCTGGAGGGAAGGATGTTGGGAGAGCAGACCGCCCATCAGACGCGGCTCATCGCCACCGACCTGGATGGCACGCTGCTGCGTGACGATCGCTCGCTCTCCGCGCGCACGCGCCAGACCCTGGCAAAGGTGCAGGCGGCGGGTATCGCGCTCGTGCAGGTCACAGCGCGCCCGCCGCGCTTCGTCAAGCTGCTGGCCGAGGAGGTGGGCCTGCGCGGAGCAGCCATCTGCTGCAATGGCGCGCTGGTCTACGACATCACCAGCGGCGCACTGGTGGAACACGCGCCACTGGCCAGCGCCGACGCCTGCGCGCTGGTCGTCGCGCTGCGCGAGGCATTTCCTGAGGTCACGTTTGCCATCGAGCGCGGGCTAGCCTACGGCTGCGAACCCGCCTATCTGGCGCTCGGCTCGCTCACAGAGCCACAAGGCGACCTGCTCGGCGAGGCCATCGCGCTGTGTGGTCAGCCTGTCACCAAGCTGATCGCGCGACACCCACAGCGGGCCGCCGACGAGCTCTATCCTACAGCGCTGCGGCTCGTGGGCGACCGCGCCGTCGTCACCTACTCTAGCCCGCGCTTCCTCGAAATCTCCGCCAGCGGAATCGATAAAGCCACGACGCTGGCGCGCTACTGCAAGCGGCTGGGCATCGCGTCATCCGAGGTCGTCGCATTCGGCGACATGCCCAACGACATCCCGATGCTGCGCTGGGCAGGACGTGGAGTCGCCGTCGCTAACGCCCACCCGGAAGCGCTGGCCGCAGCCGATGCCATCACAGCCTCGAATATGGCTGACGGCGTCGCGCGCTACCTGGACGAACTGCTCGCAGCGCAACGCTGAGCGCCGCGATTCGTTGACGCGCCGACCTGTTGGGCGCAAGCCGTCGAGACCACGCTGGCTGATATAATGCGTACCAGACGCAGGCACAGTCCCAGGTATGCGGCATGTGCGCGGCGTGGTGACGATAGGAGAGTACGCGCATGGCGCGTTCGTGAGGTGCGAGACAAATCATGGGCAAACTGATCGATACATTGCAGCAGGTCGGGCAGGGCGCAGGTAGCTCGTTCGGCTTCTTCGGGCGTGGGCAGGCGGCTGGCGCTCCGGCGCGCCCAGCCGCGGTGATCGTGATCCTGGCCGCCAGCGATGTCGCGGGCGCCGAGGCGGCCGCCAAGGCGGGCGCCGACGCTGTCATCATCACAGCATGGAAACCTGGCGCCGACATCAACGCCATCAAGACCGCGCTGGAGAGCGCCCGCATCCTCTGGGGTGTGGATTACGCAGGCGGCGCTGAGGATGACGTGGCCGCCAGCGCGCAACAGGCTGGCGCGGGCTTCCTGCTACTCGGCGCCGACGCGCAGGCTGCCCCGCTCTACGATCAGATCGAGCACTTCGACCGCGTGGTAACGCTCTCCGCGCCGGTCAGCGAGATGGATCTGCTGCTCTACCGCATGGCCAACACGCTGCCTGCGCAGGCCGCGCTCATCACCCTGCCAGTCGGCATGCGCGACCTGCCGAAGCAGTCCATCCGCGACTTCACACGGCTGGCGCTGCTGGCGGCGTCGGTGCGCTTCCCGCTGCTGGCGGTCGTCGATGAGATGCCTAACCTGCGCGCGGCCCGCACGCTGGTACGACTCGGCTTCGATGGCATCGTGCTGAGTGGTGTGGGCGCCAGCGCCGCGCAGATCGGCGAGGCGACCAGGGGGCTGCGCGCCGACCTGGAGAAGATTCCCCTCAGCGAAGGACAGGAGCGCGAGGGTGTCAGCCTGGGCGGGCTGATCTCCAATCTGGGCGCGGGCGTGCAGCCTGAGCGCAAAGAGCCGGAGAAAGACCCCGACCACGAGTAACGCTCACGCTACGCTGCCAACCGAGCCAACGATGCGCCCCTCCGCCAGGCAGGACCGGCGGAGGGGCATTTTGTGGGGATGTGGTACACTCGCCAGTGAATGTCACGACGCCTATCCCGCTGTCACTTCTGCATGCGCGCCTGCCGACCGCGCAGCCTCATCTGTGACCGCGTCTGGCGTCTACCCCGAAGGTGGAGGGCATGGGAATCGACGACCGCGACTACGATTATCGCCCGCGCGGGCAAGCCGAGCGAAGACGCGGATCCAGCGCGAACAGCGATGCGTCCGGTCGTTCGTACCAACGCGGGCGCTCGAATGACTACGATGACCCGCGCTCCAGTTCCGGCTCGCGCAACGACCGCAGCGGCTACGACCGTCGCCCGCGCCCCGACCAGTCTGGCTCCGGGCGTCGCTCACGCCCCGACTGGGACGACGATTCCTCCATGCGCCGCGACCGCCGCAGCGCTGACCCCTATGCGCGTGGCGGCGCCTCCGGACGCGCCCCGCGCCCCCGCGATGACTGGGAGAACTCCGCTCGCTCGCGAGGCGGCCAGCGCAGCCCTTCGCCCGCCGACTCTGGTGGGCGCAATCGCCGCGCTGGCTCAGCGGTCGCGTCGCCGCGTGGCGGCGGCCTCTGGGGCGACCAGCCGATGAATGGGCCAGGCGCCCGGCGCGGCGCCATCGACCAGCGCGATCCTCGCGCGCGTCGCGGCATGCCGCAGCCAGAGGTAGAAGAGACATCCGGCGCCGCAGCATTTGGCAAGGGCCTCATGGCGATCTTCATGGCCCTGCTGATCGGCGCGGGCGCGGCGTATGGCTATTACGTCTACAGCACGCCCAAGCTGCCCGCTGGCATCTCGCAGCCGCCCGCCGCGTCGCCCACCGCCGCGCCCACTGTATCGCCCACCGCTGCGCCGACCAAGACCGCGACTGGCTTGCGCTCAGCGCCACAGCAGCCCGCCTACACCTTCGTAGTCGCGCCCGCCTTGCCTCGCGTCTGACGCCGGGCGAGTCGCAGCAACGACACGACCGACATCTACATCGGCAGCACAGGGCCTCGCGCCCGCTTGTTCACATATGCGCATCCGACCAAAGGAAGTAGCACGACCATGACGACATCAGATAGCGGCGGCTCAGCGGTCGTCGCACGCCTGCGCGCCGACCTCGGTGATGCCATCCGCCAGCGCGACCAGGTGCGGATGGACACGATTCGCATGGCGCTCGACGGCTTCACCCATGAGGAAGTCAACCGCAATCGCGCTGCGCTCAGCGATCAGGATCGCTTCGCCATCCTCGACAAACAGATCAAGCAGCGCCTGGAGTCGGCGGAGATCTTCCAGCAGGCGGGCCGCGCCGAGCTGGCCGCCAAAGAGACGCGCGAGGCGGAGATCCTCAAGGGCTACATGCCCGCCCGCCTGAGCGATGACGAGGTGCGCGAGCTTGTGGCGAAGCTTATCGCCGAGCGTGGCAAGGAGTTCCGCACGGTCATGCCACTGGCCTCCAAGGCGACCAAGGGCCTCGCCGATGGCAAGCGCGTCTCCGAGATCGTGCGCGAGATGACCAGCTAGACGTCGTCGGATGCCACCAGCGCCTGGGCCATGCCCTCGCCCGCCAGCAGGCCGCACACGCTCGCCTGGATGATGCCCTGACTTTGCCCCGCGCCATCCCCCGCCACGAACAGCCCCGGAGCCGTCGTCTGGAGCAGCCCATCCGTCGGGAAGCCCCAGAAGCGCTCCTCGGCGGGGCCGTAGACCAGCGTATCCTCGGCGTCGACGCCCGGTGCGAGTTGATCGAGCCGCCGCAGGAAGTCGTCGAATGCGCTCCAGTAGGCCGCGCTGTAGACATCGTGTAGCGCGCCCGCCTGGGCCGCCGCATCACTGGGCCGCACGCTATTCGCCGCCAGCGCCGCTTCGCTGGTAGGCTGGCGTCGGCGTACATCGCCCAGTCGCTGTACCACCAGCCGATCTGGCGAGCGCTGATTGAGCAGACGCGCGCACCGCTCGCCGCCACGCCAGGCGCCCTGCGCCCCCTCCACTCCCGGCTGCGCCAGAATGGCGACGGTCGTGGTCGGCCCGCGCCGCTCCCGCTGCATGATGGGAACGCCGCTGGCCACCAGCGCGCCATAGCGCGTGATGGGAGCCACCAGCCCGCCCGGACACGTCGCATAGGTCTTGATCAGCGCGTCATCGTGCGTCAATCGCTGTAGGCGTGGATCAGGGTTGACATCGGTCAGCGAAGCGTAGACCTCGGCAGGCGCCTCCAGCCGCACACCGAATGTCGAGGGTAGCGCGATCACCTCGGCGCCCAGCGACTCCACCACGCCGCGCAGCCACTCGGCGCCATAGCGACCAGGAGCCAGCAGCAGCGTGCGTGCGCGTAACGACGCCAGAACCGGCTCGCTGGCGCCATCCAACGCGGGCGAGAGCGCCAGCCGGTAGCCTGCGCCATCATGCCGCGCCTCGTCTACCCGCGCGCCGAAGAGGAACCGCGCGCCAGCCGCGACCAGCCGCTCGCGCAGCGCCCCCAGCGCCACGAATTTGTCGTCCTGGCTCAGCCGCCGCGAGGGATAGCTGGTGATGTACTCCAGCCCGGCGGCCTCGGCCTGCGCGATGGCGCGCTCCAGCGGCTCAGGCGGTCGCGGCTGCCACTCCGCCCGCGCTCCAAGGTCATGCAGCAGCGCGTCGACCTCGGTGGCTCGCCGCACGAATGCCTCACCACTGAGCGCCGGACGCAGCCGCATGGGCGCCGAGACAGGCGGCGTCACCGGCAGCGCCGTCGCGCCGAAGTAGAGCCGCCCGCCCAGAAACAGCCCCGCGCCGCCATAGCCGCCCATCGCCAGCGCAGCCTGCGCGCTGCGTCGCTCCAGCGGCAAGCCAGCATCGACTAGCAGCGCCGAAGAGCCTGGCCGCCGCCGCAACAATTCGTAGGCGGCGAGCAGGCCGGAGACGCCAGCCCCGACGATGACCGCGTCGTAGATAGCATCTGAGGGTGTCTGAATGGTCATCGGGTCGGAGCCTGATATCTGCATGGAGACGGTACATCGCTTTCTTTATTCAGAGCGCACAAGCGCGCGACCCGCTGACGTCAGGCGGCTGGCAGCTTGGGCGGCCCACGGCGGATGCGCTCACGCGCATAGTCGAGCGTATCGTCGGGTTGCATGCTCTCCTGCCACCACGTCGCTCCCGCGTCGCGATAGGCCGCGACCAGCGCCGTCTCAGCCGCCTCATCTTGTCCCGGCGTGCCGCCATACGCCAGCACGTCGAATGGCTTGCCCGCAGGCAGCAGCGGCTGGACGAACGCCAGCGCATCGCGTAGCTGCTCTGGCGACATCTGGTGATCGTCCACTAGCGGGCAGAGGCCGTCCCAGTGGGCTGCGCGCCGCAGCGGCTTCTTGTGCGGCCAGACCGCCGCGACCCAGATGGGGATGCGTGGCCGCTGCACAGGCGTCGGCTGGAAGCGCGCGCCGTGAATCTGGTAGTGCGACCCCTCGAAGCTGAAAGGCTCGCCGCTCCACAGCTCGGTGATAACCTCCAGCGCCTCATCCAGCATGGCGCCGTGCAGTTTGTCATCTGGCGACTCACCATAGCAGCTGTATTCCTGCCCGAAGTCGCTGCCGATGCCCACGCCCAGAATCAGCCGCCCGCCAGAGAGGTGATCGAGCGTCACGGCCTCGCGCGCCACCTTCCATGGACGCCGTCGCGGCAGCGGCGTCACCACCGTGCCAAGCGTGATGCGACTGGTCTGCATCGCCATCGCCGTCAGCGCGATCCACGGATCGGCGAAGGTATTGTTCGCGCCCCAGTCCGCGCCGATATGATCCCAGAGGAAGACGCCATCCCAGCCGTGCTGCTCCGCCTCGCGCGCCAGGTCAGCCAGCGCCCGCGCGTCGCCAAATGCGCCAAAGTTGGGCATGTTGACGCCAAATCGCATGGTCATCCTTCTCTACACTTCAGCGCGCCGCTGCCAGCCGACACAACTCATCGCGTCTCAAATTCGAGCGTGCGCAATTGCGTAATGTGCAGCGACTGCACACTCTGCGGCGCCAGCTCCCACGGGCTGGATCGCCAGGCGTCCACCTCATTGTCGCCGGGCAGCCACGGGGGCAGTTCCATCAGCAGGCGGCGCGCGAGCGCGAAGACGTACGGCTCATACAGCAGCCGCAGCTCGGTCAGCTTGGCGTCGGCGTCCGGCCCATCGCGCAGCGGCGCGCCCGCTTCCAGCAGCAGTTCGCGCAGCCGCTCCACATCGGCGGCGGGCAGGCGCGAGTCGCAGCGCATATCCGGCTCGGTTCCAGACATCTGGCTCAGGTCTACCGCCGCGTGTCGCGCCATCGCGAAGGTCAGCCGCGCCTGCTGGGCCGGAATCCCATCCACGCCGACGATGATGAGCGCGCAGGCGTCGAGAATTGTGGTCAGCCCGGCCAGCCAGGACTGATGCTCGTGCTGCGAGCGAAAATAGCTCAAAGACGGATAGGAGAGCTGGCTCTCCATGAGCTCGGCGGCCCAGTGCTCCCAGTCGCTGAGCTGGCTCATGAGCGCATCGACCCCGAAGTCGCGCATGTGGCGGCGCAGCATCTCCACCGCGCTCGGCGGCGAACCAGCGCGGGCGTCGAGCAGCGAGATAGCGACCTCGCGCCGCGAGAAAGCCTGATACAGCACGGGCAGATAGCCGATGACCAGCGCCAGCACGCCGAAGCCCACGCCCGCCTCGATCACGGTCACCGCCCGCGCAGCGCCCGCATCCGGCACGACATCGCCCAGCCCCAGCGTGAAGAACGTCGTGCCACTGACGTACAGGTCGGTAATGTATCCGAAGTGGCCATAGGCCGAGATGAGGTGCGAGCCGAGCGCCCACTGGATCGTGGCGAAGCCGACGATCAACCCGGTGGCCCAGACGAAAAGCAGCACGAGCAGGGCCAGCGGCCCATAGAGGCTGAGGAACGTCTCGCGCCGATCAGAGGAGTGAATCCTGCGGCCAATCGCCGCCCAGGGCGCCCAGGTCACCTGATAGACCAGCCCCGTCAGCCGGAAATGCCGCGTCACCCGGCGCGGCAACACGATGGTCTCGAAGATATCCCAGAGTGTCAAAAGTATGAGCGCCACCGCGCCGATCATCGCCAGAGTCTGCATGCGCGCCTATTCTCCGCTCTCGCCATCACGACGGGCTACCTGGCGCGACCACGCCACCAGCCCCTCAACGATCATTCGTACGCGCTGTCGTAGCGCCTCATCCAACAAGCGTCCTTCGGCGTCGAAGTGTTCTGGCGAGCGCATGATCATCAACTCCGGGCTGATCATGGCGTAGCTCTGGGTAAAGACAAAGACCTGGCGCAGCGCGAGTTGCGCGCGCACCGTCCCGAACCTGCCGCCCGCGCCCATCATGCCGACTGGCTTGTGCCGCAGCGGCGTCGTGTCCAGCGGGCGCGAGAGCCAATCGATCAGATTCTTCTGCACGCCCGTCATCGAATAATTGTACTCCGGCGTCGCAAACAGCAGCGCGCCCGCCAGCCGTGCGCGCTGCTTGAGCGCCTGCACAGCCGCCGGGCCGCCATCGTGGTTGAGGTCATCATTGTACAGCGGAATATCTGTGATGTCGGCGATCTCAACTTCGACTCCATCGGGCGCCACCTCGCGCGCCACCCGCAGCAGCCCTGAGTTGTGCGAGGCTTTGCGCAGGCTACCCGTCAGCCCAAGGATGCGAAAGTTCGCCTCACTCACAGTCGCTCTCCTCAAATTCACGCACGGCGACGAGCTTCCGCCCACGGCTTCCACAATGCTTCAAAACGTATAGTCTCGCATCGCGCTTGTCAAGACGTCAGCGTCCGCCTGTACAGCGTTTCGCGCCGTGTCTCGCTGAACCCCAGGTCACGATACTGCGCGATCACAGCGGGGTCGTCGCCCCACGACTCAACCCTGATCTGATCCGGGCGCTCTTCCGCCAGCCACGCGATGGCATGCAGCAGGAGCGGACGGTACAACCCCTTGCCACGCGCCTCGGCGACCACCCCTGGCGCGTCCACAATCCCCACCATCTTATCCTCACGGATGCGCATCGACTGTGCATCCATGCGCAGCGATGCCCGCACCATCCCAACCAGCCCGCGCTGCTCAGCGAACAGGAAGAAGATGCCTCGCGTGTCCATCTCTGGCAGCCAGCGCGACCATTCATCCGCTGTCGTGACATTATGGCCCCACAGTCCCGCGTAGCAGCGATTCGACGCCTCAACTAGCGTTGCGAGATCGTCAGCGCCGCGCCACGGACGGATCGTCATACCTGTGGACCAGATGGGCGGTGGGAAGGCGCGGGCGCCATCAGCCACCAGCACGGTAAACGCGCTGACGGGCGCGAAACCGCGCCGCTGTGCCCACATCGCGACCTGGACATCGAGATCGTTCACGTAGAGCGTGGCGTCGGTCGCGCCCAGCGTCGCCGCGTCGGCGAGCGCCAGCCGCAGCAGGGTCGTGCCGATGCCCTGACCGCGCGCCGCAGGATGAGTCACGTCCAGCAGGTCGGCCCGCGGCATCGTTGGCGGCTTGAAGATCGCGCCAAAGCCCAGCAGGCGCGCGGGGTCGGCGCGCTCTACCACCACCCAGCGATCGCGCTCAGGGACGTGTCCCGGCCAGTTCCACTGCGCCACCAGCGCCTCGGGGCTCACTTCGTCCGGATAGCGCGCTGTCTCAGGCGCCGCACGGAGCAGCGAACCTAGCGCGTCCAGATCATCTACCGAGAATCGGCGGATCACGAATCGGCTGTCATCAAACGCCTGGGTGTCGTTCATCCTGGCTCTTTCTCCCATTGCCAATAGCCGACGCCACGAGGTCGGCGCTAGCGCTGTTGCGAGTCTGTTGGTATGACGCATGCGACAGCCCAGTGTTGACATTGCGGGCGCCCACGCGCCACAACGTCGGCGCCGGAAGGAAGGCGCGAGGAGAGAAGGATACAACTCATGTGGGACATTCTGGCATGGATCGTCGTCGGAGGCCTCGCCGGCGTGGCGGCTGCGTACATGCTGCAGGGCAGCCAGATCGGCGTCATCCTGAATATCATGATTGGCGTCATCGGCGCCAGCGCGGGCGGCGCCCTCTTGACCTTGCTGCGACCAACGACGTTCATCCTGAGCGGTCTGAACATCCTCAGCCTGATCGTCGCCATCATCGGCGCCGTTCTGCTGCTCTTCGTTATGCGCGCACTGATGGCGCCGCGTCGCAGCACGGCGCAGTGAACACGCGCTTCGGCGCCTCCCCGGAATGACACTAGGAAGGAGCCTGCGTGTGATCGCTGCGTTGAGCGCGTGGCTCTTGATCGGCATTTGCGTTGGCTGGGTCGGCAACCGTCAGGCGCGCGGAGCCGGGCTGGGTCTGCTGCTCTACCTCATCATCGGCGTCATCGGCGCCTTTGTTGGCGCTATTGGCCTGTCCTTTGTTGCGCCAGATCAAAATACGCTCTACGTGCTGACGGTTTCTGGCGCGCTGGCCGCCCTGGGAACCGCAATCTTCTTCGTGCTGGTCGCTCGGCTCGTGACGGCTCGCCGAGGTGACTACTCCCCACGCCACTGAGCGCCACAGTTCCGCATCGCAACGTCCTCGTTGCCAACGCCCGGCGCCCCGCTGGATGGTATAATCAACTGGAGCGCCCGGCGCGCAAGCGACCGCGTGGGCGAGAGCAGAGTTCGTCAGTGCGCCGACGTTGAACGTGTCTTCATGCGCGCCAATCGTCGCCCCAAGAGAGATACAACAGCCATGAGCTTTTTGAACCGCGTGTTTGGTGACCCCAACGAGCGCGAGCTCAAGCGTATTCGCCCCATCGTCGATCACGTCAATAAGCTCGCCGACGAAATGAAGGCGCTGGACGATGGCGAACTGAAGGGCATCACTGCCGAGCTCAAGCAGGAGGTGGAGAACGGCGCGTCGCTCGACGATGTGCTGCCCGAGGCGTTCGCCGTCGTGCGCGAGGCCAGTTCCCGCGTGCTGGGTCAGCGCCACTATGACGAGCAGATCATCGGCGGCGTTGTCCTGCACGAGGGCAAGATCGCCGAGATGCGCACGGGCGAGGGCAAGACACTCGTCGCGACGCTGCCATCATACCTGAATGCGCTCACGGGCAAGGGCGTCCATGTCGTCACCGTCAACGATTACCTGGCCAAGCGCGACCGCGACTGGATGGGCCGCATCCACGAGTCGCTTGGCCTCAACGTAGGCGTCATCCTCAACTCCCAGACGCCACAGGGGCCAGAGCGACGGGCCGCCTACGAGGCCGACATCACCTATGGCACCAACAGCGAATTCGGGTTCGACTACCTGCGCGACCACATGGTGCCAGATCTCTCCTTCGTCTCGCAGCGCGATCTGCACTACGCCATCGTCGACGAGGTGGACAACATCCTGATCGACGAGGCGCGCACCCCGCTCATCATCTCCGGCCAGGGCGAGGAGTCCGCCGAGCTGTACAACAAGTTCGCGCGTCTCGCGCCGCGCCTGAAGGAAGAGGACGACTACGTCATCGACCTCAAAGGGCGCACGGTCGCCATCACCGATCACGGTATCGACACGATGGAGCGATTGCTCGGCGTCTCCAATATCTATGAGGACATGGAGCTGACGCGCCACCTGGAGAACGCGCTCAAGGCTCACGCGCTCTTCAAGCGCGACAAAGACTATATCGTGCGCGATGGCGAGGTGCTGATCGTCGACGACTTCACCGGACGTGTGCTGTCGGGGCGGCGCTACAGCGAGGGCCTGCACCAGGCGCTCGAAGCGAAAGAGCACGTCGCCATTCAGCGCGAGAACCACACGATGGCGACCATCACGTACCAGAACTACTTCCGCCTGTACGAGAAGCTCTCAGGCATGACAGGCACGGCCATCACTGAGGCCGAAGAGCTCAACAAAATCTACAAGCTCGACGTCATCGTCATCCCCACCCACCGACCGGTGGCGCGCGCCGACCAGCCCGACCTGATCTTCTCCAGCGAGCTGGGCAAGTTCCGCGCAGTGGTGGAGGAGATTCGCGAGCGGCACGAGGCTGGGCAGCCAGTGCTGGTCGGCACCACCTCGGTCGAGACCTCCGAGATGCTCGCCGAGATGCTCGATCAGGAGGGGCTGGAGCACTCCGTGCTGAATGCCAAGCAGCACGAGCGTGAGGCGCACATCGTGGCGCAGGCAGGGCGTAGCGGCGCCATCACCATCGCCACCAACATGGCGGGCCGTGGCACCGACATCAAGCTGGGTGGCAATCCGGAAGAAGAGGTGGACGACATCCTGCAGGAGCGCGGCATCGACCCGGAGTTCGCCACCGAGGAGGACCGCGCCGAGGCGATGGAAGAGGCCACCCGCCGCTGTGACGAGGATCGCGACAAGGTCATCGCAGCAGGCGGGCTCTACATCGTCGGCACTGAGCGGCACGAGTCGCGCCGCATCGACAATCAGCTCCGTGGCCGCTCCGGACGCCAGGGCGACCCCGGCGAGTCGCGGTTCTTCGTCTCGCTGCAAGACGAGCTGATGCGCCGCTTCAACGCCGACCGCGTCGCGGGCATCATGACCCGCATCGGCATGGACGATGAGACCCCCATCGAGAGTCGGGCCGTCACCGGCATGATCGAGCAGGCACAGACCAAGGTCGAGGCGCACAACTTCGACATCCGCAAAAACGTGGTCGAATATGACGACGTCATCGCCGCCCAACGCGAGGTGGTCTACGCCGACCGTCGCGCGATTCTCGAGCGCGAGAACATGCACGACCGCATCCTCGACATGATCGACCATGAAGCGCGCCGTCGCGTGGACGAGCAGACCCAGGCCAACCTGCCCGAAGACTGGGATCTCGAAGCCATCGATAAGATGCTGGAGCCGTGGGGGGTAGCCATCCCCGCCGATGAGCTCCCCGACGATATCAATCGGCTCAAGCGCCAGGCGCTCTCCGACGCCGTCGCCGCCGCCGCCGTGGCGAAGTACGAGGCCAAAGAGCAGGAAGTCATCAAGGCGGCCAATGACCACAACGCGGTCGAGCCGGGCGAGGTCTACATGCGCCAGTTCGAGCGCACGGTGCTGCTCACGGTGCTCGACAGCATGTGGCGCGACCACATTGACCGTCTCGATATCATGCGACAGGGCATCGGGCTGCGCAGCATGGCTCAGCGCGACCCGCTGGTCGAGTTCAAGCGCGAGGGCTACGAGGCCTTCGACAAATTCAAGATCGATGTAGAGCGCACCGTAGCGGAGTACGCCCTGCGCGCGCCCGTGCAGATCACGCTTCCCCCGCCACCACAGCAGGCGTTGCCGCGTGGCATGCAGACCAACGTGGATGAGATCGAGAGCGCCAGCGCCTATCGCGACCCTGGTGTGGATGCGGGCGCCCGCCCGCGCAGCAACGTCTCCTCGGCCATCGCGCAGGCGGTCGCTGAGGCGTCGGCGCCAAATCGCGCCATCCCCGGCGCTCTCAAGCCATCCGCGCCCGCGAACGGCGGCGGTGGCGCGAACAACGGCGGCGCTGGGAACGGCGCGAATGGAGCAAAGACGCAGCAGGGCGGGCCGAAGCAGAACGGCGCACGCGGCGGCGGCGGAAATAGCCAGCACAAGGGCCAGCGCCCCCAGCCAAGCGGCGCAAACCGTCCCACGCCTCGTGGCCCGGTCGCAACATCGAGCGCTGGAGCCGCGTCGAGCGGTGGCATGCAGAAGATTGGGCGCAACGACCCGTGCTACTGCGGCAGTGGCAAGAAGTACAAGATGTGCCATGGACGTTGAGGCGGGATCATGAGATGAAAGCGCGTCACATGATGACCGCCGACGACATTCTGAGCACATCGTCGCATCGCCCATGGCCTATTCCAGGCCGGCCTTGGGCGATGCGGCAAGTCTGGAGCGATCTGCTCTTCGCCCACTGGCCTACCAATGCGGCAGGCCTGGCGGCGCTGCTGCCGCGCGGCCTCACGCTGGATACCTGGGAGGGTGAAGCGTGGGTCGGGGTCGTGCCGTTTCGTATGCCCTACCTCAGCATTCGCGGGCTGCCCGACGTCCCACCGTTCATGCGGCTGCTCGAAATCAATGTGCGCACCTATGTGACAGTTGGCGGCAAGCCCGGCGTCTACTTCTTCAGTCTGGATGCCGACAATCCGATCACGGTAGAGGTGGCGCGGCGCTGGTATTCGTTACCCTACCTGAATGCGCGCTTCGACTGCGATTTTTCCACTCCGGTCGTCCGCTACCATGTCGAGCGCACCGATTCGCGCGCGGCGCCTGGCGTGTTCCGCGCCTCCTATCGGCCCAGCAGTGCGCTGCGTCCTGCGGCGCCTGGCTCACTGGAAGACTGGCTCACCGCCCGCTACGCCCTCTATACCAGCACCCGTCGCGGTCGGCTGATGCGTGGCGACATCACCCACGCGCCGTGGAGTCTCGCGCCCGCCGAGGCTGAGATTCAGCAGCATACCCTCGCGCAGTCGCATGGCATCACGCTGGCCGACACCGCGCCACTGCTGCACTACGCCGAGCGGCTCGATGTGCTGGCCTGGCCCATCACACCCATCAGCTAGCGGGCTGTCCGAACCGCCGATGGGATGCTGACCAGCCGAAAGCCAATCGCCGGGTTGTAGCCATTGGGCGCATAGGAGCGCCGCGTGGCGCCCATCACGTCGGCTGGCCCACTGAACCACGAACCTCCGCGTAGCGTGGCGATCTCGGCTGGCTCGCCGTCGGGCCGCGCGTCGCCGGAGCCATCTCCTGCGAGGTTGCTCGTCCACTCCCAGACGTTGCCCGCCATGTCGAGCGCGCCGCACGGGCTGGCCCCCTCCGGATACGATCCCACCGCCGTCGTCAGCCCGATGGCCTCCGCGCAGTTGCAATAGGCCGCATCGAACGTCTCGCCCCACGGATACGTGCGTGGCCGCTGCGTCGCGTCGTCCCATCGCGCCGCCGACTCCCACTCGGCCTCGGTGGGGAGTCGCCAGTGGTCGCCAGTCAACTCGGCCAGCCATGCCGCATACGCCCGCGCGTCGTACCAGCTCACGCAGACGACTGGATGATTGGGACGCGTGAGCTGCGTGCGCCAGTCGAGCCGCTGCCCGGCTTCCTTCCATCCCTTGGGCTCGCGTCCCGTTGCCCGCACGAAGCAGGCGTATTCCGCCACCGTCACTGGATTGCGTGCGATCTGGTACTCTGCCAGCGTCACCCAGCGGTGCGGAAGCTCTGGCTCATCGTCCCTGGCATCGGGCGGCTTCACCACGCTGAGCAGCCGACGACCCGCCGCGACCTCGCGCAGCGGCGGCAGTATCGCCTCCACCTCGCCAAATGGGCGCATCACATAGCCCAGCGCGGCCAGCCGCTCTGGCAGTCGTGGCGCTGTCTCGCGCTGGGGCGAGAGCGGATCATAGCGTTGGGCGGAGCCAGACAGATTGCGCGCCAGCAGCACGCCGAAGCGCCCGGCGATTTCCTCGCGATCCCTGGCCGTGATCGCCGCTGCGAATGCCTGC
>DATAED010000466.1:0-14997 GCA_036258195.1 Ktedonobacterales bacterium
TGCGGCGCGAGAACGCCCGCACGACCACCAAGCCCTTCTGGCAGCGCCTGAACCTCGACCTGATCTTCGGCGGCATCGCGCTGCTGGGCTACATCGCGTATAGCATCGCCGTGCGGGAGGTCAGCGCGACCATCCAGCTCATCCTCTCACCGATCGCGCTGATCGCCTCGCTGCTGATGCTGATCGCGGCGGCGTTCCTCTTCCTGCGGCTCTTGCCGCTGGCGCTGGGGCTGGGCTCGCGGCTGGCGACACGCGCACGCGGCGCCACCGCGGTGCTGGCGCTGACCCAGATGGCCCGCGCGCCCAAGCAGCCCATCCGCATGACGCTGCTGCTGGCGCTGGCGACCGGCTTCACGCTCTTCACGCTGGTCTACAGCGCATCGCAGGCGCAGCGGCTGGTGGACGTGGCGTCGTACCAGACCGGCGCGGACTTCACTGGCGGCCTGACGCCTGCCCAGGTGGGCAAGCAGAGCGCATCAGAACTGGAGGCGCGCTATGCCCAGATTCCCGGCGTCACCTCCGCGACGGTCGGCTACACCGCCGACATCAGCCCCAGCCCCGCCGCAGGCAGCTTCCCTATCAAGCTGATCGTGGTGGACGCCGCGACCTTCGCGCAGAGCGCGCGGTGGTCGCAGATCGAGAGCGCGCAGCCCCTCAGCAGCCTGATGTCACAGTTCGACGCGGCGCGCCCCAACGCCATCACCAATGACGCCGTGCCCGCGCTGGTGGACGATTCGACGTGGCAGGCGATGCAGTTGTCGCCTGGCACGAAGTTCTCGCTGCAACCGCCGGGCTACACGCGGTTCAACAGCATGAGCTTCATCGCGATCGGACATGTGGCGCATCTGCCGGCGGTCTATGGCAGCTATCAACCGGGGCAGGGGCCTGGATTCGACGGCCAGGGCGGCGTGCTGGCCGACTATGCCAGCTTCGCCTCAGCCTATCAGCATGACCTGACGACCCCGGCGCACACCATCTCGCTGACGCCCAACGCGGTCTGGCTGGCCACAAAGGACGACGCCGACTCACTGGCCAGCGTGCGCCAGGCGCTCGGCTCTGGCGCGCTGGCGCTGGCCTCGCTGCAGGATACGCGCCAGATCATCGACGATGATCGCAACAATCCGCTGCAGATCGAGTTCGCCAATACGCTGCTGATCGGCGCGGCCACCGCGCTGCTGCTGGCGCTGGTCGGCATCTGGGTCGGCTCGTGGCTGAATGCGCGCGGGCGACTGGTCAACTTCGCCGTGCTGCGCGCGCTCGGCGCTACCCCGCCTCAGATACGCAGCATGCTGGTGTGGGAGCAGGCGATTGTCTATCTGGCGGGCGGCGCGCTGGGCATCCTGCTGGGCTGGGTGCTGGCGCTGACGGCGCTGCCCATGCTGATCTTCGTGGAGCTGGCGACCAGCGGGAACTTCACGCGGACGCCCAATGTGCCGCCCGCGCAGGTGGTCGTCCCAGGCGTGACGCTGGGGCTGGCGCTGGCGGCGCTGGTCGTCATCTGCATCCTGGCGCTCATCCTGACGATGTCGGCGCTGGCGCGGCTCTCGCTCGGCCAGACGCTGCGCCTGAACGAAGACTAGCCGCGAGGGGAGGGAATGATCCGCATGGACAATGCGCTGGTGACGTGCGAGAACCTGGTCAAGATATATTCGGCGACCGATGTGGAGGTCGTGGCGCTGCAAGGGCTCGATCTGGAGATCGCGCCGGGCGAGATGGTGGCGCTGGTAGGCGCCTCTGGCTCTGGCAAGACCACGCTGCTCAACCTGCTCGGCGCGCTCGATGCGCCCAGCGCCGGGCGCTGCGTGGTGGCGGGCGCCGATCTCACCCGCATCAACGATCTGCAACGCACCAATTACCGCTGCTTCACCGTCGGGCATGTCTGGCAACAGTCGGGACGCAATCTGCTGCCAGAGCTGAGCGTGGCCGAGAATATCGCGCTGCCGCAGATGCTCGGCGGCGTCAACGCTCGCACGCGCAACAGCGTCACGCGCGGACTGATGGAGCGCACGGGCATCGCGGCGCTGGGCGACAAGCGCCCGCATCAAATCTCTGGCGGCGAGCAGCAGCGCGCGGCGATCTGCGTGGCGCTGGCCAACGCGCCGACCCTGCTGCTGGCCGATGAGCCGACCGGCGAGCTGGATTCGACAACGGCGGGCGAGGTGCTGGAGCTGCTGCGCGAGCTGAACCGCGAACTGGCGCTGACCATCCTGATCGTGACGCACGACATCAATGTGGCGTCGGGGGCCGACCGCACCATCGCCATCCGCGATGGCCGCACCAGCACCGAGACGGTGCGCCGCGACGCGCCACTGGCCGCTGCTGGAGCGGTCGCTGGAGCGGCAGCCGCCAGCGCGGTGATCGGCCTGCCCAGCGAGACGCACCGCGAGTCCATCCTGATCGACCGCGTGGGGCGGTTGCAACTGCCGCATGAGGCGGTGGCGCGCGTGCCCTTCAATGGGCGCGCCGATGTGCGCATCTTCGACGACCACGTGGAGATCTGGCCCGAGGAAACAGCCGCTTCCGCCTATCCGCCGCCACCCGCGCCCAGCTATCCGGCGCCAACCGAAGAGGAGTCGTGAGTATGGCGATGACAAATCCAGAGCGCGCGGAGGTGGCCGCGCCGATCGTGGTCGGACACGGCCTCACGCGCGACTTCAAGGCGGGCGGGGGCGTCGTGCGCGCGTTACGGGGCATCGAGATGGAACTGCAGCCGGGCGAGATGGTGGCGCTGCGCGGGCGCTCTGGCTCTGGCAAGACGACACTGCTCAACATCCTGACGGGCATCGACTCGCCGACGCAGGGGCAGGTCACGCTGCTGGGACACGATCTGGCGCGGCTGAACGAGACGGCGCGCGCCATCCTGCGGCGCGAGCAGGTGGGCATCCTCTTCCAGAACGCGCACCTCTTCCCGCTGCTGACGGCGCAGGAGAATACCGAGCTGCCGCTACGTCTGGCGCGCATCGAGCCGCAGCGGCGCGTGGCGCTGGCGCAGGCCGCGCTGGAGATGGTGCATCTGGGGCCGCGCGCCAGGCATCGCGGGCTGGAGCTCTCCGGTGGCGAGCAGCAGCGCGTGGCGCTGGCGCGCGCGCTGGCCCACCAGCCGCGCTTCGTCGTCGCCGATGAGCCGACCGGTAACCTCGATTCCACGACCGGACGCGAGATCGCCGCGCTGTTGCAGCGCATCACGCATGAGCAGGGCATTGGGATGCTGGTCGCCACGCACGACCCGGTCGTCGTCTCCAGCGCCGACCGCGTGCTGACGATCTCGGATGGCCAATTGGTGTGAGGCCCCCACCCCCAGCCCCTCCCCCGCTTTGCGGGAGAGGGGAGCTATACGGCGCGGACGTTGGAGCATAACCGTTTTTCCGCCGCAGCGTTAGAAGGAGGTGGCACGAGTACGCCCATCAAGGAGATGATGACGATGCAGCAACCACACGTTGACCGCCCGCAGGCGCCGGAGGGCTATGGCATCAGCAACGGCAGCGGCCCGCGGCTGAGCTGGCAGTTTGTCGAGGGGCGGCTGCGCGAGTCGCGGAACTACTGGCTGGCGACGACGCGCCCCGATGGACGCCCGCATGTGACGCCGGTCTGGGGCGTCTGGGTGGAGGGCGCGCTCTACGTCAGCGGCATCCCGACGACACGCTGGGCGCGCAACCTGGCGGCCAACCCCACCATTGCCGTGCATCTGGAGAGCGGCGACAACGTGGTGATCGTCGAGGGCACGGCGGCGGATACCGTGACGGACGCTGCGCTGGGCGAGCGCATCGTAGCGGCATGGAACGCCAAGTATGGTCAATTTGCCCCGGAGCCAGCCACCGACGGCATCATGCAGGTGCTCCCGCGCACGGCGCGCGCCTGGACGGATACCGATGAGGCGCTGGCCGACGCGACCCGCTTCACCTGGAAGGAACCGCCGGAATCGTGAAGCGTATCCTCTTGACGGGGATGTCGGGGACGGGCAAGTCCAGTGTCATCGCGGCGCTGGCTGCGCGCGGCTACCATGCCGTGGACGCCGACTGCGACGAGTACTCCGAGTGGGTCGCGGTCAGCCCCGACGATGACATCCCCGGCTCACCTGTCGAAGCGAGGCGCGACTGGGTCTGGCGCGAGGATCGCATCCAGGCGCTGCTCGCCGCCGAGGTCGCCGACATCCTCTTCCTGGGCGGCTGCGCGGCGAATATGCGCGCGTTCCTGCCGCAGTTCGACCTCATCATCCTGCTAAGCGCGCCTGCCGAGGTCGTCGTGGAGCGACTGGCCACACGCACGACCAATCCCTATGGCAAGCGGCCCGAAGAGGTCGCGCGCACGCTGGGGCTGATACAGACGGTCGAGCCACTGCTGCGCCGCGTCGCCACCCACGAGATCAATACCGCTGCGCCGCTGGACGCGGTGGTGGAGGGCGCCATGCGTCTGGCGCAGGCGTGAGGAGGCGCGAGCGGCGCTGAGGCGCGCCGCCTGGCTGCGTTCGCTCAGTCTGCTGGGACTGTCGCGCTGAAGTGGTCGCAGGCCGTGTCCCGCTCCAAGGCATTGAGCAGTGGTAGCCAGCTACCTTCACCGACGAGGCGGCATTGGCTATACTGCTTTCGGAGAGCGTGCGCTACACACACATAGGCGTAGCGCGCTCCTATGCACACTCATCGTCCACCTGGATACCCTGTTGTCGAGGCGAAAGGAGCCATCATGCGCGTTGCCGAATGCCCACTCTGCCACGAGCAACTCGAGGCGGAGAACGACGAGGAACTTTTTGCGAAGGGGCGCGCCCACGCGAACACGAAGCACGCTGATCAGCAGATCACCGACGAGCAGATTCGCGCCGTTCCTGCGCAGGACAAGTAACGCCCGCATTCCGCGTCATGCGCGCGGACATGGGCCGAGGCTCCGGGTCGCTCCCTACATCACAGGAGCGCGCTGGCGCTTCGGCCCATTGCTGCTTCTGAGCCGCGCATATGCCTTCCGCTACGGCAGCCCCACGCAGCGCGTGACGATCTCGCCGATGGCCGTGCCATCATCCATCACCGCCGCATAGATGGCGTGGTAGTGGTCGCCGCGCCAGAAGGTGAAGATGCGCGTGACCTCGGCAGCGCCAGCAATTGCCCGCCCGTCGCGCGCTCGTTCGGATCAGCGTCATGCGCGTAGCTGAGGGTGAGGGCGGCGGGCGTGGTCATGGTTACTGCTCCTCCGACACGTCCTGCGCCCTGGCCCGTCTGCGCTTCGGCTTCGGCTCTGGCGCGATGGGCGGTGGATCGAACTCGCTGACCGCCGGGGTGTAGGCTTCCTCAGCGGCGCCATCGTCGGCGCTCTGGCCGCGTGGGCGCAGGGACGAGCGCGCGCCGGGCAGAATCTCGACCGGGCCGAAGAGCGTCTCCTGCCGCACGGCCAGCCGCCCCTGGTGCCACATCTCCAGCACGGCCAGGAAGGTGACGACCACGGCAAAGCGCGAGGTGGCGCTCAGCAGCGTCTCCTCCAGCGTGACGCGGCCGCGCTCGGCCAGCATCTGCTCCACCTCGTCGATCTTCTCGGCGACGGTAACGAGCGGCAGCGGGATCTGCTCGGGCTGCGAGAAGCGCTGCTCCGTCAGCACGCGCTTGAAGACCGCCGCCAGCGCGTTGACATTCAGCCCCACCAGCTTCGGTGGCGCCCAGGTCAGCAGCAGATCGGTATCCACCAGGCGCGTGGCGCGCGAGAACGTTTGCAGCCCCGCCAGCTCGCGCGCCCGCAGCGACCGCGCGATCTCGCGCGCCAACTGATACTCGCGCAGACGCTGCGCCAGCGCCTCGGCGTCGTCCAGCGGATCGTCGTCCTCGTCGGCGCCCTCTGCGCGGGCCTGGCGCGGCAGCAGGCTGCGCGACTTGATGAGCAGCAGCCGCGCGGCCATCGCCACGAACTCCGCCAGGCGCGGCAGCGGCGGCTCATCCCACGTGCGCAGGTAGGCGACGAACTGATCGGTGACGGCCACCAGCGAGACGCTGGTGATCTCCATCTGATTCTTCTCGATCAGATGGAGTAGCAGGTCGAGCGGACCATCGAAGCCGGGCAGGTGGATGGTATAGGGCGCTACCTCCGGCTCGGCTGGCTCGGCGGCGGAGAGGGGAAGCTGTGTGATTGCATCGGAGTCGTCCCGCGAATCGCGCGGATCGCGGGCGGGCGAGGCCGTTGGCGGCTTGATCGTCTGGCTCATGCCTCGCGCCTCCTCTTTCAGCTAGCCACAGGTCGCTACTGTATCAATCGATGACCGTCAGCCAGTGTCCAACCCACTGCCAGAGCGGCTGCTGAAGCGCATAATAGGCTCCATCTTGTTGCAGCCAAAGGAGTTGGACTTGCTGGCCATCAATCAGTTGCGCGCGCAACTCATCCGCGCCAATGGTGTGCCGTAGCTCTGCGCTCGCCAACTTGTCTCTCGGTATCCAGCGAACACGCCTGTCGGAGAGCAGTCGGGCGAAATCGTCGGCGGTAAATGATCGTGTCACTTGCTTTTGCGGATTGAAGAAGTAGCCCACGCAGAGAATGGTCTGTATCCAGCCAACGGGAATCCGCAAGATTCCGTCCTCAAACAACCACATTTCGCCGTGCATCCAGTCGAGCCAACCGGTCGTTGTGCTCCTGGAAAGCAACACCCCCACCCTCGTAGGATGTGGAGCAACCGGATTCGTCATCCACAGAATCCTCTACGATAGGACAATAGCCTGACACATCCGCACACTGAACACCTGTGCCATTGTATGAACGCCCGACAATTGCGGTCAAACAGGCGGGCCGCACGGGCTAGGACATCTTGCCCGGCCAGCGGCCCTCTGGCTAGTCACGAGCACGCAATCTGGCGTATGCTACATGACGTACTGACGTAACGTGATATGTTTTCGCCCGCAAGGGTGCGAACAGTGATGGCAAGGTACATGCGAGATAGGATCGCTGGCGTCGCCGCAGCCTGGACATCATGAAGCCGTAGCAGACCTCGCAGGAGAGGCGCCGCGCCAGCACAAAAATATGTAAGCGACCACCCACCCCCAGAAGCCGTCTCCGCGAGCCGCCAACCCTGGGCGATGGCGCACGATCAGGCAATAGGAGGCGATTTGTATGCAGGCGCGCGCCAATGAGGAACCCGCCTATCCCCTCGCCGCCCCTCGCCGCAGCGCCGGACTCTGGCGCCGCTTCATCGAATCCATGAATCAGGATGAGCGCGACAATTCTACTGGTGAACTGAGCGATTTTACAACCTCCCCGCGCGTGATCTTCATCACGGCCCTCGCCGTGGTCATCGGCGCGGCCAGCGCAGTGATCTCTCTCATCCTCCTGCGCGCCATCGGGCTGTTTACCAATCTCTTCTTCTTTCAGCGCTGGAGCTTCCTTCTCATCTCACCGGCTGGCAACGACCTTGGCATTTTGGTAGTGCTTGTGCCGATCGGTGGCGGCATCCTCGTCGGCTTGATGGCGCGCTATGGCTCTGAGCGCATTCGCGGACATGGCATTCCAGAGGCCATCGAGGCGATTCTGGTGAATGGCAGCCGCGTCGAGCCGAAAGTCTCCGTGCTGAAGCTGGTCTCCTCAGCCATCTCGATTGGCTCAGGTGGCCCGTTCGGCGCTGAGGGGCCGATCATCGTCACGGGCGGCTCGTTCGGCTCGATGATCGCGCAGCTCTTTCGCCTGGCCAGTGTCGAGCGCAAGACGCTGCTGGTAGCGGGCGCGGCGGGCGGCATGTCCGCCACGTTCGGCTCGCCTGTCGCGGCGGTGATGCTGGCCGCGGAGGTGCTGCTCTTTGAGTGGAAGCCGCGCAGCCTGATGCCAGTAATCGCGGCGAGCGCCACCGCCGCCGCCGTGCGCTACTACATCATCGCGCCGCCGCCCATCTTCCCCATGCAGTCCAGCGCAGCCGCGCTCGGCGTGGGCGGCTACGCGGGCTGCATCCTCGTCGGCCTGCTGGCCAGCGGCCTGGCGATTCTGATGACCGAGGGCATCTACCTCGTCGAGGACACCTTTCGCCGCCTGCCGATCCACTGGATGTGGTGGCCCGCGCTCGGCGGTCTCGTCGTCGGCGTCGGCGGGCTGATCTATCCGGCGGCGCTGGGCGTGGGCTATGGCTCTATCGCTTCGATGCTGCGCGGCAACATCACCGGCGACGTCATCTTCGGATTCCTGATCATCAAATCCATCATCTGGATGATCTCGCTCGGCTCCGGCACCTCGGGCGGCATCATCGCGCCGCTGCTGCTGATCGGCGGCGCGCTGGGTGGGCTGGAGAGCTACTTCCTGCCCAACGGCGGGCTGGGGTTCTGGTCACTCATCAGCATGGCCGCTGTGCTGGGCGCCGCCATGCGCGCCCCGCTGACAGGCGTCATCTTCGCCTTCGAGCTGACCCACAACGTCAACGCCATCATCCCGCTAATGATCGCCGTGGGCGTGGCGCATCTGGTGATGGTGCTGGCCCTCAAGCGCTCCATCCTGACGGAGAAAGTGGCGCGCCGTGGCTTCCATGTCAGCAATGAGCTGATGGTGGATCCGCTTGAACGGATGCTGGTGCGCGAGGCGATGCGCACCAACATCGTCGCGCTACCAGCGCACGCCTCGATGCGCGAGCTGATGCGCTCGCTCAGGAACGGCGGGCGGCCACGCGGGCAGTCGCTGCTGCCCGTCATCGACGCGCAAGATCATCTGGCGGGGGTGATAACACGCGCCGACCTGCAGCGCCTTATGCACGAGGCCAACGCCAGCGTTCCAGACGGCGCAAAGGTCAGCAGCAAGCATACCCTCGACGACTTTGTGAAGCGCGACCCCATCGTCGCCTATCTGGACGACACCCTGCGCGTAGCGGTCAATCGCATGACCGAGACAGGATACACGCGCTTGCCGGTGGTCGACCGCCATCATCCCGACAAGCTGATGGGCATGGTCGCCCTGCCCGATCTGATGAAAGCCCGCCAGCGCAATCTCGATGAGGAGCGACGGCGCGAGCGTATGCTGCGCATCCACATCTTCGTTCCCGGTCGGGGCGGACGGCAGGTGGCCACGCGCTCGATTCCCGCGCCAGACATCCAGCCGAATATCCCGCCAGAGACGCCGCCGGTGATCTTGCCCGGCGACGCCCCGAAGCAGGTGGCCGAGGCGGTGACGGAGGCCAGGGCAGAGCAGGTGTCCAATAAGACGCCCGCTCCACTGGAGTCGCCACAGTCGCCCGACGTGGATGGCCACGCAGACGGCCACGAGAACGGCCACGAGAACGGCCACGAGAACGGGCGCACGGCCATGCCAGAGGCCGCAGCAGAGTCAGGCGCGCAGGACGAGCAGCCATAGGCCAGCGGCCTCCACCCCCGGCCCCTCCCCCGCTTTGCGAGAGAGGGGAGCTAGAGACCCCGCCTGCCGGCAGGGCCGAATCCTCCGGCTCCCTCGCCCTCTGGGAGAGGGCTGGGGTGAGGGGCCGCGCTTCTGCGCAAGGTATGAGAAGCGGCGCACACGCCATTGGGCTACACTGCACACAGACATCGAGGAAGGGGAGGCGCAGAGCCTCCCCTGCGATCATCGCCGCCAGCGAGCGGCGAGAGGGAGGAGCCTGTGAGCGCTGTTATTTCGCGCGATGGCACGAGCATCGCCTACACCAGAGTGGGCCAGGGGCCAGCCGTCGTGCTGGTGGATGGCGCCATGTGCAGCCGCAACTTCGGCCCGATGGGCGAGCTGTCCGCGCTGCTGGCCTCGCAGTTCACCGTCTACACGTATGACCGCCGTGGGCGCGGCGAGAGCAGTGACACCGCGCCCTATGCGGTCGAGCGCGAGATCGAGGACATCGCGGCGCTGATCGCCGAGGCGGGCGGCTCGGCCTGTGTCTACGGCACATCGTCTGGCGGCGCGCTGGCGCTCCAGGCGGCCTGCAAGCTGCCCAGCATCGCAAAGGTCGCGGCCTTCGAGTCGCCCTACACCACCGACGGCACGCGCCCGCCGACCATCGACAACTACCAGCCGCAGCTCGAAGCGCTGCTGAAGGAGAATCGGCGCGGCGACGCGGCCATCCTCTTCATGCAGTATGTCGGCATGCCAGACGATCAGGTTGAGCCAACGCGCCAATCGCCGGTATTTCCAGCGTTCGAGGCCATCGCGCCGACGCTGCGCTATGACGCGCTGTGCGTGGAGAACCCTATGGACGGCAAGTCGCTGCCACCCGCGCTGATCGAGCAGCTCGGCGCGCTAAAGACGCCCGCGCTCATCCTGGGCGGCGGCGACAGCCCGGAGTGGATGCTCAATACACAGCGCGCCATCGCTGCAGCCATCCCCGGCGCGCAGTCTCGCACGCTGGCGGGGCAGACCCATCAGGTCGCAGGCACAGCAGTGGCGCCCGTCATTGCGGAGTTCTTTGCGGGCTGAACGGGACGGCCCCCTCCCCCAGCCCCTCTCCCGCCGCAGCGGGGGAGGGGAGCTACGAGCGCGCTTGATAGCCCATCTCCCGCCGCAGCGGGGGAGGGGTTGGGGAGGGGGCGGTGAGAAGGAGACGATCCCATGCGCAAAGTGGTTCTGTACATGCGGACGACGCTCGATGGCTACGCCTGCGGCCCCAATGGCGAGCTGGACTGGATGTTTCGGCAGCCGACGGGGCCAGATCAGGAGACCACGCTGACGCAGTTCCAGCGCGAGGTCGGGACGACCCTGCTGGGGCGCGTGGCCTACACTCAGCAGGCGGCATACTGGCCCAGCCAGACCGGCGAGCTGGCCGACATGGTAAACAGCAAATCCAAAGTTGTCTTCTCCAGCACACTGGAGCAGGCGGAGTGGAATAACACGCGAGTGGCGACCGACGCCGCTGCGGAGATCGCGCGGCTGAAGCAGGAGCCGGGGGACAGCCCCATCTATGTGTCGGGCGGCGCAACCCTGGCGCAATCACTCTCGCGCGCCGGGCTGATAGACGTATACCGCATCGTCGTCTATCCGGTGGCGCTGGGCGCGGGCAAGACGCTCTTTGGCGGCCTCGCCAGCGAGCTACCGCTGAAGCTGGTCAGCGCCACTCCCTTCGCATCGGGCGCGGTGGAGCTGATCTACGAGCGCGCCGACCGCGCGTGAGTGGCCTGTGGGGTCTGAACCAGCTCCAGCCCTGCCGCGCGCCGCAGCAGCGCGGGCAACTCGGCCACGTCGCCGCGCAGCCGCCGCGCCGCGATGTGGCGGTCGGGGCGGATGACGTAGAGCGTCCCATCCGCCGCGCCACAGGCCGCCGCGAGCTTGCCCGCGCGGTCGAGCAGCAGCGCGACGCCAGCGGGCAGGGAAGATGCGGCGGGCGTCGGCGCGACGACGTACAGCCGCGCCGGCAGATTGGCGGGCAGCGCAGGGAGGACGCTCGCCAGCGCAGTAGCGCCAGCGCCAGCATCAGCGCAGAACCAGAAGATGACAAAGCTCTCGCCGTAGAGGTCGAGCAGCGAGAGGTCGGCGCCATCCGCGCCGGGCAAGATCAGCTCGGGGGCCAGCGCGCCAGGCTCAGGGCCACGCTGGAGCGGCCCAGGTGCGTCGTCGGGCGCATCGGCGACGACGATGGGCGAGTTCTGGTAGGTGTAGGGATTCGACATATGGCCGGCGTTGACGCGCTTGCGCATGGCGGGGAACGGCAGACTCAGCCGCAGGATGGCGTCGCGCCGCCAGCGCGCCGGGCCAGGGGTAGGAACCAGAAAGCGCATCGTATCCGCCGTCAGCCGCAGATTCTCGCGCGCAGCGGGCTGGCGCTCGTCGTCGTAGGTATCCAGCAGGGCATCGGGGGCGACGCCCGCACGCACCAGCGCCAGCTTCCAGACCAGATTCCAGACATCCTGGATGCCAGAATTCAGCCCGCGCCCGCCAAAGGGCGACATGAGGTGCGCCGCGTCGCCCAGGAAGAAGACGCGCCCATGCCGGAAATGCTCCAGCGCGCGCTGCTGATAGGTGTAAACGCTCTTCCACACGACCTCGTAGGGTCGCTCGCCGACGGTGGCCACGATGCGCCGATGGATGGCCTCGGGCGTCTGCACGGCGGCGAAGTCGTCATCCGCCGCGAGCTGGTAGTCGATGCGGTAGATGCTCTCGGGCTGGGGGTGCAGCAGCGCCGTGCGCCCCGGATTGAACGGCGGATCGAACCAGAACCAGCGCTCGCGCGGCGTCTCCAACTGCATCCGCACATCCAGAATCAGGAAGTGGCGCTCGCGCGACTCGCCGGGGAAGGGCAGATGCAGCAGATGGCGCGTCGTGCTATGCGGCCCATCGCACGCCAGCGCATAGGGCGCCTGGATGCGCAGTGGGCCAGCGGGACTCTCCACCTCGACCGTGACGCCCGCGTCATCCTGCGCGAGGCCCGTCACCTTGTGCCGCCAGCACACGCTGACCAGCGGCGCGACGCCGAGCGCCTCAGATTGCAGCCGCTCCAGCGCGTTCTGGGGGAAGTTGACGAAGCGCGGGTAGCGAATGTCGGGGTCGGGTGGCGCTGAGAAGGTCTTGTACAGCTCGGTCGAGCGGAAAAAGACGCGCCCGGCCAGCAGCGTCATCCCCTGCTCGGCCATCTGGCGGCCCACCGGACTCCACGCGCCCAGAATCTCCATCGCGTGGCGCTCCATGAAGATGGCGCGCGAGCCCTCGATGGCGGTTCCCTCATCTTCGTCCACGATCACGGCGGGAATGCCGTAGTGCGCCAGGCCCAGCGCGGCGCTCATCCCCACTGGCCCGGCCCCGATGATGAGGATGGGATCGCGCCAGTTTGGGGATGGCCA
Source organism: Ktedonobacterales bacterium (assembly GCA_036258195.1). GTDB lineage: Bacteria > Chloroflexota > Ktedonobacteria > Ktedonobacterales > JADMIN01 > JAKAIY01. Next base: position 12,702 of record DATAED010000466.1, read on the forward strand.
CAGATCAGCGAGCGTGGGCGCCGTCATGTTTACGCGCCTCCATCGTTACGAGCTTCTCTATGAGACGAGCGCCTTCCAGAGGGCGGCATCGCGGCTCTCCGTCCAGATGCGCGGGCGCACACCGGCGACATCGTCGTACATGCGCTGGACATTGAAGGGCAGGCAGTGCCGGAAGATGGCCCACGAGCCGAAGCGTGGCGTCAGCGCCGCCTCCGCCGCGTGGTAGGCCGCCGCGACATCCTCCTCGCGCTCCACCGCCGCGCGCACGGTGTCGCGCAGGATGGTGAGATACGCCTGCGTCTCCTCGATGGCCTTGCTGGCCGCCGCGCCGCGCACGGCTGGTCCCCGCCCCGGCACGATGGTCTCGGCGCCGAGCGCGCGCACATTGGCGAGCGTGGCGGGCCAATCCAGGATGTAGGCGTCGCCGCAGTACGGCGCGGCGCTGGCCTCCACCAGATCGCCCGCGAAGAGCACGCGCTCGCGCGGGAGCCAGACCGCCGTGTCGCCCTCGGTGTGGGCGCGGCCTAGCCAGCGCAACTCCACCTCGCGCCCGCCCAGATCGAGCGTCAGCGCGTCGTCATAGCTGATGTCTGGATGCGTCAGGCCGGGGATGGAGGAGATGTCGATGAAGAGTCGTGGGAAGCGGCGCGCCTCGGACTCGAAGTCGGCCTGCCCGCGCTCGCGGATCAGGTCGCGCGTGCCGCGATGGGCGACGGTGTGCGCCGCGCCGATGCCCGACGCGCCCAGCGCGCGCACGGCGTGGTAGTGCGTGAGGACGAGATATTCGATAGGCTTGGCGGTGACGGCGCGCACCGCCGCGACCGTCTCGCGCGCCAGCGCGGGCGTGGCGCGGGCATCCACCACCAGCACAGCGCGCTCGCCGACGATGAAGCCGGTATTGGGGTCGCCGCCAGTGATGAGGGCATAGACGCCATCGGCCAGCGGCTCCACGGTCGCGGGTGTCGGCGGGATGACAGGGGTATCGGGATGTTCCAGCCCGGAGTCGGCTGCCGAGTCGGCCATTGAGAGAACCTCCTTCATGGAGAGCGCGCGGGCGTCAGCGTCCGCAGTTCCAGTATAGCGCATAGTGATACGAACCCTCACCCCAGCCCACACCCTCTGGGAGAGGGAGCCGGAGGGTTCGTCTATGCCGCAGCCGAGCCAGGCACGGGCGCGCCATATAGCTCCCCTCTCCCGCAAAGCGGAGGAGGGGCTGGGGGTGGGGGCCACGCGGTACAATGGCGGCAGGCGCTCGCTTGTGGGGCGCATCGAAAACTGAGGGGAGCGTCGTTCGTGCGGTATATCGCGCTGTTGCGGGGCGTCAATGTCGGCGGGCATCAGGTCAAGATGGAGCGGCTGCGGGCGCTCTTCGCCGAGCTGGGGCTGGCGAACGTGCGCAGCTACATCCAGACGGGCAATGTCTTCTTCGACTCGGAGCGCGCCGACCGCGATGCGCTGACCGCCGAGATCGAGGGGCGCCTGCTGGAGGCGCTGGGCTTCGCCGTTCCCACCTACCTGCGCACCGTCGAGGAGCTGGAGCGCACGCTGGCGCGCGATCCCTTCAAGGATGAGCCGATCACTGACGACATGCGGCTGACCATCGCCTTCGCTGCGCAGCCCATCCCGCCGACGCTGGCGCTACCGCTGTGGTCGCCCAGGCGCGACATGGAGATCCGCGCGACGACGGAGATGGAGGCGTTCGTTGTCTGGTACATCATCAATGGACGCCCGCCCGCCGCCTCGTCCGACGCCTTCATCGCGAAGGCGCTGGGTGGCGCTGTCACCGCTCGTTTCCTCCACACCACAGCGAAGATTCTGGAGGCGGCCAAGGCGGAATAGAGCGGGGAGATAGGCGCGCATCGCGCCCTATTGCACGATGCGCGGGTAGAGGCGCGCGGCCAGCAGGATCAGCGCGGTGGTGATGGTTACAGTCACGACGTAGTCCACGCCGAGGCCGTTCACGCTGGCCTCGCCCGTCACCATCAGCGCGCGCAGGGCGTCTACAGGGCGTCTACCTGATAGCTCAGCGGGTTCAGCCGCGCGACCACCTGCAGCCAGCCCGGCATGATGTCGATGGGGTAGATGGCATTGCTGGCGAAGAAGAGCGGCATCGTCAGCACCTGGCCGATGCCCATGACACGGTCGCGCGTCTTCAGCAGGCAGGCGATGACCAGCGAAAAGGTCGAGAAGCACGCCGCCGCCAGCATCACCATCACGATCACGCCGAGCAGCGCTCGTGGATTCCAGTTCATCTGCACGCCGAGCAGCAGCGCCAGCACATAGATGATGATGGCCT
>DATAED010000467.1:0-6894 GCA_036258195.1 Ktedonobacterales bacterium
CTGCGAGGATCAGGGAACTCACGACAGCGATGAATGTGGCTACGAGGCGCAATTTGATCCGCATGGCGTTTTCCTTCTTCGGAGGTTGTATCCGACAACGCTACTTTGAAAGCCGCGAAGCGTCGCGCTACATTTGACAAGCGAGCGCATCCTGTGCTGCTTTGATCCTACTTTGCTGGGGCGCTATGCCTCCTTTACTATGAGTGCTGCTATCGCTAAATGAAGGATACTGTGATATGACGATAATGTCAATGCAGCAATACAGCATATTGGATGAAGTCCAGCGTGGCCTGCTGGTCGGCAGGGTCAGCGGGCGTGCGAACCTTGAGCGAGGGATTCGGACGCGCCTCCCATGCCCGCTGGATCAGATCGGCCCAGCGGGCATCCAGCGCGCGCTGCGCCCATGCAGCGCCAGCGCGCTTCGACTCGATGCGCCCGTTGTCGAGGGTCTGGAGCATGCGGCAGTACATCAGCACGGCGAACGGCTGCGCCCACTGGTTGGCTATGCTGTAGCTGCCCGCCGCGATCTCCGCGCCCCACTCATGCATCGTCGCCCGCACCTCGCGGCGCAGCTCATCCGCCGAGACGGAATCGATCAGCGTGGCGGGCGGCGGCCCAGCCAGCGTGATACCGCGCTCGCGCGTGACCCAGCGCACGATGGCTGTATCGTCATGGATGGAGCGTTCGAGCATGTCGCTGGTGTTATCCAGAAAGAGCAGCGACCGGCGCGGCGAGCCAGGCGCGACGACACGCCGCAAAATGTCTATGGGGATGTACGAGCCTTCCAGATGCTGCGCCCAGTGCGACGGCAGGCGATAGAGCCGCGCGTGCATGGCGTTGAGCGCCGCCTCCTCCGCTGCGGAGGGGTCGCGCTGGGTGGCGATCAGGAAATCGACATCGCTGTCCACATCCCAATCGCCGACCGCGAACGAGCCTTGCAGCCAGGCGCCGACGAAATTCGCGCCCAGCACATGCTGCGCGCTGGCGACCAGATCGGCCAGCACGCCGTTGAGGTCAGCGTCGGGCGTGGGTTGGATCGTCATGGCAGCCTCTCTAACGATGGATGTCTCGCCTCAGAGCAGCGCATCCAGCTCATCCAGGCTGGCGATGGTGGCATCGGGGCGTGCGCCCGCCGTCAGCGGCTGCCCCTCGCGGCGAATCCAGATGGCGCGCACGCCCGCGCGGTTGGCGCCGAGGATGTCGGCGGCGGGGCTGTCGCCGACCATCACCGCCTCATCTGCCGCCACCTCCAGCGCCGCCAGCGTCTGCGCGAAGATGGCGGGATCAGGCTTGGCCACGCCCGCCTCGCCCGAGACGGCCACCACCGGAAAATACGGCTCCAGCCCGCTGCGCGCCAGCTTGTCGCGCTGAATGTCGGGGGCGCCATTGGTAATGAGCGCCAGCGCGTAGGTCGGGCGCAGGCGGTCGAGCGTGGCGCTGACCTCCGGAAAGAGCCAGTCGTGGCGGGCGCGGCGCTCTACGCGGAAGCGCTCGGCCAGCGTCGCCGCCAGGATGTCATCGCGCAGGCCGACATCGGCCAGCGCCCGCTCCCACGTCGCCAGCTGATAGTCGATGGCCCAGCGCGCGATGGGTCGCAGCCGCGCATCCTCGCCGATGAAGCGCCCCCACAGACACTCGCCCGCGCTGACGCCGATCTCCGCAAAGTAGTCCTGATGCGGCGAGGCGCGATAGCCATCCAGCGCGCGCAGCCAGGCGGCGCGAACCAGCGCCTCGGTGTTGGCTCCGCGCGCGGCGGCCAGCGCGATAGTGGCGCGCAGGGCGGCCCGCGTAGCGGCGCTGTCGGCGTGCAGCGTTTCATCCAGATCGAAGAGCACGGCGTGTGTCGGCATGGCGTATTCTGTCGGGGAGATGATGGGCGCGTGTGGCCGCGATGTGGCCCGATCTATCATACGATACGGACCTTGTAGGCTTTGTTCGCCTGGCCAGCTTGACCTGGATGACGGAGGGTCAGCGCTTGAACACACCAGTCATGCGCTGGGTTTGGCGCGGCGTTATTGCGACGCTGGGTACGCTCGTCGCGATGACGGTGGCAGCGCGCTACATCCGTGCGCGACCGTCGCTGCTCGACCGCGTGCGCGCCTTCAACCGGCGGCGCCTGAATCCGCGCGCGCTGGGGCTGGCCGGGCAGCCGGGGGTCTATTTTCACGCGCTGCGCCATGTGGGACGCCGCAGCGGGCGCGTCTATCTGACCCCGCTGGAGGCGCTGCCCATTGGCGACGCCTTCGTCATCCCGATGACGTATGGCTTGCGGGCAGATTGGGCGCGCAACACGCTGGCGGCTGGCGGCGCCACGCTGCTGCGCGAAGGCCAGACGCTGGCCCTGACGCGCCCGCGCATTGTGCGGCTGCGTGATGTTGGCGCGGCGCTGCCGCTGGTCGAGCGGCTGGGGCTGCGCGCCCTCGGCGTCACCGAGCTACTCTGGCTTGACCGCGCCGCCGACGACGCAAAGCGCTGAGGCTCCCCTCTCCCGCTGCGGTCGAAGCAAGTAGCTCCCCTCTCCCGCAAAGCGAGGGAGGGGCTGGGGGTGGGGGCTCGCGCCGCCCCACATCATGACACCGCCCGACACCTCCGGTCGCCAGCCTGATGCCCATCTGGAGCCCGGCGCAACCCGCCGCCAATGCCATCCGTTCTGGTTTGGGAGAGGCTGCTGATCCCCTGCTGATGGCGCAGGCAGGCAGGCGTAGTCCACTTGACTTCGGCTGCTGTTCATGGCATACTGGTCTCACATAGATAGGCTCACGGCACACTCGCGCCCTGGGCGGCGCTGCCCCGGGATCGCCTCACGTGTTCGTTCCTCACGTCGTCGTATGACAGCGCAATCACCTTCTCCGCGCTGAACGACCGCTATGTATCGCGTCGAGCGATGTGCGCCAGCACACCGCCTCCAGTTCGCCGTTCCCCTGATACCTGCGAGAGCGCATTGAAAGGAGACAAGGCGTCGTACATCCCGCTTCCGGGCTGCGTCTCGGCGGCGACCTGCTCGTTTGGACGCCTTCACCCAATCCAATGAATATCACTGAGCTAGAGCCAAAGACCGTCACCGAATTGCGTGATATTGCGCGCGATTGGGATCTTTCGGGCTATACCGCGCTCTCCAAGGAAGAGCTGATCTTCCAGCTTCTCCAGACCTCCGCCGAGCGCCAGGGGCCGACCTTCAGCGCGGGCGTGCTGGAGGTGAGCGGCGAGGGTATGGGCTATCTGCGGCGCAAGGGCGCGCGCCCCAACCCGATGGATGTCTACGTCTCCGCGACGCAGATTCGTCGCTTTGGCCTGCGCACGGGCGACATGGTATCCGGCCAGGTGCGCCCACCCAAAGACAACGAGCGCTACTACGGCCTGCTGCGAGTGGACGCCGTTAACGCGATGGATCCCGAGGCCGCCAAGCGCCGCCCCAACTTCGACAGCCTGACGCCGATCTTCCCCAACCGCCTCTACGATCTGGAGACGGAGGCGGGTGCGACCATCGGGCGGCTGATCAATCTGGTCGCGCCAATCGGGCGCGGGCAGCGCGGGCTGATCGTGGCGCCCCCCAAGGCGGGCAAGACCATTCTGCTCAAGAGCATCGCCAACGCCATCGCCGAGAAATATCCCGATATCCACCTGATGATGGCGCTGATCGGCGAGCGCCCCGAAGAGGTGACGGAGATGCGCCGTGGCGTGCGCGCCGAGATCTTCAGCTCGACCTTCGACGAGGCCGTAGAGGCGCACACCCACGTGGCCGAGTTGGCGCTGGATCGCGCCAAGCGGCTGGTGGAGGCGGGCAAAGATGTCGTGCTGCTGCTCGATAGCATCACTCGTCTGACCCGCGCCTACAATCTGGCCATCTCGCCGAGCGGGCGCACGCTCTCTGGCGGCCTCGATCCGGCGGCCATCAATCCGCCCAAGCGCTTCATCGGCGCGGCGCGCAACGTGGAGGAGGGCGGCTCGCTGACCATCGTCGCCACCGTGCTGATCGACACGAACAGCCGCATGGATGAGGTCATCTACGAGGAGTTCAAGGGTACCGGCAACATGGAGATCACCCTTGATCGCAAGCTGGCCGACCGCCGCATCTTCCCCGCCATCGACATCATGCGCACCAGCACGCGCCACGAGGAGTTGTTGCTCGACGCGCAGACGCTGCGCTCAGTGCTGATCGTGCGCCGCATGTTCGCTTCGCTGGAGAACAACGAGTACGTCGAGGCGATGGATCGCATTCTCCAGATGATGCGCCGCACCGCGAACAACGAGGAGTTCCTCGCCACCCTCCAGCGCACGGTGGGGGGCTGAGGCAGGATCCAACGTTCCATGGCTGCGTCGGAACGGCCAGCGGTTAAAACCGCGCCTGGGAGGCGGCAAGCCGCCGCGAAGTCCGCCTGCGCGGACTGGGACGCGGGGAGGAGCGATGCGCATGCTGTTGGCGCCTGCCACGCTGGACGAGTATCTGGCGCTCGTGCGCGCCTTCCCGCTGCTCTCCATTCGGGATGATGAGCACCTGGATGATGCGATGGCGATGATCGACCATTTGATCGACAAACCTGATCGCACAGAGGCCGAGGAAGCCTATCTCGACACGCTGACCGATCTGGTGGAGACCTACGATAACGCGCATGTGGACATTCCACCAGTCACAGGCGTGGAAGCTCTGCGCTATCTCATGGAAGAGAATAGGCTGAAGCAGAGCGACCTCGCGCATCTGTTCGGCTCGCAGTCGATCATCTCGGAAGTGCTTTCTGGCAGGCGGCGCCTCGCGCTGGCGCATATGGAGCGGCTGGCGGAGCATTTCGGGCTGCCCATCACCGTCTTCCTCGGTTGACGCCAACCCTCCGCGAGACTCGTGCTACAATCTCAGGTGGCGCGCGGCTTCGTGCGCGCTGAGAGGACATCACGTAGCCAGCGGAGAGGCGAGCCATTTCCCATGCGTATCGAACGCCTCAGTGTGGATAACCAGCGCACGCAGGGAGCCGAGCGGCGCAACTGGTATCGCAAGTACAGCGCGAAGCATCTCAAGCAGATCGAGCAGGCGCTGCTGGCCGCGCTGGACGCTCGCGGCCTCGCCACGCCCGACAACGCCGTCGCGCTGGGGGCAGGCGCCTGCACCGAGCTCCCGCTGGATCAGCTCGCGCGCGCCTGCTCGCCCGTCACGCTGGTTGATCTGGATACCGAGGGCATGCTGCGCGCCCGCGCCGAGCTGCCAGAGAAGCTGCGCCCGCGCGTGCGTACCATCTCCGCTGACCTCACCGGCGGTGTCAGTGGCGCCTTGCAGGACGAGCTGCGCGGCCAGCCGTGGCCCGACCTGCGCGCGTTGGGCGGTGGACGAAGCGCCAGCATCCTCAGCGCCGTGGCGGACTGCCTGGAGCGCGTCGCCGTGCCGCAGCCGCCCGATCCGTGGGCGCTGGGGCTGAAGCCGCAGAGCTTCGGGCTGGTCATCAGCTCGCTCACCCTCACCCAGCTCTACAGCCTGCCCCTGCTCGACGCGCTCGATACGCTGCTGGTCTACGCGCCGGAGCTGGCCGACGAGCGGGCGGCGCATGCGGGCTATCTGGCCGCCGAGCGCGCCTTCCAGCGACGCGTGACGCAGGGGCATCTCGCGCTGATCGCGCAATTGCTGGCGCCAGAGGGCGTGGCGCTGCTGATCTCCGACCACATGGGCTATCTGCTCTCGCCGCAGCGCGGGCCGCACGCCAGCGAGGGACGCGAGTCGCTGGAGGTGCTGCCAGCCGAGGTTCTGCGCCTGCCCGACGATCTGGAGGCGCGCTTCTCACTGGTCGGCCCGCTGCGCCAGTGGATGTGGATGGTCGCGATGCCCGAAGGCGAAACGCCAGGCCGCGCCTACGACGTGGTGGCCGCCATCCTGCGGGCGAAAGGCGACGCGGCGCAGGCGTAGGAGATTCCGCCCGCGCGCGTTGCCAGCGCAGGCAGGCTCTGCTATACTGCGCATCCGGCTGGGGTCGCGACCTCACCCCCCAGCCCCCTCTCCCACAAGAGAGGGGGAGCCAGAGTCCTGCCCGGCGGCCAACTCGCCTGCCACGGGTTCCCCCTCTCTCGGAGGGGAGGGGGACAGGGGGAGAGGTCCCGCGAGCCGTCAGCGAAGGATGATGATGGAAGCCAGACTGATCGATGATCGCCGCCAGTGGAACGAGTTCATCGCCTCCGCTGCGACCGGGCATCTCTGCCAGACCTATGAGTGGGCCGATCACTCGGATGAAGGCGCGCGCGCTGGCTCGCTGCGTGTCGGCGTGCTGGACGATGGCGGACGGCTCGTCGCGGCGCTGTTGCTCTCGGCCAGCAAGGCCAGTGGCATACGTGCGCCCTTCTACTATGCGCCGCGCGGCCCCGTCTGCGATGATCCCGCCTCGCCCGCGCTGCCGCTGCTGATTCGCGCGGCGAAGCGCGAGGCGCGCAAACGTGGCGGCTTCTTCATCCGCATCGAGCCGAACATCCCGCAGGAGGATGCGCGCTGGCTCGCTGCGCTGCGCCGCCTCGGCTTCCGGCCCACCGATCACGTCATCTACCTGCGTAGCGCGTGGGTGACGGACCTGCGGCCCGACGAGGATGCGCTGCTGGCCGGGATGATGACCACCTGGCGCCAGAATATCCGCTCCGGCGCGCGCAAGGGCGTCATCGTGCGGATGGGCGCGGGCGAGGCCGACCTCGACGCCTTCTACCGCCTGCTCTCGGAGACCGGCGAGCGCGACCAGTTCTATGTCTACCCTAAGGACCTCTACCGCGACATGCTGGCGCACTACTCGGAGGAGGCGGCGCGCGAGTATAACACGGCGCGCATGGCGCTGCTGATCGCCGAGAGCGAGGGCGAAGCGATCGCCGCAGCGACCGTCGCCATGCTGGGCGAATGGTCGTGGAACCTGCACAGCGGCTCATCGGGCCTACCAG
>DATAED010000468.1:0-10629 GCA_036258195.1 Ktedonobacterales bacterium
ATGGTACGGAGGCCGTGTTGCGCGGCCAGCGCCAGACTGTTGCGATAGCAGCGCGCCAGCGCCTCATCCTCGCCCATGCCGCCGCCATTCCAGACCGGGCCGACAGTATGGATGACGTGCCGCGCGGGCAGCCGATAGCCCCGCGTGATGCGCGCCTCGCCAGTGGGACAGCCGCCCAACGTGCGGCACTCGGCCACCAGCTCTGGCCCCGCCGCGCGGTGGATCGCGCCGTCTACGCCGCCGCCGCCCAATAGCGACGAGTTCGCCGCGTTGACGATGGCGTCCATGGGCAGTTGCGTGATGTCGCCGAAGACGATGGTCATGCGCTCGTCTACATTCCCACTGTCGGATGTCTCATCCATGTCGCGCGCTCCTTTTGGTTCTACTGGGGGCTGGCTGAATGTGTGCGGCCCGAATCAGCCAGCATCCATAGCGATTCGTTATGCCCGTCATAGTTCCTTGTTATGCTATAATCGGAGGTGCTCACGGCGGCGCAATCTTGTGACGCCTGAACGCGAGGCAGCTGTTTTGCCACCCGACGCGACAGGCGCCGAGAGGCCCCCACGGAGGACGTATGCCCTACGACGTTACGCTCATCCCCGGTGACGGCACCGGCCCAGAGATTACCGAAGCGACCCGCCGCGTGCTGGAAGCGACGGGCGTGGAGTTTCGCTGGCACGTGAAAGACGCCGGTCTGGCCGTGCTGGAGAAGACAGGCACAGTGTTGCCCGACGACGTCATCGAAAGCATCAAAGAGACGAAGATCGGACTGAAAGGCCCGATTACCACGCCCGTCGGCAAGGGCTTCCGCAGCGCGAACGTGGCCCTGCGCAAGAGCCTGGATCTCTACGCCAACCTGCGCCCCGCCAAGTCGTATCAGGGGCTGCGCTCGCGCTACGAGCATGTCGACCTCATCATCGTGCGTGAGAACACCGAAGATCTCTACGCTGGCATCGAGTACCAGCGTGGCACGCCAGAGCTGGAAGAGCTGGTGGACTTCATTGGCCGCGTCTCCAGGGTCAAGCTCAGCAAAGACGCCGCCATCAGCATCAAGTATATCTCGGTAGCCGCTAGCCGCCGCATCGTGAAGTTTGCCTTTGACTATGCCCGCGCCAACAAACGCAAGAAGGTGACGGCGGTGCATAAGGCCAACATCATGAAGTTCTCCGATGGCCTCTTCCTGCAGGTGGCGCAGGAGGTCTCGAAGGAGTATCCCGACATCCAGTTCGAAGATCGCATCGTCGATAACATGTGCATGCAGCTCGTGCAGAAGCCGGAGATGTACGACGTGCTGGCACTGCCGAATCTGTATGGTGACATTCTCTCTGACCTCTCGGCTGGCCTGATCGGCGGGCTGGGTGTAGCCCCTGGCGCCAATATCGGCGAGAAGTATGCGGTGTTCGAGCCGGTGCATGGCAGCGCGCCGAAGTACGCTGGCCAGAACAAGGTCAACCCGATGGCGATGATGTTCTCTGGCGTGCTGATGCTGCGGCATATCGGCGAGCGCGACGCTGCCGAGCGGCTCGACAAGGCGATGGCCGCTGTCATCGCCGAGGGCAAAGACGTCACCTACGACCTGAAGCCCCGTCCGGATGATCCCACCTCGGTCGGCACGTCGCAGGTGGCCGACGCCATCATCGCGAAGATGCGCGGCTAGACGACCTCTCCCCCTGACCTCCTCCCTGGTTCGGGAACCCTGAACCCGAACCAGGGAGGGGGAACCTGGGCCAGGGATTCACGCCTGGTGGAGCGTTTAGACAACATTCGCCGACATTCTCTGCTTTCGCTTCCCTTTCTCCCAGTTGGGCGAGAGGGAAGCGGTATCATATAAGATGCTTGGGGCGCGCGCTTGACGGCGGCGGGCGCGAGTCGCTATGCTGCGCACGATTGCTCGCGCGCTGAATCTGACGGAGCCACGGAGAGGAAGCACAGCACATGGCCTGGCGCATCATGGGTGGCCTGGGAGGCTGGCTGGGAAGCCTGGCGCCGCTGGTGATCGTCAATCTGCTGGCGTTCACCACGGCCATCGACCCGGGAGCGCTCTCCATCGCTGGCGGGGTGGCGCTGGTGGTGGGTGTCGCGCTGGGCGGGCTGCTGGCCGGGCTGCTCGGCGGCAGGCGCGGCGCGGGCTGGGGCGGCGTGATGGCGGGCGTCATCGCCGCGATCCTCTTCGCCGCGACGCTGGTCGCCTTGATGTACATCCTGCGCGCCCAGAACAGCCTGCCCTATCTGCTGGCGCTGCATCCGATCCGCGCGCTGGGCGCCATCGCCTTCCTGGCCGGCCTGGTGGCGGGCGTGGCGGCGTTGGTGGGCGCGTTCTCCGGGCGTCGCCGCGAGGCGCGCTGGCAGGCGCAGCTTGCCCGCGCATCCGCTCGCACGACGCCGCGCGGGCCGTCGCAGCCCTACGCGCGTTCTGGCGCCGCCCAGCCGCCGTATGCTGGGCGCGACGCCTATCCATCTGGGCCACGGCCAGGATCATCACAACGCCAGCCGCCATCGGCGGCGGAGCGCAGTCGCAGCGAGAGCCACGCGCGCGAACGCTCGCCGCGCTGGTGAGCGCGCGTCGAATCGCATCGGAAGGAGAAGCCCCGGCATGACGCGACTGATCTTTCTTGGCACTGCGGCGGCGCTGCCCACTGGCGACCGTGGCAATTCGGCGCTGGCTCTGGTGGGCGATCCCAGCGAGCCAGGGCTGCTGATCGACTGCGGCGACGGCGTCTATCGCGCGCTGGTGCGGGCCGAGCTTGGCCCCGACACGATCGGCGATATCTTCATCACGCACGCCCACATCGACCACCTCGGCGCGCTGCCCTCGCTGATCGAGAGCTTCCGGCTGGCGCGGCGCCGCCGTCCGCTGCGCATCTATGCGCTGCCGGAGACGGTGGAGATCGTCCATCGCGTGGTCGAGGCGTTCGCCTTCGAGCTGACGCTGGACGCCTGGCCCTTCCCCATCACCTTCACCACCGTCGATGAGCAGAGCGAGCTGCGCTTCCTTGGCGCTCCGGCGCGGCTCTATCGCATGGCGCACAGTATCCCTTCGGCGGGGCTGCGGATCGAGCTGCCGGGCGGCGCGTTCGCCTACACCTGCGATACCGAGCCGAACCCCGCCATCGCTGCGCTGGGCCGCCAGGCGCGGCTGCTGGTTACCGAATGCACCATGCTGCAGAAGAATGTCGCAGAGGCGCGCATATCCAAACATATGACCGCGCTGGAGGCTGGCCAGCAGGCGACCGAGTGCGGCGCGGAGTCGCTGGCGCTGGCCCATCTGGGCGTCACGGAGGGCTGGTCGGCGGCGGTGGCCAGCGCGGAGGCAGCGCAGGCGTTCGGCGGGCCGATCATCGTCCCCCACGATGGCGATACGCTGGAACTCTAGTATCCCGCCGGGTGTGCTATACTGGCCGCGAGCGCCGCTAGAACGGACGTTCCGCCATGCCCAGCGGGGAGAATGCGACCATGACCGACACGACCGACCAGCGTATCGTTCCGCCGGGCGCGAGCGACGACGCCATGCCCAGCGGGGAGAATGCGACCATGACCGACCAGCGTATCATCTCGCCGGGCGCAAGCGATGAGGATTACCAGGAGGTCGGCCTGCGCCCCAGGCGACTCGAAGAGTACATCGGGCAGGAGAAGGTCAAGGATAACCTGCGCATCTTGCTCGACGCGGCCAAGCTGCGCAGCGAGGCGCTCGATCATGTTTTGCTGTATGGCCCCCCCGGTCTGGGCAAGACGTCGCTCTCGCTCATCATCGCCAGCGAGATGCACGTGAATATCCGCATGACCTCTGGCCCGGCCGTCGAGCACGCGGGCGATCTGGCCTCCATCCTGACGGGACTGGAGCAGGGCGATGTGCTCTTCATTGACGAGATTCATCGCCTCAGCCGCCAGGTCGAGGAGCGACTGTACTCGGCGATGGAGGACTTCGCGCTCGATCTCATCATCGGCAAGGGGCCAGCGGCCAAACCGCTGCGACTGCCGCTCAAGCCGTTCACGGTCGTCGGCGCCACCACGCGCGTGGGCGCGCTGACGGCGCCGCTGCGCGACCGCTTCGGGGCCATCTACCGGCTCGACTACTACGATGATGCGGCGCTCCAGCAGATCATCCGCCGCTCGGCGAGCATCCTGAAGGTGCCGATGGACGACGCGGGCTGCGGCGAGATGGCGCGACGTGCGCGTGGCACGCCGCGCATCGCCAATCGCCTGCTCAAGCGGGTGCGCGACTATGCGCAGGTGCGCGCCGATGGCATCATCACCCGCGAGGTGGCCGAGGCGGCGCTGCGGGCGCTGGATGTGGACGAGCGCGGGCTGGATCCCTCCGACCGCAACATGCTGCGGACGATCATCGAGAAGTTCGATGGCGGGCCGGTGGGCATCGAGACGCTGGCGGCCAGCACCAGCGAAGAGACCGAGACCATCGAGGATGTCTACGAGCCGTACCTGCTGCAGCTTGGCTTCCTGGCGCGCACGCCGCGGGGGCGCATCGCCACTCGCCTGGCCTACCAGCACCTCGGCCTGCCCTATCGCGATGACCCCGGCCTGCGCAGCCTGTGGAGCGACCCCGACGCGCCCGTGGAGTAGGGCGGAGTATTCAGGCGGGTAAACCCGCCGCTACGGACCTTTGGCCGCAAAGCCCGCCTGCGCGGGCTGGGAGCAGCCTCCACTCCTGAGCCTGCGGAGGCAGGCTTCGCGGCGGCCCGACTGGGCCGCCTTAGCGGGCGGCCTTAGCCGCCTGCACCCTCCTCGCCCGCCTTCGCAGCTTTCTCTGCCGCTGCGCCTAGGCTGCCTGCCACCTGGAGCGCCGCCTGCGTCATCAGCTTCTTGGCGGCGCGCAGCTCGGCGGAGTGGAAGCCCGGCTGCCACTCGTGGAAGAGCTCATCGGAGATGGCCAGCAGCAGCGCCAGCCGCACCTCACGGAACTGCGCCAGCGCGAAGAGCGCTGACGCTTCCATCTCCACCGCCAGCGCGCCCATCGCGCCGTAGGCGGCCACCTTCGAGCGCAGCTCGCGGTAGGGCGCGTCGGTCGTCCAGACGGGGCCGAAGGTGACGCCGCCGCCCTGCGCCACCACCGCCTCGGCCAGCGCCTGCGCCAGCGTGGCGTCGGGCGCCAGCTCGGCCCCCGCTGGCACGTAGTGGAAGCTCGTGCCTTCCTCGCGAATGGCGCCCGTCGGGACGACGAACGAGCCGATGGGCAGGGCTGGCTGCAAGCTGCCACCCGTGCCGACGATCAGCAGGTCGCGCACACCCAGCGCGATCATCTCCTCCAGCACGGAGATGGCGGCGGGGGCGCCGATGCCCAGCTTGCGCAGTGTCACGGGGCGCTCACCAATCTTACCTTGCGCCACCGTCATCACCGCCGCCGGTACCTGCGGCGCCTGGTCGGCGCTGGTCGCCGCCAGCATGTCGCGATAGATGGCGGTATCGAAGGTGGCGATCAGCGTGCTGGGCAGACGCGCCTCGTCGAGCGTGCGCCCATGCAGACCGAGCGCATGGGTGAGGGCAGCGCGCGGCGTGAAGTGCTCGGCGTCCTGCTCGGCGGCGGGCGTATCCGCAGACGCCTCAGCAGGCGCGGCGCCCGCTGCCACGCCCAGCTCGGCAAGCAGGCGGGCGCCTTCGTCCTGAGCGGACATGCCCGAGGTCGTGGTGGTGGGGGCGGTCGAAGTCGCGGGTGGATTGGCGTCGGATGGGGTCATGATTCGTTATCCCTCAGCGCGCGTAGGGCGCTGTGGGCGCCGCGCTGTACAATATCGTCTGTTCGCCAGTATAGCGGCGTCGGGGCTGCTCGTAAAGCGTCAGCGCCAGCTAGCCTATTTCGCCGGATTCGACGTACACGTCTCGCCGGGTCATGTTATAGTAGCGCAAGCGATGTATAACGTCTGGTTCTCTGAAGGCGCTGTCGTGTGGTCGCTGTCCTTTCCGGCCACCCGTGGACGCCGATCTGTTGTTGAAGGGGCGGGGAGTACGGCGCGTATGATCTCACATCACATGACGACTAGCGATACGAGCGCCGGATTGGAGTCGAGCGCGCGTGCTGGGCGCGCGCAGGCTCGGGCAGGCGCTGCGTTTCGGCGTGGGCAAAGCCTGGTCGAATATATCCTGATCATCTTGTTTGTGGCATTGGCAGTCTTTCTGGCGCTCAGTCTGCTGGCGCCGACGCTCAACAGTATCTTCCGGTCGCTGCCGCCTGCGCTCTAGGCAGCGGCGCGTTTTCGCCCAATGGGCCGGTTTCGCGCCAGGCGCGCTATCGACGCCTCACTCTTCGCGCTGCGAAGCTGGGGGCGTCATTTCCGTTTCTCCACGGCGGCGGGAGAATGCGTCGACAGCGCAGCCACGTCGGCGGTTGTCTGATGAGTCACCCTGCCTTCCAACCTCGCCCACATCCCGCTGAAGGGGATAGGCCAGAATGCAAGCTGATTGCGGGCTTGCAGGGGCGATGTTATAATGCGATGGTGGCTTCTTGAGCCTCCGACGAATGCCCTCATCACAGGTCATCGTCGCTGCCGCGCGATTGCCCCTGTTTGAGGGGAGCCATCGCGCTCGAACATCCTGCCCCACTCTGCCGGGCGCGCTCTGCGGACGCTCCTCGGCGCTGGGTGGGAGCATACCCACAGGAGGATTTCCGCATGGCGCGGGATTACGAGCTGGGGATTGTGATCAATCCCGAGATTGGTGATGAGCAGGCGCGCTCGCTGGTCGAGCGTGTCACGACGATCATCACCAATCATAGCGGACAGGTGGTGCGCGTGAACGCCTGGGGTCGTCGCCGACTGGCGTACCCTATTCAGCGTTTCCGCGACGGCCTGTATTTCTTCTTCGATCTGATTCTGGAGCCCTCTACCATCGCCGAGATCGAGCGCAACCTGCGGGTGAATGAGGACATCATTCGCCATCTGTTGAAGGTGCGCGATCCGCGGGTCGTGGCGCAGCAGCGCCAGCGCGACATCGAGCTGGACACCCAGCGCGAGGCCGATGCAAAGGCGCAGGCTGAGGCAGAAGCCGCCCGCGCGGCCGCCGCCGCCAACGCGCCAGCCGCCGAGGCGGAGGAGCCAGCCCAGACCGAAGTGACCGCTGAGGGCGCTGAGGGCGCTGAAGCATCCGCGCCAGAGACGACAGAGACCGGCAGCGACGAGCCAGAAGCCGCGACGAGCGAAACGGCGCAGGCGGAGGCCTAGCTCAGCGACACGCGACTGGAGCGACAAGCGTGAACGCGCGTGTCACAGGAGAGTGGAGTCACACATGAACAAGATCATCATCATTGGCAACCTCGGACGCGACCCCGAGTTGAACTACACTCCCAGCGGCACGGCGATGACGAAATTCAGTGTCGCAGACAGTCGAAGATGGCGCGATAAGCAGAGCGGCGAGCAGCGCGAGGAGACGACCTGGTTTAACGTGGTCGCCTGGGATCAACTCGCCGAGACCTGCAATCAGTATCTGCACAAAGGCTCGAAGGTCTTTATCGAGGGTCGCATGACCTCGCGCAAGTACACCGATAAAGACGGCAACGAGCGCACGGCGTGGGACGTCCGCGTCCTCGAGATGCAGATGCTCGATCCGAAGGGCCAGGGATCGTCGTCGGGCGGCGGCTATGGCGATGACATGACCGCTGATGAGGTTCCCTTCTAGACTCTCTGGACTCCCTGGCTTGTTCACGAACGCCACGCCAGCGTGATACGGTCGCGCTGGCGCGCGGGCAGCGGCGCATGAGCCGTCTGCCATCAGATTGACGTGCCGACGCACGCGAACCTCTCCGCGCAGGTCGGCAATCCCATACGTACAGGAGTTATTTCCTATGCAGCAGAGGCGAGATTACAACAGCCAGGGCGGCGCCCCGACGGGGCCAGGCGCTGGCGCTCCAGGAGCCGGTGGGCCCGGCGCTGGCGGGCCAGAACGGCGTGGCGGACGCGGACGCGACTTCCGCTCGCGGCGCAAGGTCTGCGCGTTTTGTGTCGATCACGTGCGTGAGATTGACTATAAAGACGTCTCACGCTTGCGGCGCTATCTATCCGACCGTGGTAAAATCGAGCCAAGGCGAAAGACCGGCACCTGCGCCAAGCACCAGCGCCGCTTGAGTGTTGCGCTCAAGAACGCGCGTCACATGGCGCTCATGCCGTACACGGCCGCTCACATCCGCGGCGCCTGAGCACGGCGGTAGAGCGCCCATGCACAGACCACGAAGACGAGCCGTTCGCCAGTGTTTGCCCCGACCAGGGGTCAGCGCGCGCGAGCGACTCGCTTCGTCGTATGTTCCACCGTCCAGGGAGAGCTGATCGCGTCTATGAGTACTCCAACCCAACACCCTCCTGCCAAACCGGCCAAGCAGGGCGCGCGGGCAGCGTCTTCGGCCAAGTCGGCGAAGTCCGCGTCCAAGACGACAGCGAAGGCTGCGCCGAAATCGGCCAAGGCGACCCGCGTCAGCGGCATCGTCAACCGGTCGCGCGCCAAGCAGACCGCGCGTGTCTCTGGCCTGCGCGACGGCAAGCCGCTGTTCCTTGGCTGGGGCCGCAACTTCACACGCGCGCAGAAGTCGCAGTATCAGCATCTGGCGATGTGGTCATTCATCGGGGTGATCGTTCTGGCGGTCGTCGCCACGCTGGGCTTCGGCGTCTTCAACGAGCTGGTGCTGGTGCCGAACCAGACCGTCGTCAGCGTCAATGGAACCAACATCTCGCAAGACACCTATCGCAAGGAGCTGGCGTTCCAGGCGCAGACGGTGTGGAACAGGCTTCAGACGGAGATCGCCCAGAAGAATTCGCTCGATCTTGCTGTGCAGAAGGGTGATTTGAGCGCCAACACGCAGGACAGCATCGCCACGACCCTGCTCCAGACGGACGAGGCCAACTACGCGCAGGCGACGATCACGCAGGCCTCAGCGCGCATGCTCGTCGAGAATCAGCTCATCATCGACGGCGCCAAGGCGTTCGAGCAGCAGGATCACGTGCCGGCTTCGACTTTCGAGCCGTCGCAGAAGCAGATCGACGCCGCGCTGGCCACCTTCAAGAAGGCCTTCCCGAACGGCGAGACCTATGCGCAGTTCACCAGCGCCAATGGCCTCTCGGATAGCGACGTGCGCAACGCCATCGCGATCCAGATTCGCCGCGACAACATGCAGGCGTACCTCGCCAAGCGGCTGGTGTCGCCCACCAAGCAGATCCACCTGCGCCGCATCGAGACGGACACGGCCGCCAACGCCGCGAAGGTGCGCAGCGAGTTGCTCGCTGGCAAGCTCTCCGCTGCGACCTGGACCGACCTCGCCGCCAAAAACTCGCTCGATACGAACTCAAAAGCGACGGGTGGCGATATGGGCTGGGTCTCGCAGGGTACCGGCGACGGTGGCATCGAGTACTGGGCCTTCAATTCCGCGCGCAAGGCCGGTGATCTGAGCCCGGTCATTACGGATACCAGCGGCACGTTCGACGTGGTGCAGGTGCTGGACATCAATCCTTCGCTCGCGGTGGACGCGGCGACGTTGAAATCGGCGCAAGGCAACGCGCTCGATCACTGGCTGACGATGCAGCGCGTCATTCCGGGCATCAAGGTTGGCTCCGCGAATTCGACGATGCTGAGCGCATCGCGCAACCTGCCGAAGAAGCCTGACCTGAACGCCGCGCTGCCGGCCATCACCCCGACTGTCGGCGGTGGGCTGCCGCCGGGCATCGGAGGCTAGCGCGTAGCCGATCTGAAGGATGGACAAACAAGAGCGGGCTGGAGGCGCAAACCTCCAGCCCGCTCGTCATATGGCGCGTGGCGGCCTGGCGCGCGAATATGCGAAAATAGAGATCTGGAAGCCGCCGCATCGCTACGTTGGTGGCCAGTGTGGCTTGGAACGGCTGGCGATTGAAATCGCACCTGGGAGGCGGCCTGCGGGCCGCCGCAAACCCCGCCTGCGCGGGTTCGGGAGCGGCCCATGCGCCTCTGTTCGCGCAGGCGGCAGGCGGAGCCGAGCTTCGTGGCCGCAGACCATCCAGGCGCGGTTTTAACCACCAGCCTGTCGTAGATGCAAGTCAGGATTCATGAACGCAACAGGGTATCCCATCGCTGAGGCGAGCGATCAGCGCGACGCGACCTCGCTGGACAGCGTCTCGCTCTATCTGCACATCCCCTTCTGCCACGCCAAGTGCCACTATTGCGACTTCAACTCCTATGCAGGCATGCTGGGGCTGCGCGAGCAGTACGTGGCAGCGTTGCGCGATGAGATTGCGCTGGCGGGCCTGCGCGCGCGTGACGCCGCTGGCCAGCCGCGCCGCTGCCGCACGATCTTTTTTGGGGGCGGCACACCCAGCCTGCTCACCCCCGCGCAGATCGCCCTGCTGCTCGGCGCCGCGCGCGAGGCCTTCGCGGTGGACAGCGCCGCTGAGGTGACGATGGAGGCCAACCCCGGCGCGCTGGAGTACGAGCGGCTCGACGAGGTGCGCGCCGCTGGCGTGAATCGCCTGAGCATGGGCGCGCAGAGCTTCGATGCGGCGCTGCTGCGCTGGATGGGGCGCATCCACTCGCCAGAGGAGATCGAAACGGCGTTTGGCGCGGCGCGGGCGGCGGGCTTCGATAACGTCAACCTGGACTTCATCTTCGCGCTGCCGGGGCAGACACAGGCGGTCTGGGAAGACACCCTCGAACGCGCGCTGGCGCTCG
>DATAED010000469.1:0-9282 GCA_036258195.1 Ktedonobacterales bacterium
TCCATCACGCGGATGCCCTCGCGCACGCAGCCGTCGTAGATCGCGGCGATGTGGCCGCCGCTCAGCGTGAAGACCACCTCGACGCCCTCGCGCTTGAGCGCTTTGGCGATTAGCATGCCGCCGTGAACCATCACCTCTTCCATCGGCTGCGTTGGCTCGGTTGGCTCCATCTGGCTGCGCTCCTCTCCATCGCTGACGCGCGCTGCTGGCTCCCGACGCCGGGGCGCCCTACGCGCAAGCATAGCACGTCGGCGCGCACGATTCCGCGCAGCCAGCTAGCGATTCCGCTGTGATGGCGCGCACACGTCGGCGTGGCGGAGCATGGCCGTCTGGTCTGATAGAATACCGGAGGGAGGCGCCGACAATGTTCACTATCGAATATCGCGACCACGTGCGCGACCGCGCCCTGACGCTGGCTGCGGCAGACCCGCGCGTTGTCGCTGGCGCGGTGGTCGGCTCAATGGCGTTCTCCGAGGGCGACCGCTGGTCGGATCTCGACCTGACGTTCGCCGTTGCGGATGACGCCTCGCTGCCTGATGTATTGGAGGACTGGACGCGCAACCTGGTCAGCGAATTTGATGCGATCCAGCTCTTCGATCTGCCTGTGGACGAGTCGATCTATCGGGTGTTTCTGCTCCCCGGCTGCCTGCAATTCGATCTCTCGTTCACGCCAGCCTCGGCATTTGGCGCGAGCGGCCCGCAGTTTCGACTGCTCTTTGGCTCAGCGGTCGAGAGGCCGTTCTCGCCGCCGCCCTCGCCGCACGAACTCTTCGGCTATGCGGCGCATCACGCGCTGCGTGCTCGCTTCTGCATCGAGCGGAGACGCTTCTGGCAGGCGGAATACTGGATCAGTGGCGCTCGCGACTCCGCGCTCAGTCTGGCCTGCCTGCGTCGCGGTCTGCCCGTCTATCACGGTCGCGGCTTCGACGCACTGTCCGACGAAGCGCAGGCGGCATTCGCCGGAGCGCTCGTGCGCTCGCTGGAGCGCGAGGAATTGCTGCGGGCGCTCGCGGTGGCGATTGATGGACTTCTGCGCGAGGCGGGCCAGACGCCGGAGCTAGCAACCATCGCTGCGCAAGCGACGCCCCACCTGCGCGAGTTGACCGATGAAGTCGTTGGCGATTGAACAATGGGAGTTGCGAACGCATGCGCCGATGGCCCATCCGCTGCGCTTCCTGGCGGCGGATGGGCCATCGGGTGAACTGGATAGGTGAACGGCTTGCGCTTCTACGCGCGGCGGGCTGAGAAGCCGCCGAAGAGCAGCAGCGCCGCGCCGACGATCCACAGCGGCAGGGCGGCTACGTAGAACGTGTTGATATACCAGGGCAGGGTGGCCGCGAAGCCCAGAATCCCCGCCACGATGATCACGACGCTCGCCATCGCTGGCCGCATCCCCGGCAGGAAGGCGGCGATGCCTGCGAGCGCGCCGAGCAGTAGCGCCGCCACGCCGAAGGCCAGCCGCCCCTGATATGCGGGATCGCCGCCAATCTCCAGGAAGCCTCTCACGACGCTCGCCACCGCGACGCCGCCCCCAATCAAACTGAGCCATGCGCCAATGCGGTACATGCCCTCTCTCCCCTCTGCCATACGCTCTGCTGTCGCCCGCATCCACCTGCGAGGTCGGAGCATACAGTGCCGACTCTAGCATCATAGCACGCGGCAATCGGCCTCAGCCTGAGCAATTGTCCGCAATTCTTTACCCCGCGCTATCGCGTACACTGAAAGCGGCTGGAGAGGGAGAGCGCTGACTGAAGGAGGAGCAGCTACCGTGGAGACGATTACGCTGCCAGTGAGCGGATTCGATTCGGCAGGCTGCGCGGTCGCCATCGACAAGCGGCTCGCGGGCGCGCATGGTGTCGAGCAGGCGCAGGCCAGTTACGTGACAGGCAGCGTCACCATCACCTTTGACGAGACGCTCACCAGCGTGGAGACGCTACGCGCGCTCGTGGTGGACTGTGGCTTCGCCTGCGGAGCGCCGATGGGCGCCGTGGAGGTCGTCGCCGCCACGACGCCGCCCGCCGCCCCTGTGCAGCCGAGCCATCCCGAACTGCACGAGATGGACGAGATGGGCGAGATGGGCCATGCGGGCGGGATGCACGACATGAGCGATCCCGCGATGGCGGCGGCCATGGAGGCCGACATCCGCCGCCGCTTCTTCGTGGCGCTGGCGCTGACCATCCCCATCATCCTGTACTCGCCGCTCGGCGTGCATCTCTTTGGCCTGCATCTGCCGACGCCTTTTGGCCTCCACGCAAGCTGGCTGCTGCTCGTCCTGACGACGCCAGTCGTCTGGTGGTGCGGCTGGATGTTCCACAGCGGCGCGTGGCGAGCGCTGCGCAATCGCACGCTCGACATGAATGTGCTGGTGAGTCTGGGCGTGCTGGTAGCGTACCTGTTCAGCGCCTTCGCGACCATCTTCGCGCCACAGGTGGAAACCAGCTTCGATGCAGCGGCCATGCTGGTGACGTTCGTCCTGTTCGGTCACTGGATGGAGATACGCAGCCGACGCGGCTCCTCCGACGCGCTGAATGCGCTGCTGCGCCTCGCGCCGAGCCAGGCCAACGTCATCGCGGCGGACGGCTCCATAGCCACGGTGCCCGTCGAGCAGGTCAACGTCGGCGATCTGCTGCTGCTGCGCCCCGGCGAGAAGACGCCAGTGGATGGGCGCATCTCCGAAGGCTCCAGCGCGATTGACGAGAGCATGGTCACCGGCGAGAGCATGCCTGTGCAGAAAGCGGTCGGCGACGAGGTGATCGGCGGCTCCATCAACGGCGCTGGCTCGCTGCGATTCGTCGCGACGCGCGTCGGCAGCGAGACGGCGCTGGCGCAGATTGTCGAGCTGGTGCGGCGCGCACAGAACTCGAAAGCGCCTGCCCAGCGGCTGGCGGATCGCGCGGCGGAGTGGCTGGTGCTGGGCGCGGTGGGCGCGGGCGTCGCGACATTCCTCATATGGTTCTTCATCGTCGGGCAGAGCGCGCTCTTCGCGCTGACGCTGGCCGTCACCGCCGTGGTGATCGCCTGCCCGGATGCGCTCGGCCTGGCGACCCCCACTGCTGTTGCCGTCGGCACGGGCATTGGCGCGCGCAACGGCGTCCTCATCAAGAACGCGACCGCGCTGGAGCAGCTCGCGCGCATCCAGGCCATCATCTTCGACAAGACCGGCACGCTCACCGAGGGGGCGCCCGCCGTGACCGATGTCGTCGTCTTCGCGGCTGGTCGCGCTCGACCACTGGATGACGCCGGGCTGCTGCGGCTGGCGGCGGCGGTCGAGCGCGACTCGGAGCATCCCCTGGCGCGCGCCATCGTCGCGGAGGCGGAAGAGCGACAACTGGAGGCGCCGCCCGCGCAGGAGTTTCGCGCTATCGCCGGGGGCGGCGTGCAGGCGGCGGTAGACGGTCGGCTGACGCTCATCGGCACGCCACGCCTGCTGGCCGAGCATGGCGCCGCGCTGGACGCTGAGGAGCAGCAGACGCTCGATGCGTTGCAAGCGGCTGGCAAGACGATCATGCTGGTGGGCGATGGCGGCGGCGACGACACGACGCCCGAAGCGCGCCAGGCGCTCGGCCTGATCGCGGTCGCTGACCGCATCCGGCCCACAGCGCGCGACGCCATCCAGCGGTTACAGGCGCAGGGCATTCTGGTGGCGCTGCTGACTGGCGACAACCGCCGCACCGCCGAGGCGGTGGCTGGTGAGCTGGGCATCCAGCGGGTTTTTGCCGAGGTCTTGCCCGCCCAGAAGGCGCAATATGTGAAAGAACTCCAGGCGGAGGGGTATTTCACGGCGATGGTGGGCGATGGCGTCAACGACGCTCCCGCGCTGGCGCAGGCCAACCTGGGCATCGCGATTGGCGCTGGCACAGGGGTAGCCATCGAGACGGCGGATGTCGTGCTGATGCGCAGTGATCCGCTGGATGTGCTGGCAGCGATGCGGCTCTCACAGGCGACAGTGCGCAAGATGAAGCAAAACCTCTTCTGGGCGGCGATTTACAATGTCATCGCCATCCCGATTGCAGGCGGCATCCTCGCGCCGCTGGGGATTCTGCTCAATCCAGCGATCAGCGCGCTGGCGATGAGCGCCTCTTCGATCACGGTCGCCCTGAACGCCGTGCTGCTCAAGGGTATCGAGGGCCAGCTGCACGAGGTAGGATGACAAAGCAGTAGAGCGTTGATTTGCGCGACAGGCGTGAGGGTCGCGGCAAGCGCGGCAAGCAGGAGGGGGAAGCGATGCCAGATACACTCCACTCGACCGTCGAGACCTTCCTCGTGCTGCTGTTGATCGTCTTTGTCGTCGCCGCGCTGGTGCAGCGCGTGCGGCTGCCCTACACCGTGGCGCTGGTCGCGGTGGGGTTCATCGGCCTGCAACCCAGCTCGCTCCATACCACCCTGACGCCCGATCTGATCTTGCTGGTCTTCCTGCCCGTGCTGCTCTTCGAGGGCGCGTACAACGTGCCTGCGCGCCGCCTGTGGCAGAACGCGCTGCCCATCACGCTGCTGGCCGCGCCGGGCGTGCTGATTGGCACGCTGGTGACGGGGGCTATCATCCATCTGGCGCTGGGACTCTCGTGGGGTATCGCGCTGCTCTTCGGCGCGCTCATCTCGTCCACCGATCCCATCGCCGTCGTCTCGCTCTTTCGCGAGCTGAACGCGCCGCGTCGGCTGGCGCTGCTGGTGGAGGGGGAGAGCCTCTTCAATGACGGCGCGGCCATCACGCTCTTCCAGATCATCCTGGCGGCCATCGTTACCGGCGCGTTCGGCGTCGTGGGCGGCATCGGGCGTTTCCTGCTGACGGTGGCGGGCGCGCTGGTGGTGGGAGTAGTGGTGGGCTTCGTAGGCTCACGGCTGCTGCGCGCCATCGACTCAGCGCAGATTCAGATCACGGCGACAGTGGTCGCCGCCTATGGCGCCTATCTGCTGGCTGAGACGCTGACCTTCTCTGGCGCCATCGCCGTCGTCATAACGGCGCTCTTCTTCGGCAACTATGGCTCAGCTCGGGGGCTGAGTCCCCGCTCGGTGCATGCGATCAGCGCGACATGGGAGTTTCTGGGGTTTCTGGCGAACTCGCTGGTCTTCCTGCTGATCGGCATCGCGATGGATCCGTTGCAGATCATCAGCAACTGGTGGGTGATCACGATCGCGTTTCTGGCCACGCTGGGCGGGCGAGCCGTGGTGGTCTTCCTCCTCATGCCGCTGCTGCGTGGCGCGCAGGCGATTCCGCCGCGCTACCTGCCTGCGCTGCTGTGGGGCGGGCTGCGTGGCGCCGTGTCGCTGGCCCTGGTACTCAGCATCCCCTTCACGCTGGCCAATGGACAGCCATTTCCGCAGCGCCAGACGCTCCAGGTGATCGCATTTGGCGTGGTGGGGGCCTCGCTGCTGCTGGAAGGACTGACGATGTCGCCGCTCATCTCCTGGCTCGGCTTGCGCAACAGAGCCGAGCCAGCAGTGGAGGGCGCCGCCGATCTGCTGCGGGCGCGGATATCAGCGGTGGAGGGCGCGCTGTTGACCCTGGAGCGCGAGCGCGAGCGTGGCGAGATCGGCGCGCTGCAGTTCGAGCGGCTGACCAGCGCATACCAGAGCGAGCATGCCCAATTCCAGGAGCAACTCGCTCCACTGGAGGTGGCAGAGGCGGAGGCAGAGTCCGCGTTGTCCGATGCGCCGCCAGTGGATGCGCAGTGAGCCAGGCGCGGCCTCACCCCCAGCCCCCCTCTCCCACAGGCGAGGGCGAGCCAGAAACGTGAGAGAGCCGAACCTTTGCTTTTCACTACTGTGTCTGGATTGGGTTCCCCCTCCCCTCGCAGGGGAGGGGGTCAGGGGGAGAGGTTCCGCCTGCTCACTCCACCCAGGCGCCGAAGAGGCCGTTGAGTCCCTCGCTGAGCGTGGGATGTGTATACATCTCGTCGCGCAGCGTCGTATAGGGAACGCCCAGGCGCATGGCAAGGTGAATGATCGCATTCAGCTCGCTCGCCTCAGCGACGAAGAACGCAGTTCCCAGTAGCTTGTCCGTCGCCGTGTCCACCACCACTTTCAGGAAGCCTTCCGTCTCGCCGGATGTCTGCGCGCGTGGCATGGCGACGGTGTTGGCGCCGAGCCGCGCGACCCGCACGGCGTAGCCCTGGTGGCGCGCCTCCGCCTCGGTGAGACCGACACGCCCCAGCTCCGGATCGGTGAAGACGGCATAGGCCATGATGCGATCCTTCGTCGAGGTGTAGTCACCCTTGCCAGTGATCTGCGCCTTCACGATGCGCGAATCGTCGAGCGAGACATGCGTGAACTGCGGGCCGCCATTCACATCGC
Organism: Ktedonobacterales bacterium; assembly: GCA_036258195.1. Lineage (GTDB taxonomy): Bacteria > Chloroflexota > Ktedonobacteria > Ktedonobacterales > JADMIN01 > JAKAIY01. Next base: position 6,292 of record DATAED010000469.1, read on the forward strand.
CCACCGCCCAGATGCCCGGCGTCGCCGTCACCAGATGCTCATCGACCGGGATGAAGCCGCGCGCGTCGGGCGCCAGCCCCGTCGCCGCCAGATTCAGCCCCTCGGTGACTGGCTCGCGTCCCGTTACCGAGAGAATGTGGCTACCCTCGATCACGCTGGCCTGCGCGCCGCCCGCCGCGCGGAGTTGCAGCCGCACGCCGCCATCGGCCAGCCGCTCGGCCTGCTCGGCGGCGCTGTTCAGCAGAATCGTGACGCCATCGCGCTCCAGTGTCTGGCGCACGGCGTCTGCTACGTCGGGGTCTTCCTTCGGGAGGATCTGCCCGCCACGCTGGATCAGCGTTACCTGTGAGCCGAAGCGGCGAAACATCTGCGCAAACTCGACCCCTTCGAAGCCGCCGCCGATGATGAGCAGATGCGCGGGCAACTCGTCCAGCTCCAGGATGGTCTCATTGGTGAGCGGCTGAACCTCGCGCAGCCCGGCGACATCGGCCAGTCTCGGGCGAGCGCCGGTGTTGATGACGACGTGCCTGCCCGCCAGCGTGCGTGTCCCGCCGTCGGGCAGCGCGATCTCTACCAGCTTCTCGCCGACAAAGCGCGCCTCACCCAGGATGAATTCGAGGCTGGGGATGCTGGTGAAGAGCTTGTAATTGCCGGCGCGCATAAAGCCGACCACTGCGCGTTTGCGCTCGCGAATGGCGGTCATCTCGATGCTGGGCGGCTCTGCGCCGATGCCGAAGTCGTGCGCGCGGCGCATCTGCGCGGCGAGCTTGGCGCTGGCGACCAGCGTCTTGGTGGGGATGCACGCCACGTTGATGCACGTTCCGCCGATCATCTCGGGATCGCGCTCGATGAGCGCCGCTGTGTAGCCCTGTTTCGCCAGGTCCATCGCCAGGGTCTTGCCGCCTTTGCCGCCCCCGATGACGACCAGATCGTACACTTCCTTCTCAGCCATGTCATCATCTCCGTTCACGTTGGTTCAGCCGCCATCCGCAGCGCAAAGCCCAGCGCGTGTTCGATGCGCACGGGCAGCATAACATGCGCGCAGGCCAGCGCGGTGGCGCCGATTGTGCAGTCAGGGATGGTGAGCGAGATCGCTCACATTGGGATACATATTGGAGAGCGCGATAGGCTCGCGCCAGCAGGGAATCGCTGGCAGGAAGAGCGAACAGAGGAGGATTGGCGTGGTGAGACAGCGCAATGATGAGCGGCCAGAGGTCGTGGTGATTACGGGAGCGTCGGGTGGTGTGGGGCGCGCGACGGCGCAGGCGTTCGGCAGGCGTGGGGCGCGCGTCTGCCTGGTGGCGCGCGGCGAGGCCGGGCTGGCGGGGGCGATCCGCGATGTGGAGCGGCTGGGTGGCGAGGCGATCAGCGTGGCAGGCGACGCCGCCGACCCGCAGACGCACGAGCGCGCTGCGGAAGAGACGGAGCAGCGCTTCGGCCCGATCGACATCTGGGTCAATGTCGCCTTCACGACGGTCTTTGCCCCGTTCATGGAGATCACGCCGGAGGAATATGAGCGCGTGACGAAGGTGACGTATCTCGGCTTCGTCTACGGTACGCAGGCGGCGCTGCGGCGCATGCTGCCACGCGACCGTGGGGTGGTCGTGCAGGTCGGCTCGGCGCTGGCGTATCGTGGCATCCCGCTGCAGACGGCCTATTGCGGCGCCAAGCATGCCATCCAAGGGTTCACCGAGGCGCTACGAGCGGAGTTGATCCACAACCATAACCATGTGCAGCTGACGATGCCACAGTTGCCAGCGGTCAACACGCCGCAATTCACCTGGGGGCGCAATAAGCTGCCGCAGAAGGCGCAGCCAGTGCCGCCGATCTATCAGCCGGAGGTGATCGCTGAGGCCATCTACTGGGCGGCGCATCATCGTAAGCGCCAGCTCTACATCGGCGGCTCGACGCTGGCCGTTATCATGGGTAACAAGTTCATCCCCGGGTTTGGCGATTGGTATCTGGGCAAGACAGGCTACGATAGCCAGATGCGCTCCGAGGCCCGCGATCCTGACCAGCCTAACAACCTTTTCACGCCGGTCGATACGACCCGCGACTATGGCTCGCACGGCGCTTTCGACGACCTGGCCATCGACCGCAGCTATGAGGTGTGGGCGGCAGAGCACAAGGGCATCGTGGCGGGCGCGCTGGCGGGCGTGGGCGGGCTGGCCATCGGCGGGCTGCTGCTGGCCACGCGGCAGCGGAGTTAGGCGCACATGGCCATCGAGCGGCCCAACCACGCCCACGCCGACGCGGTGGGCGCCATTCCGCCGGGCTGGCGGAGCAATCCCTCGGCCTGGCGCGAGCGGCGCTGGCCGCTGGCATTCGCCTGTGTCGGGCTGCTGGCGGCGCTCTACACCGGGCTGTCGCAGGTCGGCGTCTTCCAGCCGATGTGGGATCCGTTCTTCGGCTCCGCCAGCTCCTATGCCGTGACGCACTCGTTCATCTCGCGGCTGCTGCCGGTACCCGATGGACTGCTGGGCGTGGTGGGCTATGCCTGCGATCTCATCTTCGGCTCGCTGGGTGGTGAGCAGCGCTGGCATCGGCTGCCGTGGGCGCCGCTGGCCTTCGGCGCGGTCATCACGGCGCTGTTGCTGGTCGGCCTCGCGCTGACCACCCTGCAAGCCACGGTGATCGGCCACTGGTGTACGATCTGCCTGCTCTCCGCCGCTTCCTCTGTGCTGGTCTTCGCGCTGGGCATCCGCGAGCCCATCGCCAGCCTGCGCTATCTGGCGCTGGTCTGGCTGGAGCAGGGGCGTCGGGCTGCGTGGCATGCGCTGTGGGGCATGCAACCCTCCCAGCGGTCAGCCCACCCCGACCCGCTGGGCAGCGCGCCGACGAGGCCATAGCAGGCCGGGATGGATGGGCTCTGCCGCGCTAGGGCAGCTTGGTGGCCAGCACGTCAATCTGCTGGATGTCGGGCGGCTGCGCCAGGAGCTCATCGGCGCGCGCCATGAGCGCCGACGCGATCTGGCCCGACAGATGCGCCTG
>DATAED010000470.1:0-6767 GCA_036258195.1 Ktedonobacterales bacterium
GCCGTTCAGTCAGCACATCTACGCACGCCCTGGAGAATATAGCCTTCTCTCCTTCGGTGGATATCGCGTCGCAATCCCTCCAGAACCTTCTGTTCCACATCGCTTAACGGAGGGAGAGCCTCAGACATTATCGCGCCAAAGCTGGCTGCATGGATATGCAGACATGCGCTGCCGATCACTTGCGCGGTCGCCGGAGGGTTGAGTGGCGCGGCCGGCCAGATCACCCAGAATGTCACCCACGGCCAGCCCTTGGAACCAGAACCTCGACCAGGCCACCGTCGAGGGGCTGGCGCTGGGCGGGTCCGCCGGAGCGGTCGGCGTCGGGGTCAGCGCGGCCAGCGACTCCCTCAGCGGCGCGGACTCCACCGCCACCGATGGCACGGTAGCCTACAACTCCGCCAGCAACGACAGCACGCTGGCAACCACCACCGACGCGTCGGATTCCACCACCACCGCTGCCTGCGCAGGTGGCCTCTCCTTCTCCGCTGACACCCTGGTGCAGACGCCCATTGGAGAACAGCCCATTGCCAGCCTCCAGGTGGGCGAGCACGTCACTAGCTATGATCCCGCGACGGGCAGGTCTTGTCCGGCTATTGGGGATGGCAGGGCTCGACGGGGATGCGCATCCAGCGTGGCGCGATGGCGCCAGAGTGCGCTTGATTAAGACCCCACCCTGGCTTCCTGGAGGCATGGGTGTAGTGGCTACTCGCCTCCCAAAATGGCGCGGGATCACCATGCGCGTGGTCGTGAAGGCCGGCACAACTACCACATGAGAGTCGTATGAGTAAGCAGTGGAAGCGACAGCGGCAACGCGCCGTCACCGCCTGGACATTCAACGCTGCGCGCCATCGTGCGCAACCTGCTCAATACGGGCCTCAGCCCTTTCCCACTACTCATCGGCAATGGAGAATGAGACAGGCGGCCGTGACGCACCTGCCGCGCGGTGACGGGTGAGGGCAGTGCTGCGCCCGATGCGGCTTGAGCGGCAAACGTCCTGCGGGTCACTGCTGTGGCAATGTTCCCTTTCTCTCCGGCCGCCTGGCGTGCATCCGCTATACCTCAGACGGCTCAGTCGCCCACACGTTGTAGGGCTCTACTGAGCGAATATGCAGTGTCATGTCGGGCGCTGGTCGGCGCAGGATCTGGCGGCCTGCCTCACGGAAGAGACCAGCCAGGATGCCAGCCGTCGTCAACGTGTGCTTTTCCACGCCGGTCTTCACGTCGGTCGTCGGGGAGGCGAGCCATACCGCCGTCTCGGCTGGCACAGCCGGTGGATTCGCCCACAGCCGCATCACCGTCGCCAGCGGCTTGACCTTCTCCTCGAAGCCGCGCACCACTGTCACCCGGCGCAGCAGCGCGGTGTCCATCAGGCCCGGCTGCAACATGAACACGCCGATGCCCGTGCCCGCGTACTCCTTCGCCAGCGCGGCGGTGAAGCTGCGCACCCACGCCTTGGTTGGCGCATAGGCGTTCTGCAGGCGCACCGGCTGGCGGTCGCCGCGTCCGAGCATGTTGATCAGCTTGCCACCGGTACCCTCTGCACCCTGCGACTGGAACTGCTGAATCGCCACGAGGGAGCCGTAGTACACGCCCAGGATGTTCGTCCGTATGCCGCGCTCCATGACAGACGGATCGAGCGACGCGGTTGGCCCGAAGACGCCCGCCACGCCCGCATTATTCACCCACACGTCCAGCTTGCCGTAGGTCGCGGCGGCATGCGCCGCTACCCGCTTAACGTCAGGAAGTTCGCCCACATCTGCTACCAGGGCGCTCACCCGCTGCCTATGAGCGGTCATTCCAGCCACCGCCTGCTCCAGCTCCGCTGGTGAGCGCCCACACAGCACGACTGCCGCTCCCTCACGCACGTACGCTCGTGCGATCGCCAGCCCCAGGCCGCGCGTGCTGCCCGTCACCACCGCGACCTTCCCGTCCAGTGCACCCATGGTTTATTCCTCCAGCTTCGGAGATCGTGCAAGGTCCCGCCCGTGCCGCAGCGTGTGTCCTGGCTGGGCCAGAGCCGCCGCACGTCTGTCTGAAGCTGCGCAAGAGGAGGCAGCTGCGGCCGATCCCACGCGTATACGATACATCGCTCGCCAAACCCCTCGCCAAGTCCCTCGCCAAGTCCCTCGCCACGCCAGCCAGGAGAGCACGCCAGGAACACGCATGGCTACGAGCGTGGCTACGAGCGTGGCGCACGAATCTGTGAGTCGCGTGTGACCCTGCGGCCACTGGCCGTGTACCGTGCGTGAGGGCTCACTCAGACAATTGTATCTGAATCACCATATGTGCGACCGTATAGACGATCGCAGGTGCGACGACAAGACCTACAGCGCGCCTGGCGAGGGCGCTGTGTCGTGGTGAGGAGGATAGGTTTGATGACAGATGCGAAGCACCCCTGGCTGCGAACCGGGGCAATTGGCGTGAGCGCGGTCGTGGCTCCTTTGGCGGCCGGCATTGCCTACAGCGCGCTGGCGATCGATCATGCGATCCCGCTTGCCCCGGCGATCGAAGCTGAGCGACGCACACTGCGCTCCGCCCACGCTGGTCAGGTAGCGTATTATGCGGATGAGCATGCTGCCGGTCGGCCACTGCTCCTGATTCACAGTATCAATGCCGCGGCTTCCGCCTATGAGATGCGACCGCTCTTCGAGCACTACCGCGACACGCGTCCAGTCTACGCGCTGGATCTGCCCGGCTTTGGCTTCTCTGAGCGCTCCGACCGCGTCTACACGCCCTCCCTCTTTACCGACGCAGTGCTCGACCTGCTGCGGATCATGACGTCTGGACGCGAAGCCGCGGATGTCGTGGCGCTCTCTCTCGGCAGTGAGTTCGCCGCGCGCGCCGCGCGCGCCGCGCTGGAACAGCCCGACCTCATCCGGTCGCTGACGCTCATCTCGCCAACGGGACTCACAATACGCATGCAGCGGAATCGTTCGGAGCAGGCGGGAGTCAGCCCTGTTGGCGCGACGGTGAACCGCGCCTTGCGCTTCCCGCTCTGGAGCCAGGCGTTCTATGATCTGGTGGCCAGCAAGGCAAGCATCCATTACTTCCTGCAGAGGAGCTTTGTCGGTGAGCCCGACCCTGGACTGGTGGCCTATGCCTTTGCTACGGCGCACCAACCAGGCGCCCGCTTCGCGCCGTTGGCCTTCCTGAGCGGTCGGTTGTTCTCACCTGGCATCCGCGAAGAGGTCTATGAGCGATTGTCGCTACCGGTGCTCACGCTGTACGATCAGGACGCTTTCGTTGGCTTCGATGCGCTGCCAGACGTGCTGGCGCGCAATCCGCGCTGGCGAGCGATGCGTCTTGCTCCGAGTAAGGGCTTGCCGCAATTCGAGCGACTCGACGAGACCACGCGCGCTCTGGAGGCGTTCTGGCAGGAGGTCGGAGTTGGCCGAGCGGAGGCAATGCCGCAGCTCCCATAACGAGCTCCCCTACAGGCTGCTACGGGCAGCGGAATGATGACACTTGTGGTGGTATCTATGCCGGCAACGTTGGTCGCGTGATCGCCGGGCAATTGGTCATGAACCTGCCGCTTCCGCACCGCTCGATCTTCCGGCGATTCACCGGCGAATGGAGCGGCGGTTTCGTGACCATTCTGACGACCATTCTTGCGGCGATTTGAGCGGCGGCTTTGTCGACCGTTCTTCCGGCAGATCTGCCGCCCCCAGTGTATACTATTCAGCCGGATTATTTGCCGGAAGATGAACCGCCATTTTGGCGACGTTGAGCATGTCCACATTGCCGACCGTTGTGTGACTGAAGTTGCCCCGGTTTGGTGGACAGTTCATCGTTAGGCGACAACCGCTGTTGTGAGAGACCACCTCCGCTCAAACTCGACAGGCGAGAGATAGCCGAGCGCCGAATGCCATCGCTGGCGATTGTAGAAGACTTCGATATACTCAAACAGTGCCGTGCGGGCTGCCAGGTGGGTCGGAAACGGCTGGCGCGCCAGGAGTTCACACTCCAGGGTCGCAAAGAAGCTCTCGGCCATGGCGTTATCGTCGCAGTCGCCGACCGAGCCCATTGAGCAGCGGATCCCCACCGCCTGGCAGCGTTCGCCAAAGAGCAGCGAGGTGTACTGAGAGCCATGGTTGGAATGGTGAATGACGGCTTCGCCCGGCTGGCGGTTCCAGACGGCCATCTCCAGTGCGCCCACCACCAACTCCGTGCGCAGATGCTCCGCCATCGCCCAGCCCACCACCCGGCGACTGAACACATCAAGGACGACGGCCAGATAGAGGAAGTCCTCATAGCGCGTGGGCACGTAGGTACTGTCGGCGATCCAGAGCTAGTTCGGCTGGGTGGCGACGAACTGACGCTGCACCAAATCAGAAGCCACCGCGGCCTGCGGGTCGCGCTGGGTGGTGTGGAACGGACGGCGCCGATGACAGCCGACCAGCCCCGCGTTGCGCATCAAGCGCGCCACTCGTTTGCATCCACAGCGCAGCCCTTGGGCAGCCAAGGCCGCGTGGATGCAGGGCGCGCCGTAGGTCTGGCGACTGGCCTGATGCAGCGCGCCAATCCGCTGGGTCAAGCGCGCGTCGAATTGGGCGCGTACCGACACTCCGCGCTGGCGCCCCGCCCAATAGCCGCTGGGGGCGACGCCGAGCACACGGCAGAGTCGTCGGACGGGATGGTTGGCCTTCTCGCGCTCCACAAACTCGTAGACCCTCAGTGGGTCGCGTTGCTCTCCTGGCTCTCCTGCGCGAAGAAGGCGGCGGCTTTTTTTAGGATCTCGCGCTCCTCGCGCAGAATGCGGTTCTCGCGCCGCAGACGCCGCAACTCCTCCTGCTCCTCGCTGGTCAAGCCATCGCTGCGCTTGCCCGCGTCCAGATCGGCTTGCGTGAGCCAGAGCCGCAGCGTCTCGACGCTCATCCCCAGTTCGCGCGCGATCAGCGTCTGCGGCTTGCCGCTGGCGCGCACGAGCTGGATCGCTTCGGCCCGAAATTCGGGCGGATACGCGGATTTGCGATGCGTTTGGTTGGTCATGGACACACCTCCTGGGAGCCTTTACCCCACCTCTACAAGTGTCCATCAAAGCGGGTCAACTTCAGTTGCAGAGCGGCAGACGGTCGTGGAGTACCTGGAGAGCTGGCTCAAGCATTGTGAGGGCCATCTCCGAGCCAGTTCGCACCTGCGGTACGAAGAGTTGGTGCGGCTTCACATTGTCCCGACCCTTGGCAAGACGAAGCTGGCGCGCCTGACCGCTCAACAGGTTCAGGCACTCTACGCGACCAAGCGTTGCGAAGGGTTGGCGAATGGAACTGTGGCGCGCACTCATGCGACCTTGCGCCGTGCGCTCGGAGAAGCAGAGCGGCTTGATCTTGTGCCACGCAATGTGGCGAAGCTGGTCACCCCGCCGTCGGCTCGTAGGTCGCGCCCCCAACTACACACCTTCACGCCCGATGAAGCGAGACGTTTTTTCGCCGCTATCCAGGGTGATGACCTGGAGGTGCTCTCCATACTGGCCATCACGACCGGGAGCGCCGTGGCGAGTTGCTAGCCCTCAAATGGGTAGACATCGACCTTGACGCTGGATTCCTGCAAGTCCGTGCGCCCGTGCATCATCGGAATCGCCGGGATGGTGGCGGGTATACGCTCGAGGCCCCAAAGACGGCGCGGAGCATGCGTCGCATCAAGCTCGCCGAGACAGCCAGCACAGCCCTGCGCCGCCAGCGGGCGCATGTCGCTGAGATGCGCCTCGCTGCTGGGGCTGAGTGGTGTGACGAGGATATGGTCTTCCCCGACACGTCTGGGCGCGCCCAACGCAGCAATCACATCCTTCAACGCAAGTTCCAACCACTGCTCAAGCGCGCCGGGCTACCACTCATTCGCTTCCATGACCTGCGTCATACAGCTGCGACGTTGCTCCTGCGTCAGGGCGTCAACCCGAAAGTGGTGAGCGAGATGCTCGGTCATACGACGGTGGCCATGACGCTCGACGTATATTCGCATGTCCTGCCCGATATGCAGGACACGGCCACGCAGGCCATGGACAAGCTGTTCGGGTAGCGCGTTCCTGAGGGTTATCCTGAGCAAAACGGCAGTTGAAATTGCAGTCAAATCGGGCGAAACCGGTTCCGTCCCATCCAAGCAAATATCACAAACCCTGAATTTAAGCCAACAGAAAGCCCCTCCGTTTGGGAGGGGCTTTGCTACAGGTAGCGCATACGGGATGCGCTGGGCCACGTCTCACGCCGTCTCCCAGAGTGTCTCACGCCTGAATTCATGGGCGTTGGCGGAACTACTTGTCTCACGCGATCTCATGATTTCTCTCTGGGTTGGCATATGCGTTGGCATACATTGATGACAACACCACTCGCCTGTGGAGCGTCATTTTGAGTCACGCATTGATTGCCTCAATATCCCCGACGAGCCCGCTCGAGTGTTGCAGGTCGCGATCAGCCTATAATGAAGCTATAACTGATAACTACGACGAATTGTCTGCCGTGTACGATCGGCTGAACCCCAAAGAAGCGATCTTCCAACAACAGCCGTTCTATCAGATACTGAAGGACCGATGGTCGATCAGCACGGCGCTCGACTGTGCATGCGGAACTGGTTGGCACATCGCACTGCTCCACGAGTTGGGCATACACGCCAGTGGGTCGGATGTGTCGCCCGCAATGATTCAAAAGGCGAAACGCAATCTGCAGGATGTGTCTACGGACCTGCGCATCGCCGACTTCAGGCGCCTGCCAGCCGCTTGGAACGGCAAGACCTTTGATCTCGTCACCTGCTTGACCACGAGCTTGCCGTACATGCTG
>DATAED010000471.1:0-2110 GCA_036258195.1 Ktedonobacterales bacterium
CGCTGGCTCAGCAGCGCGGCGGCGCGCGCCGTCACGTCGGCGGGCAGCCCGGCCATGCGCGCCACCTGCACGCCGTAGCTGTGGTCGCTGGCGCCGGGAACCACGCGCCGCAGGAAGATGGCCTGGCCATCGCGCTCGGCCACCTCCATGCGCCAGGCGCTCAGGCGCGGCAGCGTCCCGGCCAGCCGCGCCAGCTCATGATAGTGCGTGGCGAAGAGCGTGCGCGCGCCCGTGACGGAGCAGAGCCGCTCGATGACCGCCTGCGCGATGGCCAGCCCATCGGCGGAACTGGTGCCGCGCCCCACTTCATCCAGAATCACCAGGCTGCGCGCCGTGGCGTGCCGCAGGATGAACGCCGTCTCGACCATCTCCAGCATGAAGGTGCTCAGCCCGCGCGCCAGGTCATCCTCCGCGCCGACCCGCGCGAAGAGGCGATCCACCAGCCCGATGCGCGCCCGCACTGCCGGAACGAACGACCCCACCTGCGCCATCAGCGTGATGAGCGCCACCTGCCGCAGATAGGTGGACTTGCCCGCCATGTTCGGCCCCGTCAGCAGCATCGCCCGCGTCGGATCGTCGTCATGCGCCAGATCATCCAGCCGCGTATCGTTGGCGATGAATTCGACGCCATCGAGAGTAGCTTCAATGACTGGATGCCGCCCACCGACGATCTCCAGCGCGGCATCGTCGGCCAGCTGTGGGCGGGTGTAGCGTCGCGCGACGGCCACTTCGGCCAGCGAGAGCCAGCAATCCAGCCGGGCCAGCGCGCCAACCGTGCGCCGCAGCCGCGCGTGCGAGCGCGCCAGCTCGGCCAGCAGCGCGGCGTAGAGCTCGCCATCCAGCGCGGCGATGCGCTCCTCGGCGTGCAGCGCCTGCGCCTCATGCTCCTTCAGCTCGGCGGTGACGAAGCGCTCGCCCGTCGCGATGGTCTGCCGCCGCTGATAGTCGGATGGCACGCGCGCCAGATTGGGACGTGTCACCTCGATGTAGTAGCCAAACACCTTGTTGTAGCCGACCTTGAGCGAGCGGATGCCAGTGCGCTCGCGCTCCAGCCCCTCCAGCGCGGCGATCCACTGGCGCGTCTCGCTGGCGGCGTCCACCAGCGCATCCAGATCGGCGGAGTAGCCCGCGCGCAGGCGGCGGCCCGTCGCCTCGGCGGGGTCAGCCACCGCCCGCAAGATCAGGTCGCGGGCGTCGGCGCAGGGATCCAGCTCGGCGCGCGTCTCGCCCAGCGCCGTCGCCGCGCAGTCCGCCAGCGCCTGCACGACGGCGGGCGCGCGCCCCAGTCCGCTCGCCAGCGCCAGCAGTTCGCGCGGAACCGCTGCGCCCTGAGCGATGCGCGCCGCCAGCCGCTCCAGATCGCCCAGGCCATCCAGCAGGGGGCCGAGGCGCTGGCGCAGGCTGAGCCGCTCGACCAGCTCGGCCACCGCGTCCAGCCGCGTCTCCAGTGTCGCGCGGTCGCGCAGGGGATGCAGCAGCGTGCGGCGCAGCAACCGCGCGCCCATCGGCGTGCGGGTGGCGTCGAGCGTGGCCAGCAGCGTGGCGCCCTGCTGGCTGGCTCCGCCCTCCACGGCGTGCGCTGGCTCGACCACCTCCAGCGCGCGCAGCACATGGGCGTCCATCTCGACGTAGCCGTGCGTGTCGTAGGCGCGCAGGTCGCTCAGTAGCGCCAGCAGCGGCGCATTGACCCGCTCGATGTACTGGATGATGGCAGACGCCGCCGCCGTGGCCAGCGGCAGGCGCTCGCAGCCATACGCCGCCAGCGTGGCCACGCCGAAGTGGCGGCACAGGCGGATGCGCGCGCTCTCCGGCTCGAAGGCGTCATCGGGGCAGGCGCTGAGGGTGTAGGGACGCAGCCAGGCGCGCTCGGGGGCGTCGTCGCGCGCCACGGCGGCGCTGACCAGCGTCTCCGCTGGGCTGAGCCGCGCCAGCTCGGCCTGCAAGGCATGTGGCAGGTCGTCCGCCGACCATTGCGCGCAGGCGAAGGCGCCGACGCTGGCGTCGGCCCACGCCAGCCCCACCGCGCGCGGTAGCCCCGTCGCTGGATCGCGCCGCCCGATGGCGACGGCGGCGAGATACGTCTCGCGGGCGGGCGCCAGCATGCCCGGCT
>DATAED010000472.1:0-2313 GCA_036258195.1 Ktedonobacterales bacterium
GAGGCGCTGGCCGCCGACCCTGACTACCCCATGCGCATCAATCGCGACGCGCAGGTGGCGCTGGTGGAGGGTGCACTGCCGCTGCTGCGCGCGGGTGGCTCCATCACGCTGGTGACGAGCCATTGGGCCGTGCTATATGGCCGCGCGCCGCAGCTCCCCGCCTATGAAGCGGTCGCGCGCTCCAAGCATGCGGGCGAGCAGGCGCTGCGGGCGCGCATGCCCGCATTGGCCGAGCGTGGGCTGCGGCTGGCCATCGTCACGGGCGATGTCATCGAAGGCACCATCACCCCGCGCCTGCTGGAGCGCGCCACGCCGGGCCTGGCGGAGCGCCGACGCGCCGCGCAGGGCGCCCTGCCCACCGCGCAGCAGATGGGCGAGGCCATTGCGCAGGCGGCCACCGAGAGCAGCCTGCCCAGCGGCAGCCTGGTCGTCGTCGGCGGCCCACTGGAGGCGATGCTGACAGAGAATGAATGAACGCTGGCTCTGCGGACAGTCGCCCGGCGTAGAGCAACCCTCCTGCTCCCGCTCCCTCTGGGAGAGGGTTGGGGTGAGGGCTTCGCCCCGCGCGCTCCCGGCCAATGAGGAACCCATCAGGCGCCGCCAGCCAGTAACTGCCTGATGATACAATGCGCCTGAGAACAGGGTAGAAGCGTTATACCTCATTATTCGATGGTCATCCAGTGGTCAGAAGAGGATGGCGCCTACATCGTGAGCTTTCCTGAGTGGGGCGACCGAACCCACACACACGGCGCTACCTATGAGGAGGCTGTACGCAACGGGCAGGAGGTTCTTGACGACCTCGTCGCGCTCTGGCGCCGCCAGAACCGCCCATTGCCGCAGCCAGCGACCTTCGCCACATCGCTCTAAGCATGGGGGAGCAGCACGCCATGACACACTCACTCGCGCCGAGCATCCATGTCGCCAGGGAGCAGTCGCATCTGGCCTGGAATCACAGCATCGCGCCCATCGCGCGGGTCGCCTCCGGCGCCGTCGTCGCCTTCGACCTGCTCGATGCGGCGGGCGGCCAGATCACCGCCGACTCCACGGTGGCGGCGATTGAGACGCTGGACTTCTCGCGCGTCGATCAGGTCAACGGCCCCATCTTCGTGGAGGGCGCCGAGCCGGGCGACACGCTGCAGATCGAGCTGCTGGAGTTCCAGCCCGCCGCCTGGGGCTGGACAGCGCTGATCCCCGGCTTTGGGCTGCTGGCCGATGAGTTCCCGCAGCCCGCCCTGCACATCTGGACGCTGGCGGATGGCTGGGCCGAGTTCGCGGCGGGCGTGCGCATCCCGCTGGCGCCCTTCTGCGGCGAGGTGGGGCTGGCTCCGGCGGAGGCTGGCCCGCACAGCACCATCCCGCCCTATCGCCACGGCGGCAACATGGATACGAAGCATCTCACCGCAGGCGCCACGCTCTATCTGCCGATCGAGGTTCCCGGCGCACTCTATTCGATGGGCGATGGACACGCCGCGCAGGGCGATGGCGAGGTCTGCGGCACAGCTATCGAGACGCCCATGCGCGCCACCGTGCGGCTGAGCGTGCGCAAAGACATCCACGTGGATGCGCCAGAATTCCAGACGGCAGGCCCGCTGGCGGCGCGTACCAACGTCGGGCCGTTCTACGCCACCGACGGCATCGCCCCCGACCTGATGGACGCTGCGCGCAAGGCCATTCGCGCCATGATCGCCTACCTCCAGCGCGCGCATGGGCTGAGCCGCGAGCAGGCCTATATGCTGTGCAGCGTGGCGGTCGATCTCAAAATCTCCGAGATTGTCGACGCCCCCAACTGGATCGTCACCGCCTACCTGCCGCTGGGCCTCTTCGCGCAGTAGCCCGACCTCTCCCCCTGCCCCCCTCCCCTTCAGGGAGGGGGAACCTGGGCCAGAGTTTGCGATGTCTGGCAAGGACGTGGTGGCCAGGCGCGAGACTTCACTCCAACCCCTCTCCCCGTGGGAGAGGGGCTTTTGGGTAGCCGCGGGGCAAGGTCGCATAGCTTGCCCCGCGCGTCACGTCTGGCCTGGGTCCCCCCTCCCTCGGGGGGAGGGGGACAGGGGGAGAGGTTCCGCGCGCCCTCTGGGAGAGGGCTAGGGTGAGGGGCCGTTCCATAAGTTTTCTCTCATCGAACTTCAACGGTCATCCTACACGCCCGGCGTATGCTCTGTGCGACGGATACCACCACACATTCCGCCAGATGCCAGCAGATGAGGGCTGATGAGGAGGCCACGATGCTCAATACGTATAGTGATAACCAGACGACAGCGACGCCAGAGGCGACCGGAGCGTCCGCGACGCCCGAAGAGGAGCCGCAGCCCG
>DATAED010000473.1:0-2188 GCA_036258195.1 Ktedonobacterales bacterium
CTACGGCTCCTCGATCTCGTCGAGCGAGATGAGGCCACGCTTGAGGGCGTAGATGACCGCCTGGGTGCGGTGGGCCAGTTGTAGCTTGCTCAGGATGTTGCCGACGTGGGTCTTGACCGTCTCGTCGCTCACCACCAGCGCCTCGGCGATCTCGTGGTTGGTGCGACCACGCGCCAGCTCGCGCAGCACCTCCTGCTCGCGCTCGGTCAGCGCGGCGTCGGCCCGCTGGCGCGACTGCTCGCGCGTCAGCTCCTGTAGCAGCGCGCCCGCTACGGTGGCATCCAGCAGCGTGCGGCCACGCGCCGCCGCGCGGATGGCGTCCAGCAGGGTTTGCGGGTCGGCATCCTTGCGCACGTAGCCAATCGCGCCCGCTCGCAGCGCCGCCACCGCACGCTCATCTTCCGTCGCGCTGGTCAGCGTCACCACCTGCGTGTGTGGCGAGAGCGCACGCGCCTGGCGGGTCGTCTCGATGCCGTCGATGCCGCCGGGCATCAGCAGATCGACCACCAGCACATCGGGCAGCCAGAGTTCAAGCTGGCGCAGGGCATCTTCGCCGCTGGCCGCCTCACCCACGATGCTCAGGTCATCGAAGGATTCGAGGTAGACGCGCAGGCCGCGCCGCACGACCGCGTGGTCATCCACCAGCGCCACTTTGATCGGTTCACTCATACCAGCGCCTCGTTTCTCCGTCCACCGCGCGCCACATCCAGCGTACGCCGCCAGCGCCAGCACAGCAGCAGTTCTATCGGAATCATGACGCCCAGCAGCGCCAGCAGCGCCACGCTGGCGGTATCGCTCCATTGTGTCGGCGTGTGTGGCAGGAACATGGGCGACCAGCCGCCGAGGATCAGCCCCAGCACGAAGATGAAGGCGACCGTTCCTGCCTGGCCGCCCGTCTGCTCCAGCCGCCGCTGAATGGCGATGTGGCGTGGCGCGGGAGCCAGCGTGCGATAGTAGCGCCCCGTAGCGCGCCGCCAGCGCTCCCATATCAGCAGGCCGAGCGTCCCAAGCAGCACGGAGCCAGCCACGATGACGCCCTGCGCGGCTCCGCTCGACCAGACACGCGGCGCGCTAACCGGCAGATACCAGACGCACGGTGCCAGCACAAAAAGCAGCCATGCCAGACATTCACGCGCGTGATGCCTAAGGGCCAGTTCGGCCTCACTGCCGCGCCCGCCCAGCCGCTGCGCCTCGCTTTGCGCGCGTCGCCCCGGCAGGTAGCAGAAGGCAGTGACGGCCAACGCCAGCGCGACCGACCAGAAAGGCGCTGAAAACAGGATCAATCCGACGGCGATTTGCATCGCGAAGATGCTCCATGCCAGCCAGCCCAGGCCAGCCTTCTGGATGCGCGCCAGCGCCGCCTGCCGCGCCAGATCCTCTAGCGACTGGCGCAGCGGCTCGATCAGCGGCGCGCGGATGCTGATGGTCGCGCCATGCCCCGGCGCGCTCTCGATCTGCGCCTCCGCGCCGAGCGCCCGCGCCCGCTCGCGCAGATTGCTCAGCCCCATGCCGCCGCGTGCCGTCGCCGTATCGAAGCCCTGGCCGTCGTCGCGAATCTCCAGCAGCATCGCGTCGCCGTCCTGCTCCAGCCGCAGCCAGACATGCTGGGCGCGGGCATGGCGGGCGATGTTGGCCAGCGCCTCCTGCGCCATGCGAAAGAGCTGCTCCTGTGCGCGCAGCGGCAGGCGATCCTCGGCGGGCAGCGCGCCAATCGTGACACTGACCTCGGCCCCGGTGCGATAGCCCAGCGCCTCGCACTGGTCGCGTAGCGCCGCCACCAGCCCCACGTTCTCCAGCGGGGCCGGACGCAACTGCTGGAGTAGCGCTGTCATCTCCACCTGCGCCTCGCGCGCGCCCCGCTCGATGTCGTCCAGCGCAGCATTGGCGCCGCCCGCTTCACCCGCCCGCGCACGCGCCGCCGCTGCGCTGACGCCGATGCTGAAGAGCTGCTGCTTGATCGAGTCGTGCAGCTCACGCGCCAGCCGATTGCGCTCCTCGCGCGCCGCCGCCTCGCTGACCTGGCGCATCACTTCGTCGTGGTAGGCCGCCGCCTGTTGCTCGCGCTCGACTCCCTGCGCGATACGATCATTCACCGCGCCGACGCGCCAGAGGAGCTGGCTGAGCGGCCACGCGCTGGTCGGCGCCGCGATTGGCTCGCCCTGCGCCAACTGCGCCAGCGTGCGGTCGA
>DATAED010000474.1:0-11025 GCA_036258195.1 Ktedonobacterales bacterium
GGCTGGCGGTCGATGGCCTGACGCTCAGCGTGCCGCGCGGCGAGGTCTTCGGCTTCCTGGGGCCAAATGGCGCGGGCAAGACGACGACCATCCGCATGTGCCTGGGGCTGATCCGACCGACCAGCGGCTCCGTGGAGATCAACGGCGGCGATGTGGCGCGCGAGGGCGGGCGCGTGCTGCCGCGCGTGGGCGCGCTGATCGAGCAGCCCGCGCTCTATCCGTATCTCTCTGGCCGCGACAACCTCCGCGTGATCGGCGACGCTCAAGGCGGCGTCAGCGAGGCGCGCATAGATAAGACGCTCGATCAGGTGGCGCTGCGTGAGCGCGGCGGCGACCGTGTGAAGACGTATTCGCTGGGCATGAAGCAGCGGTTGGGCGTGGCGATGGCGCTGCTGCAAGATCCCGATCTGCTCGTGCTAGACGAGCCGACCAATGGCCTCGATCCGGCGGGCATGGTGGAGATGCGCGATCTGCTGCGGCGGCTGGCGGCGCAGGGCAAGACGGTCTTCGTCTCCAGCCATGCGCTCGATGAGGTGCGCCAGATGTGTAGTCGCGTCGCCATCATCAATCACGGGCGGCTGGTGACGGAATCGAGCGTGGCGGAGTTGACGCGCGGGCAAGGCGTCTTTGTGGTGACGCTCGACCGCGCGCCCGAGGCGCTGGCGGCGGCGCAGGCGCAGCCCTGGGGCGTCCGTGCGCGGCTGAACAACGACGGCCAGCTCATTACCGCTGCGCCAGACGGTGAGAGCGCCGCGCTCAATCTTTTCCTGATTCAGGCGGGCTTCACGCCGCGCGCCATCGCGCCACAGGAGGAGCGGCTGGAGGATGTCTTCTTGCGGCTGACCGACGCCGCGCCCACTCAGCGTGAGGAGACCAGCGTGAAAGGAGGCGCCCGATGAGCGCCGCAAGCATCGCGACGGCGCCTGCCGCCGCACGACCCGAGATTCGGACGAGCCTGCTAGGACTGCTGCGCGGCGAGCTGCGCAAGATCATCCACCTGCGCATCACCTGGGTGATGGCGGCGGTCATCACCGTGCTGGTGATCG
This sequence comes from Ktedonobacterales bacterium, assembly GCA_036258195.1. Lineage (GTDB taxonomy): Bacteria > Chloroflexota > Ktedonobacteria > Ktedonobacterales > JADMIN01 > JAKAIY01. Next base: position 1,047 of record DATAED010000474.1, read on the forward strand.
GCGGGCAACTGCTGCTCATCAGCGGCCCGAAGAACGCCTCGGACATGGCCAGCGCGCCACTCAACTCCTATTACAATGTGATAGAGGGCGACATCGCCATCGTGCGCATCCTCAGCGGCGTCTTCATCATCATCCTGGCGGCGCATGTCGTCGGGCTGGAGTATCAGCATGGCACGATTCGCGTGCTGCTGGCGCGCGGCGTGGGGCGGCTGCATCTGCTAGGCGCGAAGGTGGCGGCGCTAGCGCTGGTCGGGCTGATCGTGCTGGCGCTGGAATCGCTGATCGAGCTGGCCTTCGCGTGGGGGCTGAGCCTGGCGCTGGCGCATGGCGGTCAGCCGTGGCGCGTGTTGGGCGCGACGTTCTGGGCCAATCTGCGCATCTACCTGTTCTACATGGTTCTCAATCTGGTCGTCACGCTGCTGCTGGCGGTGGCGGCCTCGGTAGTAGGGCGCTCGCTGGCCTTTGGGCTGGCGGTCGGGCTGAGCTGGTTCGCGGTGGACAACCTGCTGACGATTCCGCTCGCGCTGCTGGAGCGGCTGACGGGCAGCGACTTCTGGGCCAAGCTCTCTACTGTGCTGCTGGGGCCGCTGCTCAATCGCCTGCCCGACTACATCACCCTGCCCGACCACGAGGCCGCGCATACGATCACGGTCGGCGGTTTCGGCCCGCAGCCGCTGCTGAGCGTCTCTGGTGGCCATGCGCTGCTTGTGATTGGTGTCTACAGCGCCATCTTCCTGGCCGTGGCCATCGGCCTGACCTGGCGCCGCGAGGTGCTGGACTGACCTTCACCCCAACCCCCTCTCCCACAGGGAGAGGGGAGCCTGCGGAGGGCGAATACATCGGGGAGTGACCAGGCGCGACCTCACCCCAAACCCCTCTCCCACGGGGAGAGGGGCTTTCGGTTGCTTCCAGGGCGTGGGTCACATCGCCTGCCCCGCGCTGTTCTGCCTGGCCTGGGTTCCCCCTCCCTCGGAGGGGAGGGGGTCAGGGGGAGAGGTTCCGCTCGCCCCGCATTATCACCTGACGACGATTGCGCACAGGGCAGCGATGATGCGATCTACCTCGTCGGCGGTGTTGTAGTGGGCCAGGCCGATGCGCAGCGCGCCGCCGTGCTCCTCCAGCCCCAGCCGCTCCATCAGGTTCAGCGCGTAGTAGTTGCCGTCCCAGACGAAGACGCCGCGCGCCGCCAGTCCCTCCGCCAGCGCTCGCGGCGTGTGGCCCGCGACAGTCAGCGCGACGGTCGGCACACGACGCGCCAGGTCGGCCTCGGCGGTCAGCCCATAGAGCGTGACGCCGGGGATGCTCTGGAGGCCCACGATCAGCCGCGCCGCCAGCGTGCGCTCATACGCCTGGATGGCGCTCATCGCGGCGTGCAGATGCAGTCGGCGTCCCGTCATACCGGGGAAGGCGCTGGCAAAGGCGTCGGCGTGGGGCTGGCCCAGCGCGGCGATATAGTCGAGCGTGGCGAGCGTGCCTGCCTGCAATTCATGCGCCTGCGTGCCGGTCTCCCAGCGGTCGGGCGCCTCCTCGCTGGCCGGGCGCACCTTGTAAGGGCGCAGGCGCTCCAGATGCTCCAGCTTGCCCCAGACGATGCCCTGATGCGGCCCGAAGAACTTGTAGGCCGAGCAGGCCAGGAAGTCACATCCTAGCGCCTGAACATCGATCGGCCCGTGCGGCGCATACTGCACGGCGTCGATCCACGTCAGCGCGCCCACCTCGCGCGCCCAGCCGGTGATCGTCTGCACGTCGTTGATCGTGCCAGCGGCGTTCGAGGCGTAGCCCACCGCGACGATCTTCGTGCGCGGCGTGATCTTCGCGCGCAGGTCGGCCATGTCGAGCGTGCAGTCCGCCAGGTTCACCTCCGCCATGCGCACGGTCAAGCCACGCTCTTCCGCCAACTGCTGCCACGGCGCGACATTGGCGTCGTGGTCGAGCGCAGTAACGAGGATCTCATCGCCGGCTTGCAGCGTGCGCCCCAGCGCGCGACTGATGGCGAAGGTCAGCGTGGTCATGTTCGGGCCAAAGACGATCTCGCGCGGGTCGGCGGCGTTCAGCAGGTCGGCCATGGCGGCGTGCGCCTCGGCGAGCACGGCGTCTGACCGCTGGCTGGTGAGGAAAGCGCCACCGGTATTGGCGTTGCGGTGGCGATAGTAGGCGCTGACCGCGTCGATACAGGCTTGCGTTACCTGCGTGCCGCCGGGGTTATCGGCGTAGACCACTGGCTGGCCATCCAGCTCGACCGCCAGCGACGGGAAAGCCTGGCGGATGGCGGCGAGGTCGAGGGCGGGGTCGGTCGTTGGGGTGGCCACGAGATAGTCCCTTCTTGTGCATGGCGCGGGCGTGCGCGTCTGGTTCATCGGCGGATGACGACAGTATACGCCTCGGCCAGCCCTGCGCGAGGGGAGCCGGACGGCTGCCCGACTCCCCTATGATAGGAACGCTCGCGCTGCATCTGGCTGTGCGTCAGACGGAGATCACCGCGATGTTCAGGTGATGGTACCTATCGGTTCCCGCCCATGCCAGCAGCGCCTGCCCACTCTGGCCATTGCCTGTAAATGCCCACGCTGGGCTGGAGATGGCTGTCTCGTCCAGCGTCGTCTGCGTGTTCGCGCCGCTCCAGCTAGGATACTGCTGCGTGTACCGTACGTTCAGGCGATGGTCGCTGGTCGTGCCGCTGCCCGTCCAGGCTAGCCAGTGCGTCGGCGCCGTGGTCGAGTAAGCGGCGTTCATGCTAGGCGCCCAGGCAGACTGCTGGCTCAGCGGCGATGCGCCAGGCATCGTCCACTTGGTCATGTCCGCAGAGAGGTGCGCGAAGGCGATGCGATTATCCACACCTGTCCACGACAGGATCACCGGCCCTGCGGCGTCCGACGCCAGATCGCGCGAGAGATTGGGTCGCGAGATGCTGTGCCAGCCCCACAGGATGGTCTTTGTATGGGTCAGTTGAACGGACTTGATGTGCATGACATTCACCGTATGCGCGCTATCCGTTCCTGCCCACGACAGGAAGACATCCGAGTTGATGTCGCCGTTGACGGTCGCCAGCGCGGGGGCCGTGAAGCTCCACTCGCCCCAGTACGTGATCTTCTGGGTGACAGTGAAGTCAGGGAGCTTGATGAACTCGACGTTGAGCGTGTGGCGCGCGTCTGTGCCTGTCCAGGCCAGCATGAGCGTTCCGTACGGCGCGCCGCGCCCAGAGTCGATGAACGCCAGCGCCGGTCGCCACAGCGACAGCTCTGGCAGGATGTGTTTGCTGCTGTAGTGCAGCCCATCGCTACTGGTCATCACATTCAGATGATGGGCGGCGTCTGTGCCTGTCCAGGCCAGCGCCGTCGCCGAACCATAGGTAGTTGTGATGGCGGGCCCGTCGATACTTGTGTCCGCCAGGGTGATCTTCGTTCCCTCTTTGGGAGCGCCATACGTGGCCTGTGGAGACGCCTGGACGACATTGGACATGCCAACCAGGCTCAGCACGGTGGTGAGCGACACGAGAACGGTCGCGGCGAGACGACGCCAGGACATTGCGCCTGCCTCCTTGGTGAATGCGCCGAGATGGCTCAGATACTCCACTTCGACACTTCACACAGTGGCGCGTTGCTCTCACTGGCCGGTCACATTGCGTGGTCGCCTGAGCACGCTTGCATCACGATTCCGCTGCAAGGGCCGACGCGGGAGATGATGCAGCGCGCTGCGGCGTCTCACTGGCTGGTGAAAGGTGACCCACCGTCAGCCTCGGGATGGCGCGGTCTGGGCAGTCGTCGCGCGCTCGGCGACGCTCCGATGCAGATGTTGACGGCGGCGCAGGAAGGGACGCTCCAGGAACTGGTACGAGAGGTAGGCGACCAGCAGCGCGCAGAGCAGCCGCAGCCAGACCGGCAGAGGTCTGAAGAGCGCCAGATTGCCGCTCAGGATCGGCGCATGCCAGACATAGAGGCTGTAGGAGATGAGGCCGACGAAGCGCAGCGGCGCCGACGCGAAGATGGCGCGCACGACCGGCCCGCCCCAGATGACGCCAAGCACGAGCGCGCCAAACGAGACGCCCACCACCAGTGGATAGATGATGATGTTGAGCCCCCAGCGCGCCCCCGGCGAGAACATGACCGTGCTGAACTGCCAGTGTGGCGCCGCGATGATGGAGATCAGCGCGCCGACGGCCAGCAGCCCCCACGCCGCGCGCCGCTGCAACCGCCAGCCCAGCCCCTCGCGCTCCGTGGCGATGACATAGATGGTGGCGCAGAGCGCGCCGACGTAGAAGATCTCCAGGCTCTTGCCCTGCATGCCCATCGTCGCCAGCGTCAGGATGAAACCCGCCGCCTCGCCTCCGCCGTGCGCCAGCGCATCGGGCGTTATGGAGGCCATCAGCAGCGTATCGAGCCAGCGCAGCGCCTCCGCCAGCGCGATGACGCCCAGTAGCGCGCCGATCAGCCGGGTGGCCGAGCGCGTGCGTCCCACCACCCACGCGATGCCCGCCGCCACCAGTGGCAGTGTCACGTAGAACTGCACCTCGACGGCCAGCGTCCAGAAGGGGCCGTCCAGGTCGCGATTGAAGCGCGGGAAGTCATCGTGCAGCAGGGTGATGTGCGAGAGCGCATTCAGCCAGAGCGGGCGATTCGCCACCGCCCATAGCGCCGCCAGCATCACCGCCAGCGCCACCCAGTAGACCGGCAAGATGCGCAGCGCGCGACGCTGGTAGAAGCGCCTCCACGAGGGCAGCGCCGCGCCAGAGAGGATGGCGCGGGCATAGGGGCGGAAGAGCAGGAAGCCCGAGAGAATAAAGAAGAGCGGCACGCCCATCGAGAGGAAGTACCAGATGTTGCCAATCGCCAGGCTGGCTGGCTGATATTCGACATGCTCGTGCAGCAGCGTATGAAAGCTGACGATGCTCAGCGCGGCGATAGCGCGCACACCGTCGAGGGCGCGAATCTCGCCCGCGCCGCTGCTGTCGGCGGGCAGGAGCCAGCGCACGATGCGCTCGCGAGTCAGGCCACGGGTCAGACTGCGGGTCAGGCGATGGGGGACATATTTGGTTCGGATGCTGGTCGGGATGCTAGAGGCGGATCCTTCCAGGCGTTCACTGTCGTCGCGTAGCTGTGGGTCTCGAACCGTCACACTCCCTCCATGTTCACTCGTCGTTCATACACCGTTGGTCAGAGGACGCTCTTCATAGGTTGTCCAGACTGTCCGCGACGTTGCGGCGGCATCAACCGTCTTTGATGAAGGGTCGCTACGGCGTCTGGTTAGCGTACCACGCGACCGACGCCGCCCCATGACCTTCGGACTTCTCCAGCATGAGCGGCGCCGAGTGTTAGCGGCGGGTCGCTCGGTGGAGCAGGCGTCGCTCAGCGCGGCGGGGCGAGCGCCCTAGGGCAAACACCCGCTTGCAATGCGCGGCGTGTGTCGCTAAAATAGCCAGAAGAGTGTCCCGCGCGTGGCGCCTCCACCTGGCGAACGTCCTGTGGTCATCCTGCGCGGCCCCAATCTCTCAGCGGATTCTTCGGCGCGAGGCGTTCCAGTGTGGGAGCGCAGGCGCGCGGGTCATACCTCATCCCAGCGAACCGGGATCACCGTCCGGGAAAGGACTACTCAGTATGCCAACCACCCGCAGCCCGAAGCCACTCGTCAGCGCGCTGCTGGCGTTGCTGTTCGTCATCGCCTTCGTGGCGCCGTTCCTCTCGGTGGGCTATCTCGCTGGCAAGTCGACGCCGCTCGATGTGGTGCAGGCGGGCGCGCTCCACTGGGGCTTCGTCATCTTCTTCGGCCTGCTGTGGCTGGGCGCGCAGCTCTTCTGGGATGCGCCTGTCGAGGCGACCAAGCTGGGCATGGCCATCTCCGCGACCATCGTGTGGCTCTCGCTGACGCTCTTCTTCAACTTCGGCAACCCGATCTACGGCGGCCCGGTCGCCTTCTTCGCCCTGATGGGTGGCCTGGGGGTTGTGCTGCTCTGGACACGCTTCCTGGCTGACGAGATCACCTTCTAACACGCTTACGACCACGCTGATGCCGACATACCCCAATCGCCCAACCCTGCCGACAGATGCAAGGTTGGGCGATTTGCTTTGGCGCCCTTGACACTTCACTTCATTTATGATACTAATTATCACAAGGGAAGTAACTTCCACATAGGAAGTGCAGGGCTGAGGAATCGCGGAGCGCGCACGCGCCGCCTCAACGGTTCACCAGCAAGTTCAGCGCCGCAGCGTCGATGAGCGCGCAAGGCGACGCCAGCGACAAACGTGCGCCACACAGAAGAAGGTTTATCCGTACCATGGCTTACAACATCGACCCCAGCCACTCGCTGATTGAGTTTTCTGTCAAGCATATGATGGTCACCACGGTGAAGGGTCGCTTCACGAAGTTCCAGGGCGATGTCGAAATCGACGAGGCCAACCCCGCCAACTCGCGGGTGGATGTCACCATCGACGCCACCAGCGTCAGCACCGACGACGCGAAGCGCGATGGCCACCTGCGCAGCGCCGACTTCTTCGAGCCGGAGAAGTACCCGACCATTACGTTCCACAGCACGAAGGTCGAGCCGCTCAGCGGTGAGAAGTACCGCGTGACGGGCGACTTCACGATGCACGGCGTGACCCGCGAGCTGAGCTTCGACATCACCCGCGAGGGCGTCACCAAGAACATGAAGGGCGAGGCGCTGCAGGCCTTCTCCGCGACCCTCTCGCTCAGCCGCAAGGATTTCGGGCTGGAGTGGAATGTGGCGCTGGAGAGCGGCGGCTGGCTGGTGAGCGATCTGGTGAAGATCTCGCTCGAGGTCGAGGTCTTCGAGTCGGCTTCGGTGGCCGCGTAATACCACAGGCGAGCGCAATCGCTCTGCTCCCAGCGGGAGTGGGGCGGGAGTGAGAAAGCGCGCTCCATCCTACGCGAGATGCGAGGGATGGAGCGCGCTTCTCATTGCCTGACACGAGTCAGGCGCCTCGGCCTGTCGGCGCCGGGCCAGCGGATCAACCTTTCGGCGCGCGGAAGGGGAACAGTGGGAACACGGTGCGGTGAAGCGTCTCATTGACGATCTCGGCCATCACGATGTACCACGCCAGCGCCGCCAGCAATAGCTCGACCCAGCCGCCTGCCTTGGTGACATCGGCGTTGTTGAGGGCGGCTCCGATGTCTAGCAGGATGATGTATGAATACCGCCTGGCCAGCGGCTGCCCCGGCATGGGGGACGACCCACAGGATCAGCGCGACATACGAGAGCCAGAAGGCGCCATAGGACGTCATGAACGCTGCCGGGAAGAGATCCCCGCGCGCCAGCGCGAAGAACCCGGCGATGAATTGCGTCAGCCCTCCGTAGAAGGCCGCCAGGGCGATCACCAGCACGGTTCCCTCGGGGTTGAGGATGCCGCTGGTGTATAGTCCCAGCGTGAACGTGGTGAACGCAAACCCTCCGACGCCGATAGGCACGGCGTTCGTGATGAAGGGGTGGCGCTGTGGGATGGGTGTTGATGGTAGAGGCTCGGACGCTGCCATAGCAATCCCTCCTGCGTGACATCACAGAAATGACAGAATAGGGCTTTAGCCCGCCGCAAGCCACACGGTTTCAACGGCGGTGGTGAGGCGTGTTCGGGCTTGGGCCATTCTTCTGGCTTGGTTGCTACATCTGCTTGCATGGGCGATACTGCTCTCCAGTGGGGAGCTTTAATGGAACGGCCTGTTTATCCGCCCGTTCGCCCACCAGATCAAGCAAGACCATTCGCGGAACAGTCAATGGGCCGGGCAGGCCCTTCGGGGACTCGCGGCGGTAGCTGCGGGGTGGAACCGAGCATCCATCGGGCTTTGGCCCGCGTGGAGTGTCAAGCTTCCTTCTGCGTGTGCGGTGATGGACATGCTCAAACGTCGCGGCATTCAGGCGACACTTCAGGCGCCGCACGATTCCTGCCAATATGTCACTTTGCGATACAGGCAGTCGGCTCGACTTCGCACAGCGGCGCCGCATCGTGCCCTGGTGGTACGATAGGAGGTAGCGCGCTCAGCGGGCGCGGGTGCTCAGTCGCCGAGGCATGGCGAGGAAGAGGGACGGTTCTATGGTCAGTGGTGGTCAGGCTGGCGACGCGCGCTGCGTAGCGCTGACCCAGGCGCGGCGCGGGCACGGCATCAGCGTAACGGGCTACTACCTGGGACGAGCGCTGGTGGAGCGCGGTTTACGTGTCTTGCTGGTCGACCTGACGGGGCGCCACGACCGTATACACGGCCTGCTGGAGCGCGAGCCGGTCAAGAATCTGGGGCTGTGGATCCCGCCATCGCTGCGCGCCGATGCGCTGCCTGCGCTGCTGGAGCGCGCCCGCCATCAGACGGCTGGCAAAGTCGATGTCATGTTGCTGGATGTGGACGCCTCGCTGTTCCAGAGCATCGGCGGGCTGGCGGCGGGCATCGACTACGTGACGCTCTTCGTGGAGGCCGGCGACACGGGGCTGCGCGACGCCGATCATCTGGGCGTCCAGTTCGATGACCGCCTGCCGCCGTATGGGCGCGTGGGCGTGGCGCTCTGCCGCACCGACGCCGAGCACGCCGACGAGGCGCCGCAGCAGACGCCAGAGCATGGGCTGCCCATCCTGGGCGGCTTCCCCGCCGACTATCTGCTGGCAGCCAGTGATGACTACGCGGCCCGCGGCGCTGAGGCGAAGACGCCGCACGAAGGCTACCTGACCGCCATCCGCCAACTCGCGCGCACTCTGGCGGAGATCGTGCCGCTGCGCCGCCTGGCCAGCCCCGCGCCCTCGTCCGCGCCCTCCTCCTCTGGCCACAGCGCCTGAGGCGCGCGCATGCCAACCGACCTGCCAGACGCTGCGCCGTCGCTGCTCGAGATCTATTTGGCGCTCTCGCACATCGGGCCAGCTACCGGCGCGCTGGCTCCACTGGTCGGCGAGGCGCCCGAGGAGACGCCCCGGCTGCACATCGCCCACACCGCCGCCGATGAGTGGCGCGTTTTTATGCGCCCCGACCTGCCCGCCGAGGCGCGCGCGCGTTTGGCGGCGCTGCCCCCGGGCGCCCTCTTCGCCGACGCTGCGCGTGTGGCGGACGCCCTGGGCGAGCGCGCTGATCTGGCCGCGCTGAACATCTGGCAGGGGCGCACGCTGCTCTTCCCCGCCGACCTCGATGCGTTCGTGGCGCAGTTGGCGGCGCGCGATGACCTCGCGCGGCTGGCGCCCACGCAGGCCATTGGCGCAGACGACTGGTACGGAGCGCCCGCGCCATCGCGCGCACGCCGTCGCCCTGCCATCGCGCCTGTGGATGAGGCGCCGCCCGCGCGTGAGGTCTTCCCCCGCGAGCAATTCTCCGCGCTGGCCGATGGGCTGGTGGTGGCGACCTGCCAATCAGCGCGAGAGAGCGCGCTGGCGGCGGAGGCGTGGGTGCGCACGCTGCCAGCCGCGCGTGGGCAGGGCCACGCTACCCGCGTGACCGCGCTGTGGGCCTTCGACGCGCTGCGCCGGGGCAAGACGCCCTTCTACAGTCACCATCGCGCTAATCTGGCCTCCGCTGGCGTGGCGCGCGCGCTCCAACTCATCCCTTTTCTGGAGGATGTTGGCTACCTGTGAATGGTATGATTCGCGAGGCGCCTGCAAGGTGTGGCTGCCCAGACTGCAGTAGACACTGCGACGGGCGCCCCGACGATGGCGCGTGTGGAGGGTGGGCGCAGAGGGGAGGTGTGCTGGCTATGAGCACATCAGTTGCTTCAGGGGCGCCGGGTGGCGTGCGCGCCGCCGCCGCATTGATCACGCTGGGCGTTTACACCGCGCTCGTTTGCGTCATCTATCTCTCACCATTTGCGCTCAGCTCCAGCGCCATCCAGAACGACGTGTATATGAGCAACCTTTTCCTGTCGGCGCCGCTGGCGCTGGCAGGCGTCGTCTGCATGGCGTCTGGCGGGATCATCGCCCTGCGCGCCCGTAGCAGGGGGAGCATGGGGCCGCGCATGGGGTTGGTTGCGGCGCGTGCGCTGCTGGTGGCGCTGGTGGGCGCTGGCGTGGTG
>DATAED010000475.1:0-5572 GCA_036258195.1 Ktedonobacterales bacterium
AGCCCCGGACCTGCGCCTGGACTGCAGCGACTCCTCCAGCGGCGGCAGGTCCGGGGCTGCGCGAGTCTAGCCGCGGGCGTCAAGGGCAAGCCTGCGGCGCTCGCCCCACCCCCACGACGGCGCCCCGGTCCCTGTCCTGCCTGCAACTTGATGGGCAGTTCGAGCCGCTGCGCGGTGCGTGCGCGCTGTCCGTGCAACCTGCTGTTGGTCGGTAGCGCTTGCATCCGCTCCCCCTGCCTCGTGCGCGTGGCGCAGCCCAACGTTCTCAGGCGGCAGGAGCGCTATCGCAGGTCACAGCGAGAGCGCCGCCAGGAATGTCCGACAACGCCACTACCAGCACGCTCCCATCCGCCAGCCCCAGCGGCTTGCCCAGCTCCTCGCGTAGCAGGCGATCCACACGGGCCACCTGATAGCGGATGATCTCGCGCGGGGTATACCAGACGCCCAGCTGCTCGCGCAGCGCGGGATCGTATGCCTCCAGGAACGGCTCGTAGAAGTAGTTGACCGCGTCGCTCTCATCGAACGCGGTAGAGAAGGCACCCCAATTGGCGCGGCGCAGCGTCGCCTCGGCCCACTCCAGCGGCTGACGGATATCCAGGTCTTGTAGTTGCCCTGGTCGCGCCACACTCTCGAACAACTCACGCAAGACGGGCAGGTTCAGATAATCGCCCGCCTCGGCCCAGCGAAAGGCGCTCTCGCCGCCCGGCGCGCCCTGCCGATTCCAGACCACCCACGCGCTGAAGAGTCCGTAGAAGAGCGTCTGCACCAGCGAGGAGCGGAAGAAGTGCTCGCCCTGCGCATCGGTGAAGTGTAGACCCAGCGCATCGGCCAGCGCCGCGCGCAGCGGGGCGAGCACCTCGACCGGCTGGATCTCCAGTCGCCGCAGTGCGCTGCGAGCATAGCGCGCCAGCGCGCGAGCCAGATCGCGGGGACGGGCCAACCGCGCATCCCACAGCAGCGCATTTGTCAGGAGATCGGTCAATTGCTGCTCATGCCGTGCGACGAGCGCATGGATGGGCGCCTGCCAAAATGCCTGCTCGGTCGGAGCCAACACCTCGCGCATGAAGATTTCGGGTTGGCCATGAGCGTCGCGGCGCACCAGGGCAAAGTCGCGCAGGTTCGTGACCAATACCGGGTCGTGCTGGAGCAGATACCGCTTAACCTGCTCGGAGCGTGCGACGGTGTCCACCTCGTCGGCTGGCCCCTTCGCCTCGACCGCCGCGCGCACGTCCCCTGATCCCTCAACCTGCAATGCGAAGTCAGGATGTCCGACGCCCTGATCTTTCACGTCGTGAATCGGCGCTACAGGCGGCGTCAGCCCGCTGCCAACCTCCTTAAACAGGAGGTCGAGCGCGGGATAGTAGCTGCGCTCATTCGTGGCCAGGCCACTGGCGCGAATGCGATGGATCTCTTCCAGGTAATCTCTGAGTGCGCTCATGCTCAGCAGTATAGCAGCAACCAGACTCGGACACCACAGGAGCCGTCGCGAGTGGCGATTTCTTGGGCCACTTATGCCGATACCGGGTCAGTTACTGGGTCAAACGCCCCGACGTGCCTGCGAGGGAGAGCAGGTAATCGGGGCGCTGTCGCCGTTGTATTCAGGCTTTGCGATAGGAGCCGACGGTCGGACTCGAACCGACAACCTACACTGAAGGTGCGGGATGCGCCTCGCTCCTCCTCGATATCGTTGGATTCACCACCCGAGGGCGTTGTCGCACCGTATGCCATCGCGCACTGCCACCTGCTGAGAGTTAGGGGCGATGCGGGGGAGTTGCCCGAGGCATGTGGGGATGATACGAGGAGCGCCCCGCTCAGTGACCGAGGCTCTGGGAGCGTGACCGAGCTCCCAGAGCCTCGGGCTTTGCCAGTGGAGCGAAGCGCCATCGCTACCGCTCCTGCTCATCTTCCTGCTCGTGCCGCTGATATTCCGCGCCAAGAAAGCGCGCGTGGCGCGCCAGACACGCCGCATTTAGCGCCATGCCGCAGGGGCAGAGACCGACCGCCTGATTGGCGCAACGCTGCGCGGTACAGGGTCCGTAGCTGGTGGGATGTGCGCGAAGTTCTGCAGGCGTCGTCATGACCTCACCCCCAGCCTGCGTCCCGCGCTCGGATGCCAGCAAACGTAATGCGGTATCCCCAACGCCGCGCGTTGCCTGTGCCATCCGGCTCAATCCAGCCCGCCTGCAGCAGGCTTGCCACCATCTGTGGCGCGATCTGGCGCATCATGCGGCCCGTTCCACGCTCGATCAGGCAGTAGGTGATGGGCACCCCGGGCGTGAGCTGCTCGCCGACAAGCGCCCAATAGATCGACGAGATGCGCTGTAGTTGCGTGCGCTGTCCCGGGGTGGGTTGCTGCTCCGTCATGGTCGCGCTTCTGCCGTCTCCCCGCACACATCCTCCTCGCGTTCACCCGCGACCATCGTGTCATAAGCAGACGCCCGCCTGGCGGGTGCTCAGGCGGGCGCGGGTCTTCAGGGGCTACTTGATCTGGGTCACTTGGACTTGGAATTCTCCACGTACCCCGCCTATGCCCCCAAAGTTATAGTGGCCAGTTGCGGCAGGGAACCCCGTATCGACGGGGAATCCCGCTGGACCCGGAAAGAACGCCAGGCAAGGCCCGGTGAGGCTGCTCGGTGTCACCGTCACGGTCGCCGCATTGATCACGAAGGTGCCGCCACTGCCATCCCAGGAGGTGATGTCAATGCTCTCATGGCAGGTGAATCCACTGCCCGCTGGCCCATGCACATACTGCGCGAGCTGGCAATCGCCATCATTGCCAGAGGTGACGCCACCACCCAAGGCGCACCAGCCCCAGAAGCCGAAGCCCTGGCCAGTGCTCGGGACCACTCCAGTGCCAGAGAAGCCGATCTGCCAGTTGTCTTTGCCATACGCCAAGGCAGGCGTTGCAGCGAAGACGGCCAGCGCCACCGTCAGCAGAATCGCAACAAGGCGGCGGGGAAGTCTGGGCATCTGAATGCCTCCATCTCGTGTCTGTGACACGCCTATCGCGACGGCACGCTACCGAATAGCATGTGACCGGCACATGCGAGACACAGCGGCTGCGGGGGCAGCCACGTTCAGGAGGATTCCGCTGGAACGACGTATCCCCGCTCCGTCTGCTGTGCCACGAGACACTCTAGCCGAGGCTGGTACAGAGCGGGTGCTAGAGGAAGTGACAATTGAGTAGAGGTCATCGGATGTCGGCTCATGTATCCAATGCGCGTCGGCTGGCGCAGCATCGTAGGATGGCGCTGGCGCGTAGGATGGTGGGCTCTAGGAGTGGGTGCGGCTGTCAGGTGGCCAGCCGCGCCTCGGCTTCCCTGACCGCCGTCACCAATTCTTCCAGGCTGAATGGCTTACGCACATAGGACGCATGGAGTTGGTTCAGCAGTTCGGCTACGCCAGGCGGCGGGGCGATCTTCGCGGCGACCATCAGATAGGCGTGGCGCGTAGCCAGATCCGCCTCCGCCACCACGATGCGCAAGAGCGCCTCACCGCCCATGACAGGCATCAGCAGATCCGTCAGGACGATCATGCGGTCGGAGCTGGCGCGAAGCTGCGCCAGAGCAGCTATTCCCTCCGCGGCGTCGTCCACCCTATAGCCCGCATCCTCCAGAATCATTCGCATCGTCTCGCGAATAGGCTCGTCATCATCGACAATCAAGACACGTTGCGACGGCATGCTGGTCTGCTCTCCATCCCACTCCTGCTGGGTCAACTACGAAGAGCGCACAGGCCATCATCCGCGTTGGCGACATATCCCGCCGCTATTCCTGCTCGACAATGCCCACGGCGATTGACGCCGCGCGTATGCTATTCGCAGAAAGCGACAAAGCTCTACATGTGTGAAGGAGGCGGGCGGTAATGAATGAAGCACGGCAAACGGTACAGCGTCTTTGGGGGCAGTTCCGGGCTTGGTACGGCCAGGCTGGGCGCGGTATGCAGATTGGTGTCGCAGTCGGCGCCCTTGTCGTCATTTGCGTCTGCTGCTCAGTTGGCATTGGCGCACTGGGCAAAGGTGGATCGAGTAGCGCGCCGACATCGGGCATCGCGGCTCAACAGGCGACTGCGACGAAAGCTGCGACGAAGGCCGCTAGCACCTCTACAGCGACGCTAGCGCCTCGTGCGACGGCAACGAGTACCGCACAAGCGCATCGCAGGCAGGGGTAACAGGCGCGACGCTAGGCGGTCCAGAAACCGCCTTCATTGCAGCCTATGGATCGCCAACACTTTCCGCCTCTGAGTCTCGCGACCACCAAGCCCTCATTCAGGGTGAAGACACGGCCATTATCGCAACCCTTGACGGCTCAAGCGACTCATCGCGGGTCCGCTATCTGAAGATCCAACCTGCGGACTCCTCAACGACCTGGAGTAATAGCCAGGCGGATACAATCGCCAAAGTCTTCTTGCCCGCTGATGCCGTCTACGTCAAAGACATGACCGTGGCCGACTTTGGGACGGAGCATGTTTATACCAGTCAGTTGCTAGCGCAGTCCTTTCCAGCCAACGACTTCACTGACTTGCAGAGCGGGAACCAGGTAACTCCTGGGACGTTCTACCTGGCCTGTGGCGATCAGACAGACGGCAACGGCAAGTGCAGCTTGCAGCTCGGCGAATGAGCCTGTACGGGTGGCTAGCACGCCGCTGGCGTCAGGAAGAGATGAGGGAGATTGCGGCATGGCGAAGGCGGGCAACGGCGAGGGCAGTATCAGCCAGCGCATCGGTCAGGACGGCAAGCCGGGGGTATGGCAGTCGCGCATCAGCCTGCCCGATGGCCGCCGCAAGACCTTCTATGGCAAGACGCGCCAGGAGGTTGCGCGCAAGCTGGCGGCGGCGCGACGCGACCGAGACCGCGGACTGCCCATCGTGACTGATGAACGCGCGACCGTCGAGAAGCATCTGACCGACTGGCTGGCACGCATGAAGCCGCCGCGCGTGCGCGCCTCGACCCATCTGCGCTACACGGGCCTGCTGGCGCACGTCATCCGCGCCTATGGCCGCCAACGCCTCACGCACCTGACCGCCCGGCAGCTCACGACGCTCTACGCCACCCTACAGCAGTCCAAGGGTGACTGCGGCGCGGGTCTGAGCGCGAGCACTGTGCATCACATCCACACCGTGCTCCATGAGGCGCTCGACGACGCGGTACGGCTTGACCTGGCGCCCATCAACGTCTGCGACCGCGTTGACTCTCCCAAGCTGCGCCGCGCCAAAATGGAGCCGTACACCCGCGCTGAAGCGACGCGGCTCCTGGAGGCCGCACGTGATGATCGGCTCGAGGCGTTGTACGCGCTCGCGATCACGACGGGCATGCGGCTAGGCGAGTTGCTGGCGTTGACGTGGCGACAGGTTGACCTCACCTCACTCGACGGCGCGTCGCTGAAGGTAGAGGCCACGACCACCCGCGACGCCGAGGCGCGCTGGCAGGTGGGCGAGCCGAAGACCGCCAGCAGCCGACGGCGCATTGACCTGATCCCCCGCGCACGGCTGGCGCTCCTGCGTCATCAGACGCGCCAGCACGCTGAGCAGGCGGCACTTCTCGCAGCAGGCGGCGCATGGGCCGCCAGTGATC
>DATAED010000476.1:0-19410 GCA_036258195.1 Ktedonobacterales bacterium
GATTCGCGCGCCGATGCCTGGGCTGGTCTCGAACGTGTTGGCCCAGGAGGGGCAGGAGGTCGCACGCGGCCAGGCGATCATTGTGCTGGAAGCGATGAAGATGGAGAACGATCTCGTCACGCCGCGCGCTGGCGTCGTCAAGCGCGTCGGCGCGGCGAAGGGGCAGACCGTCAACCAGGGCGACATGCTGGCCATCATCGGCGATCCCGATGGCGCCAACGCTGGGAACGCCGAGACCGATACGGACACAGAGACTGCCGACTAGCTCTGGCCTTGCCCTAAGCGCACGTCGCGCAGGTTGGCGCCCGAAGGACCGCGCATGATTCCTCTCGATCTGTTGCTCGACGCCACCAACGGTGTGACGCTGACGCTGGGCGCGCGCACGACCTACAGTGGCTTTGCCCACGACTCGCGTCAGGTCGAGCCGGGCGATGTGTTTGTGGCCGTGCGAGGCCTGCATGGTGATGGCCACGACTTCGTGGAGGCGGCGGCGGAGCAGGGCGCGGCGGCGGCGCTGATCGCGCGGGAGCGGCGCGGCGCGATGGAGGAGCGCAGCCCCGGCGTCTTCGAGCGGCTGGAGCGGGCGGGCGTCACGGTCATCGCTGTGGACGACACCCGCGCCGCGCTGCGCGCCTATGCCGCGCATGCCCTGCGGGACTGGTCGCCCATGGTCATCGCGGTGACGGGTGGCGTCGGCAAGACCACCACCAAGGAGGCGCTGGCCGACGCGCTGGGGCTGCTCGGCCCGACCTTTCGCTCCTGGCGCAACTACAATGACTTGCTCGGGCTGCCGCTTTCCATCGGCAGACTGGAGCCATCCCACCGCTACGCCGTCGTCGAGTTGGGCGCTGACCACCCCGGCGAGATCGCCGAGCTGTGCGCGCTGGCCCGCCCCAGCGCAGGCGTCGTCACCAATGTCGCACCGACCCATCTAGAGTATTTCGGCGACCTCTCGCGCCTGCAAGCCGAGTTGGCCAGCCTGCCCGCCGCGCTCCCCGCCGATGGCCTGCTGGCGCTCGACGCCAGCGACCCCGTTTCCGCGGAGCTGGCGCGCGCCACAACCGCCCGCGTCGTCCCCTTCGGCTTGTGGAGCGCCACACCCCCTACCAGCGGCCTGCGCCCACTGCTCGGCTATCGACTCCTGCCGCTGGCGGAAACCTCTGAGGGGCCGGGACGGCTCAGCCTGGCGCCCGTGGATGAGGCGGGCGAGCCGCGCGGCCCATCGCTCGTCTTCCCGCAGTTGATCGGCGCGCACTGGGCGGGCGCCGTGCTGGCGGCGCTGACGCTGGCGGTGGCGCTGGGAGCCGAGGAGGACGCCGCGCTGGCGCGCCTGCACGATCTGGAGCCGCTGCCCGGTCGCATGCGCCAGTTTGCGGGGCTGGGCACGCTGACCCTGCTGGATGACTCGCACAACGCGACGCCTGCCAGCGTGGCGGCTGGCCTGGCCGCCCTGCGCGCCTGCGCCGATGCGACTGGTGGGCAGGCCATCGCGGCGCTGGGCGACATGCTGCGGCTCGGTTCCTTCGCCGAGGAGGGGCGCCGCGCGATGGGGCGCGACGCCGCCGCGCACGCTGATGGCCTCGTAGCGCAGGGCGCGCTCGCCGCCCTGGCCGCCGACGCCGCCATCGCAGCGGGCCTGCCCGCCGAGCGCGTCATCCGCACGCTGACCGCCGCCGATACCGCCGCCGCCATCCGCGCGCTGGTGGGCGAGTCGCCCACGCTGGTCTACATCAAAGGCTCCGAAGAGATGCGCATGGAGCGGGTGACGGCTCTGCTGATGGCGCATCCGGAGCAGGCGTCCACCGCGCTCGACCGCCAGAGCGAGGCGTGGCAGCGCGTGGTGGTGATGCGTCCGGAGCGCCCCACCTGGCTGGAGATCGACCTCGGCGCCATCGCACGCAACACCCAGCGCATCAAGCAGATCATCGGGCCAGAGACGAGGCTGCTGGTCAGCTTGAAAGCCGACGCTTACGGCCACGGCGCGCTGCGGGTGGCACGCGTCGCCCTGCGCAACGGCGCGGAGTGGCTGGGTGTCGCAACGGTCAGCGAGGCGCGTCCCCTGCGTGAGGCAGGCGTCACGGCGCCGATGCTCGTCTTTGGCTATACGCCGCCGTGGCAGGCGCGCGAGGCGGCGCGGCTCGATCTGCGCGCTACCGTCTTCGATCTGGATGCGGCGCGTGCGCTGGCCGAGGCCGCCCGCGAGCAAGGGCAGGTGGCGCGCGTCCACGTCAAGGTGGATACGGGCATGGCGCGGCTGGGCCTGCGCGCCGAGGACGTCCCCGCCATCGTGGAGTTCATCCAGACGCTGCGGGCGCTGCCGGGGCTGGAAGTGGAAGGCGTCTTCACACACTTCGCCACCGCCGACAGCCTCGACCAGAGCTACGCGCGCCGCCAGCTCGAGCGCTTCCAGGCGACGCTGGCCGCACTGGCCGCCGTCGGCCCGCTGCCGCCCATCATCCACGCCGCCAACAGCGCGGCGCTGCTGACGCTGCCAGAGGCGCGCTACACAATGGCGCGCGCGGGCGTCGCCATCTACGGTCTGCCGCCGTCAGATGAGGTGGGGCTGCCAGAGGGATTCGATCCTGCGCTGGCCTTCCGCACGCTGGTGGCCCAGGTGAAGTGGGTTCCGGCGGGCGAGGGCGTCAGCTATGGCGCGACCTACATCACCGATCGTCCCACGCGCATCGCCACGCTGCCCGTCGGCTATGCCGATGGCTTCCGCCGGGCGCCGCGCAACTGGGGCGAAGTGCTCATCCGTGGGCGGCGCGCGCCCGTGCTGGGGCGCGTGGCGATGGATCAATGCATGGTGGATGTCTCGCACATCCCCGGCGTGGAGCAAGGCGACGAGGTGACGCTGATCGGTCGCCAGGGCGATGACGAGCTGACCGCGCAGGCCGTCGCCGAGCAGCTCGGTACAAGCGCTTACGAGGTCGTTTCGTCGCTCCTGGCCCGCATTCCTCGCCTCAGTTAGTCCTCTTCACTTCCTCATCCCTGCTCGGCTGCCGTGACATCAGGCGCCTCTGTGTCGCTATTCTATAAGAGGGGAAAGCTGAACCTCTCCTCAGAATGGCCAGGGGGTGGCGCTGGTGAGCGTCTGGGATCGTGTACGCGCATGGCTCGACACACTCTCGCGTCCTCGCACACAGGCGATGACGCGGGCTAGCGCGTGGGCGGTGCGCGGCATGCTCTGGCGCCAGCGGCTGCATCAGCGAGTGGCGGCGGCCCAGCAGGTCTGGGGGCGCATCGAGCCTGCGCTGCGCCTGCCCTTCTTCGCGCTCACCACGGCCATTGCGCCGACCCGCGTGGGCCTCACGCTGGACGACTACGAATACAGCCCACCCTCGACCGCGCGCGCACGCATCGTCGCCAACCCCACCTCTGGCGGCGCGCACTCCGACGCCGCGCTACGCGAGCTGGCTGAGACGGCGCGCTGGCTCACCGAGCGCGGCTTACCCACCGAGCTGCGCCTGACCCGCGACGCAGGCCACGCTACCGAGCTGGCGCGCGAGGCCGCCGTCGCAGGGCTGGAAATGGTGATCGCAGCGGGCGGCGATGGCACAGTCAACGACGTCATCCAGGCGCTGGCGGGCTACCGCACCGCGCTGGGCGTCCTCCCCACCGGCACTGTCAACGTCTGGGCGCGCGAGATGGGCATCGGGCTGAACGCCGTCGATGCGCGCGAGATCCTGCTGTATGGCGCGCGCCGTCGAGTGGATCTGGGACGCGCCGGGCAGCGCTACTTCCTGATGATGGCGGGCATTGGCTTCGACGCCGAGGTAGCGCGGCGCGTCGAGCAGGGGCGACTCAAGCGCTTCGGCCTGAAGCTGCTGGAATACCTCGGCGCCGTGCTCCTGCTCAGCGTCACGCATCGGCCCAGCTCCATCCGCATCACGATGGGCCAGCACAAGCGCCACCAGCAGGCGCTCATGGTCATCATCGGCAATACGCGGCTGTACGGCGGCGCGCTGACCTTCACCCGCCGCGCGGTCGCCGACGACGGCACGCTCGATGTCGTCGTCATCGGCTCTGGCGGCATGTTCCACCGCATCAGTGTGATTGGCCGGGCGCTGCTGCGGCTGCCTGCCGCCGGGCCGCGCGTCCGCTACGAGCGCGCGCAGATGCTCCGCCTGGAGTCGAAGCGGCCCACACTGGTGCAGGTCGATGGCGAGGTCATCGGCTACCTGCCCATGACCTTCAGCGTGGCGCCACAGGCGCTCTCGGTGATCGTGCCTCGCGACGCGCCCGCTGGACTCTTCGGGCGCGCGCCCGAGAGCGCGTCCCTGAACCGCTAGAGGATTGTGGCGTTATGGCCGCCATCGTCTACGCCCCTGAAGACTCCTGAATACTCCTTGCCGCGTCATCCGTCTAGACCAGTGGGGGAGCTTATGGGTGTGGCCTGGAAAGATCGCGGCATTGAAAGGCCGACGCACGGCACGGACGGCGCATAAATGCCATGGGGCGCCGCTGTGGGCAGGCGCCGCGTGGCTTTCAAGCCGCCGTCGCGCGCCCGCGTTTCAAGGCCGAGAGGGCGATAATTCACAAACCTTGGGGACGCTTATGCGCGTGGCCGGGCAGGACGAGTGGAAGAGCTGATGACAGATACACAGGTCGAGGAACTGCGCAGCAGCGACGATGCTGGATACATGGTCGTCGACGAGCGCTGGCGCATTCTGGCATCAGACGAGCGCAACGCACTGACTGGCGACGCTGGCGCTGACGCCCTGACAGGGCAGAGCGCCTACGACGTGCTGGGCGCGGATGTCATCGCCGCGCTGGAGCGTCACGGCGTCGCCTCCTTCACGCTCGACAACGCCAGCTATGTGCTGACGATCAACACCTTCCGTCTGCCCACAGGTCTGATTCGCGTGGTGCGCGCACAGGAGGAGCAGGCGACGATCGAGCGCGTTATGTCGCTGATCGTCCACGAGGTGCGCAATCCGCTCTCGGCGATGCGCACGCTGGCGCAGGGGCTGGATGAAGCGGTCGCGCTGGATGAGACGGGGCAGGCGTACGTGAAGCGTCTGACGGGCGAGATCGACCGCCTGAGCCGTCTGCTCACCTCGATGTCACAGGTGGCGCGGCTGCGCGCTCAGCCGATGCGGCGCCTGGAGCCGGGCATGGCGCTCGACCGCGTGGCGCTGATGTTCGAGCCAGAGGCGGCGCGGCGCGGTATCTCGATTGTCACGCACATCACACCACGCGCAGCGGCAATCCGCGCTGACCCCGACCTCATCCAGCAGATGCTCGTCAATCTGGTGATGAACGCCTTACAGGCGATGCCAGAGGGCGGCGTGCTGACCCTGCGGGCGCGGCTCGATCCGCATGGGCGCACGGTGATGCAGGTGGAAGACAACGGCGTGGGGATGTCTACCGAGCGCATGCAGGTGGCGATGCGCCCGGGCCAGAGCAGCAAGCCCGGCGGTATGGGGCTGGGGCTGATGGTCGTGCGCAGCATCGTCAGCCAGCATCAGGCGCGGCTGCGCATGGCGAGCGCGCCGGGGCGAGGCTCGCTCGTCTCCATCACCTTCCCACTGGTCGAAATCTTCCCCGAAGAACGTCTCGATGAGATGGCGACTGGCCCCCTCACACCTCAGGGAGAAGGCAACTAACATGGCACAGGCTGTCTCTGGTGGACTGACAGGCGCGCCGCGCGTCGTGCGGGTGCTGGTGGTTGACGACGAGGAAAACCTCAACTGGAGTCTCGTCACCTCGCTACGGCGCGAGCAGTACGCCGCCGATGGCGCGCTGACCGCCGAGGATGCGCGCCGCCGCATGGCCGATAGCGTCTATGACTGTGTCATCAGCGATATCCAGATGCCCGGCATGGATGGCTTCCAGCTACTGAGCTGGCTGCGCGAGCAGCGGCCCCAGCCGCGTGTCATCATGATGACGGCGTTTGGCTCACCCAGCGTGCGCCAGGAGGCATTCCGCAGCGGCGTCACAGCCTACCTGGAGAAGCCATTCGATCTGGCGGCGCTCAAGCACGAGCTGCGCAAGGCGCTCGCAGCGCCAGCCCAGGCGGGCGCCACGGCGTTCGACATGCTGGAGATTACCCAGGTGATCAGCCTCTCGCGCCGCGACATGGCCATCCAGGCGCAGATTGGCGATCAGTCGGGGCTGCTGATCTTCGAGCGCGGCGATCTCGTCTCCGCCGCGTTTGGCGCGCTGCGTGGCGAGCAGGCGTTCTTCGCCATGTGCGTCGCGCCAGCGCAGGTAGCCAGCCCCGCGCCCATGCCTGAGGTGATCGAGCGCAACGTCACGCAGCCCGTCTCGGCGCTCATCTTCGATGCGCTGCTGAAACGCGACACAGGACTGGCCGCCGCAACTCCCGGCGGCGCCGCGCCCGTGCAGCGTCCCCCCACCATGGGGCCCTCGACCCTGCGCGCGCCGATCACATCGTCGCTGGCGCCTGCTGCCCCGTCATCCCCCGTCCCGCCGTCGCCCGTGCGCGACCCGCAGCGCACGCTGGCCTCGCTGGCGGCGGCTATCGCGCGGCCCTGCGTGGTGGCGCTCGTCCGGCCTGATGGCGGCGTCGTCGCGCTGGCCCAGACGCGCCAGCCGCCCACGCCCGAAGCCGCGCTTGCGCATCTCATCCAGGGATTCGTCGCCTTCGCGCGGGCGGCGCAGGTGGGACAATGGGGCGCGCCACGCGAGGCGCGCTTCTCCGCCAGTGGCGAGCAGGCGCTGGTGCGGCTCGTCGGTCTGCGCCCCGGCTCGCCCGCGCTGGTGGTGGTCGCTCCCGCTGACCTGGAGCCACGCCAGCTCGAAGCCTCCATCGCCGTGCACGAGTCCGAGCTATTGGAGCTGGCGATGTAGGGGTACAGCCCCCACCCCCGGCCCCTCCTCCGCTTTGCGGGAGAGGGGAGTTGTGGCGCTCCCTATCACGATGGTTGCAAGAAGCCTTGCGAGCCGAAGTCGCCTCCCAGGATGGCCTGCGCGGGCGCGCCGAGCCAGCCATCCAGCACGGTGGCATAGACCGAGCGAAAGTCGGTCGTGAAGGTCAGGTTGCCGGCGTTATCCAGATGATTCAGATCGGGCGGCTCGCCATAGACGCCGCCGCGTACCGCGTCGCCCAGCACGAAGAGCGGCGCCGCCGTGCCGTGGTCAGTGCCGAGGCTGGCGTTCTCCTCCACCCGCCTGCCAAACTCTGACCAGGTCATGACGACCACGTTTTGTGACGCGCCATGCGCCGCCAGATCGGCATAGAATGCCGCCAGGCTATCGGCGAGATCCTTGAGCAGGTTTGCCTGCGTATTGGCCTGCTGCGCATGCGTATCGAACCCGCCGAGGGTGACATAGCCGACGCGCAGCCCCAACCCCTCTACGATGGCCTCGGCCAGCGTTTGCAGCCCCTTCGCCAGATTGCTGCTCGGATACGTCGCCTGCGGCTGGTAGCGCGACTCCACATCGCGCAACTGCTGCGAGCCAGAGTAGGCGCTCTGGGCGGTGGCGTCCAGCAGCGCGGCGTAGGGCGCCGACTGCGGATAGGTATTGTAGAGCTTCAGCAGCGCCTGCACCCGCGCCTCCGCCGCGCTCTTGGCCTGCCCGGCGTCGGCTTGCAGCGCGTACGCCTTCGGATCGCCAACCACGGGCACGTCGGCATTGAGCGCCTGGAGCGCGGTCGGCAGACTGGCGCCGACGGAGAGCGACTGGAAGGGATGGCCATCCTTGTCTACCAGTCCGGCGACATATTTGCCCAGCCAGCCCGTCGAGCCTTGCCCGGAGAGATCGAGCGTCTGCCAGATGTCCATTGCGGCGAAGTGCGACAGGTTGGGATTGGGATAGCCGACGCCCTCCACGACGGCCAGCTTGCCCTGCCCCCATAGCCCCTGGAACGACGCCAGTGAGGGGTGCATCCCCACGCGCTCATCCAGATGCAGCACGTCGCTGGCCTTCACGCCAATCGTCGGGCGGGCCTGATAATAAGCGCTGTCGGTGTAGGGAACGATAGTGTTGAGGCCGTCGTTGCCGCCCGCCATCTGCACCACGATCAGCGTGCGCTGCTGGGCTGCCTGCGCCCAGCTCGCCCCCTCCTGCGCAGCGTTGCGCGCGGCCAGCACGGCGCGCGAGAAGACCGCTGGCATGATCATCCCCGCGCTGACCGCCAGCAATCCATCGCGAATCATGGCCCGACGACTCAGCTGCATCCTGATCCCTCGATTCCACTGGAGTCCCGATATGTCCTCAGTCTGCGCGGCGTCAATTCATCTGATATTCCGGCGCCGCCATGAGCAGGTAGAGCGCCTGGCGCAGCGCAGCGGCGGAGAGCTTCGCGCCGCCCGCCAGCGCGAGCGTCGGCCCGGTGGCGGACGCCTCGCCCGTGAGCGCAGCCGATAGCATGGTGCGGCGGTCGGTGGTCAGTTGATTGTCGAGCAGCAGCGCGACGAAGTAGTTCACCACGTCGTCGGGCTTGCTCAGCTTCTGCGCCGCGATGACCTGCTGCAGCGGCGATGTGGCGACGGCTGCAGCGGCGCTGGCGGCTCCCTCTCGGCGTCCCTTGAGTGCGCCTGTCGCGCCCTGCAGCAGCAGATTGACGAAGTTGACGCGGCTGAGCCATGCCTGGGTGGACATCCACGAAGCACTCACGCCGTCACCCGGCCAGCCCGCCACATTCGGCGGATCGAAGACCGTCTGGCCCATCGCTGCGCTGGCCTGCCCCATGATGGTAAGCGCGGGTACATCGGGCGTGAGGCCCACCGCGCGCACGGTCCCCACCACAAACTCCGTCGGACTCTTGACCCGCGCGCGATAGGCTTTCTCGCTGAAGAACGCGGACGAGTGGAACATGGCCTGTACCATCGCGCTGATCAGGTGATTGCTCTGGTGATAGGCGTCGATGAGCGGCTGCAGGTCGCTCGGGCTGGGGTTGTCGTAGACGAAGAAGCTCCACATGCGTCGCGCCAGGCGCCCCGGCGTCGAGGGATGCGCGCAGACCAGCCGGATGACATCGGTGAGCCCCAGGTGTCCCGTCTGCCCCAGATAGGTGATCGTTCCTTCATAGAAGCGGCGTGGGACGAAGATACCCTTACCGTCGCGCACGACCCAGCCCGAGAGCGCCTTCGCCCCCTGATGCACGTCGTCCTGGGTGTAGTTCCCGATGCCCATCGTGAACAGCTCCATCAGCTCGCGCGAGTAGTTTTCGTTGGGCGCCGCGCCGGTGTTGTAGCGGCCATCCAGCCAATAGAGCATGGCCGGGTCGGTCGAGATGGCCAGCATGAGGTCGTCGAAGCGGCCCAGCGCGTGGCTGCGCAGCAGGTTGTTCTGCTGGATCATCAGCGGCAGATTGACGCTCTTGCCGATCTTGGCGTAGCTGCTGGTCAGCACGCCATGCCAGAAGAGTGTCATCTTCTCCTCGAAGGGGCGCTGGGTCAGGGTCATGCGCGCCAACCACCAGCGCACGAGGTTGGCGCGCGTGGTGAAGGGCAGATGCAGGCTGGCGAGCCGCTGATCCACATCGTTGCTGACATGCGCGTAGTTCAGCAGGCGATCCATCGCGCCTGAGACGCCGAGGCTCAGGTATGTCTCCAGCTCGGCGGGCGAGGAGCCGAACCCCGCGCGACGCAGCAGGTGAGTAATCTTCGCGGCGTCGCTGGATCCGAGCGACGTTCCGCCGCCGAGCGGTTGCAGGTGCGAAAGCGCGTAGCCCGCGCCCGCGCCCAGCGCGCCGATGCCCACCGCCGCGCCCGCCGCGCCGATGACGACGGCCCGCCGCGAGACGCCGCGCCGTGGCTGGGACGCCTGCGCCGCTGGAGCCGCTACAGTCGACGCCTGCTGGATGGTCGTCACATCATCATAAGAGGACACAGGCTGCGTCGGCGCATCGAGCGAATTGGGCGGATTGCGGGGATCAGATGGTGTCGTCATCGCGCTGCGCCTCCCGGCATCTCCTCACAGGCGCTCACCCCTGGAGCCACTCGCTGGGGGGCGGCTCCGCTGCGCGCTTGCGCCTTCACCTCTGAGGATAGCCGATGCGCCTGACATCACGCTGAGATTCGGCTGAGAAGGCGCTGAGGGGAGCGACCGACGGCCAGCGAATGCATGCGGACAGCGAATGAATTCGCGCCTGAAGGGCCTGCGGCCCACAACGTCCGCCTGCGCGGACGCGGATTCAGACCCGCGCAGGCGGGTCTTGTGGTGGCTCCCGCCACCTTCAGGCGCGGTTTCAACCGCTGGCCGTTGCCCGGTCCTCAGCCGTTGCCTGGCCCTCAGTCGTCCTCTGGCTCGGTGGCCGTCACCTGCTCCACGCGGCGGCGGGTGGCCAGCGCCGCGCTCGCGCGTCCCTCCCACTCGCTGCGCTGCGTTGGGGTCAGCTCGCCGCTGGTGGGCCGCCGCTCGATCTCGGCAAAGAGCGCGCTGCGGGCGAATTCTTCCGGCGCGGCAGGCTGGGCCGCCAGCGTCGTCAGCCGGTCATTGAGCGCCAGATAATACTCCACCAGCGCCGACTGCGGCCCCACATGCGCGCGCGTCTCCGCCAGCAGAACCAGCAGCGTCTCGTACTCATCGGCGGCGGCCTGCGCCTCCGTCAGCGCCAGCGCCAGCGGATCGTTGGGGTTGTCAGGCGCAGCGGGCGGCTCCGCTACATCCTCGGCGTCATCGGCGGCAGGGCCAGCCAGGCGGCGTCGCTCCAGCAGCAGCGCGCCGATCAGCTCCGTCTCGCGCTGGCGGCGGCGCGCCAGCCACGCCCGCACCGCGCGCAGCCGGGTGGCGGCGGGCGCGCCCAGCGGCAGATCGAGGTCATCCGCTGCCCAGGAGGATTGCGCCTCCTCGCGCAGCGGCGTCTCCACGCCTTCATCATCGCTATCGCTGCGGTCGTTGCTCGCCTGCCAGCGCAGCACGCCGCCCTGCGTCACCCAGTGGCCATCGCCCGCCGCCTGCGACACTGGCGCATCGTCGTCGTCCACGTCCGCCAGCGCCGGGCGGAGGAAGCCATCGCTGTAGTGGTCGCCCTCGCTGGCCGGGGCAGCGTGATGATCGCCGCCAGGCTCGTCGCTATCAGGCGACAAATCGCGGCCATCGTCGTATGAATCGTCGTTTCCCATGAAGTTCCTTTGCTGTCTGCTGGCGGTTGAAACCGCGCCTGAAGGCGGCTCCCGCGGCCACAAGACTCGCCTGCGCGGGTCCGGTTTCTGCGTCCGTGCAGGCGTGGTTTCAGCCGCCAGTCAACGGTCACGCCTACTCCCACTCGATGGTGGCGGGCGGCTTGCTCGTGATGTCGTAGACCACGCGATTGACTTGCGGCGCCTCATTCACGATGCGGTTGGCGATGCGGCCCAGCAGGTCGTAGGGCAGGCGCGCCCAATCCGCCGTCATGTAGTCGCCCGTGGTGACGGCGCGCAGGGCGACTGTGCTGGCGTAGGTGCGCCCATCGCCCATCACGCCGACACTCTGCACCGAGGTCAGCACGGCGAACGCCTGGCCGATCTCGCGATACAGCCCGGCGCGGCGCAGCTCCTCGATGAAGATGGCGTCGGCGTGGCGCAGCACATCCAGCCGCTCGCGTGTCACCTCGCCGATCACGCGGATCGCCAGCCCAGGGCCGGGGAACGGATGCCGCCACACCCAGTCCTCGGGCAAGCCCACTTCGCGACCCACCTCGCGCACCTCGTCTTTGAAGAGGTAGCGCAGCGGCTCGACCAGCGCGAATTTCATCCCCTCAGGCAGCCCGCCGACATTGTGGTGTGTCTTGATCTTCTGTGCCGCGCTGGCATCGTGCGCGCTGGCGCTCTCGATAACATCGGGATAGAGCGTCCCCTGCGCCAGAAAGCCCACCTCGCCCTGCGCCTGGAGCTGCGCCGCTTCGCCCTCGAAGACGCGCACAAACTCCTCGCCGATGATGCGCCTCTTCTGCTCAGGATCCGTCACGCCTGCCAGCTTCGACAGGAAGCGCTCGCTGGCGTCCACCGCGATCAGCGGGATGCGCAGGTTGGCGCGGAACGTCTCGACGACCTGCTCCGGCTCGCCCGCGCGCATGCAGCCCGTATCCACGAAGATGCAGGTCAGCCGTTCGCCGATAGCGCGGTGGACGAGCAGCGCCGCCACGGCGGAATCCACCCCGCCGGAGAGGCCGCAGATGACGCGGCCCGTCTCGCCCACCTGCGCCCGGATGCGCGCCACCGCCTCTTCGATGAAGGCGCCCGTCGTCCAGTTGGGCGCGAGCCCGCAGACGCGGTAGAGGAAGTTCTCCAGCATCTGCGCGCCCTGCGGCGTGTGGCTGACCTCTGGATGAAACTGGATGCCGATATGGCCGTGGGTATCGCTCATGGCGGCCAGCGCGCCGCTGGTGGAGCGCGCGATGACGCTGAAGCCGGGCGGCAGCTCGCCCACGCTATCGCCGTGGCTCATCCACACGGGGATGCCCGCGCCGGTGGCGTCCTCCACGCCCGCAAAGAAAGTCTGCGGCGCGCGCTCGGCGTCGCTCGCCGCGCCATCGGCGGGCGCGACCAGCGCGATCTCCGCCGGGCCATATTCGCGCCGACCCTTGTGCGGCTCCACATGGCCGCCAAGCTGATGGGCCAGCAGGTGCATGCCGTAGCAGATGCCCAGCACCGGCAGGTCGCTCTCCAGGATGGCCTGATCGACCGCGCGCGCGCCCGCGTCATAGACGCTATCTGGCCCGCCAGAGAGGATGACCCCGCGCGCCCCTCGGCTGCGCAGCTCATCCAGAGTTGTGCTGGCGGGCAGCAGCTCGCAATAGATGTGGCACTCGCGCACTCGCCGGGCAATCAGCCGCGAATACTGCGAGCCATAGTCGAGGATGGCGACCAGCTCGCGCGTGGGCGGCGTCTGCACAGGGGCGCTCTGGGCGATGCTGGGTTCGGTCGTCGGCGGGGTCGCGGGCATGGCGGCATATCTCCGTCTCACAGGGCGCGCTCACGGATGTTTGGCGTGCATCCGGCGCGCCCAGCTGGCGTGTCATTCCCTGTATTATCCGACGCCGACGCCTCCCTGCGCCAGTGCGTGCGCCAGATGCGGCTCTCACCCCAGCCCTCTCCCACTGGGAGAGGGAGCAGGAAGGGTTCGCACCAGCCGACCCTGCGTTGCCCACACGGAAGCCAAAAACTCCCCTCTCCCGCCTTGGCGGGCGAGGAGTTGGGGGAGGGGGGCTCAGCCGTAGGTGACGAAGGTGTAGGCGCCGGTGTAGTTCTGCCCGCCAACGCTGGTCGTCCCGGTCAGATAGATCGGTCTGCCCGCGCCGACATTGCCATAGTTGAGCTTCCAGCTCACCAGCCCATAACTATCGGTGGTGAGCGGGCCACTATTGAGCGTCCCATTCGGCGTGGTCGCGCTAATGTTGACTTTGACGCCCGGCTGCGGCTGCGTATTGTTCGAGACGCGCGCATAGACCGTCACCGAGCCGCCCTGCGGCAGCGTATCCGATGTCCACACGCCGACGTCGTACTGCACACCCAGCGGTGTAGGGGTGCTGGAGACATTATTGAGCGGCGAGATCATCACCGAGCCGCCAGCCGTCGCCTGCGCAGGCGCGGAGGGAGCATTGAGCGCGCCTGCTGCGTGGCCAGCCGCCTTCAGCGCAAAGACGCCCACCGCCAGCCCCACTGCCAGCACCGCGATGACGCCGACGACTGGCGCCACACGACGACGCCAGAAGCCGCGACGGCGCGCACGCTCACGCCAGCTAAACGGCATCAGATCCGCAGACCAAGTGTGGATACGCTCATACCATGAGGGCTCGACAATCCAGGTCGTTGGCCGCGCCAGGGGATCGCGCATGCGGCGATTGAGCTCTTTGAGTTGCGGCGAGACACGCCGCATCTGCTCCGTCACCGTCGCCATCGTGGCGTTCGCGCCCGTTTGCAATCGGTCGCGCAGCCCGGCGCCATAGTCGGTATAGGAGGCGCCCGGGTCGTCTCCGCCCGGTCGCTCGATCATGTCGTCCTCATCCCTGCGTGGGGAAGCGACATTCCCAGATGCCTGCTGCATCGAGCGCCGACGCGCGCTGGTGGAGTTGGTCTGCTGTCGCTGCCTTGCGCGGGCGGGCGGCGTGTTGCGCCTCTCCGGATGCTGCGAATCCACTCTTGGCCTCCATGTCAGTCATCTATAGTCTGGATTGCGCCTGGCCCGCATCAGAAGGAGGATGCGAACGAGGAGAATCTGGGAGATTGTGGCGCCATTGCCAGTGGTCAGGGTCGTTGCTGTGCGCCCATGCGGAAGGGAACGCCAGAGGTGTTAGGCGACGCAGAAAGAGCCTGCCTTCTTGTTAGTAGGTACGCGCCGCAGGGGAACGAAGTCACACTGTCCTCGTTCAACTAGGCGCTTTTCCCCACTGTGAACATCCCAACCGGGCTACTCCGCGTCATCCGTGCCATTCTGCTCGCGTCGGCGGCGGAGATAGGCTTCGACATCGAGAATCGCCTCTTCTGCGGAGGGAAGCTCGCCCACGCGCGGGATGTTGTGAATACCCGAGAGATCAGGATTGAAGCCTTCGCCATCCACGACCTCGCCCGCCTCAGCGCTATTGAGTTTCTGCTCCAGATCGTGCACATATGCGGTCACATCGGGATCAGCGGCCACCAGATTCGACACGCGATTGTTGAAGCGCTGCGCGGCGCGTGCGAGGTCTTTCAGGCTGAGGTTGAGGTGATAGAGTTGGTCGAGGGTTCTCAGCAACGCCTCAGCGACGGGCAGATTGGGTGACGCCGCGACATAGTGTGGAGCGCCTGCCCACAGGCTGGTCGTGCTGAGGTTGTCGCGCCGGGCGACATCCTGCACAGCGGTCAGAATGCCCGTTGGCCCGCTGTAGGTGGCGCGCTCGATGTGGAGCGCATCCATCTGCCGCAGGATGGCGGCGCGGCTGGTAGCGCCTGTGACATGGACAGGCGCAGTGTGCGGAGCCTCTGCCGAGAAGACGCCCAGCAGCGCGATCTCCTCGACATGCAGTTGGCGGCTGAGTGTCACCATCTCACGCGCAAAGGTCTTCCAGCGCAGGTGCGGCTCCTCGCCGATGAAGAGGATCACGTCGCGTCGGCGCTCTTCGCCCTCGCTGGCGTGATGGATGTAGTAACGGTTGGAGGGCCAGCTAAAGCGCCGCAGCGCGCCGCCGGAGATGCGGGTGGTGGGGCGCGATTCGCTGAAGTCGTAGAACTCATCCGGGTCAATCTCGGCGAATGGCTCGGCGTCCCACTGATTTACCAGGAACTTGACAGCCCACGTGGCGGCGGAGGCGGCGTCATTCCATCCAGAGAATGCGCCGATCAGGATCGCGCGCTCGGGCTCCTGGGGTTTGGAGATATGTGTATGTTCCATAATTGCGCCGCCCTCTATGGCTGGGATACTGCTGCGCATGCGCTGGTCATCGGGCCAGCGTTAGCCCTTAGTATACCATCGCCACCCACCATTCGCCCTGCGCGAATGGGGAGGGCTAACAGGCAGATAAAGCCGCTAGCCCATAGGGGCGGGCAAACCCGCCTGTCAACTACGGGAGCGCATTGCGCTCTTCCTGCGCGACGTCCAGAGTGTCGTCCCACCAGGAGACACCATGCGCCGACACGACATCCAGAAAAGCTGAGCGATCTATCCCAAGCAGCACACTTGCGCGTCCAGACCCGATCAGCCCTAATCGATAGAGTTCGACATAGAAACTCTCGCGCGCCAGGCGCAGCGCGGCCTCACGATCCAGGGAGCTTTCAGAAGGAATGTCCAGTTCCACCACAATCCGCTCATCTGGCGGTTGCTTATGCGGCGCCCGACTCATACCTAGTCCACCTTTCTGGCGCTCATCCCAGCGCTATGCCCGCCGCGCGGCGCCGCGGTTGGAGCGGCCATCCTGCGAGCCGAGCCGCACAGGCTCGTTGGCGGGGCGCAGCAGCCCCAGCGACTCGGCGTCGTCAATGGTGTAGCGGTAGCCCTGCTCCGTCAGAAAGAGCTGGCGATTGGACGAAAACTCCTGGTCGCGGGTGTCGCGCGTGACGATGGTATAGAAGTGCGCGGGCCGTCCATCCGGCTTGGGGCGCAGCAGCCGTCCGAGTCGCTGCGCCTCCTCTTGCCGCGAGCCGAACGTCCCCGACACCTGGATGGCGACATTGGCGTCGGGCAGGTCGATGGCGAAGTTGGCCACCTTGCTCACCACCAGCCGCTTGATCTTGCCCTGGCGGAACTGGTCGTAGAGCTTCTCGCGCTGGCTGTTGTTGGTGCGCCCGGTCAGCAGCGGGGCATCGAGCAGCTTGGCCAGCTCCTTCAACTGGTCGAGGTACTGGCCGATGATGAGGATCTGGTCGTCGGCGTGGCGATTGAGCAGCTCGCGTGTCACATCGATCTTGGTCTGGTTCTCGGCGGCCATGCGATACTTCTCGCGCTCCTCCGAGACGGCATAGGTCAGGCGGTCGTCGTCGGGCAGCGCCACGCGAATCTCGTGGCACTCGGCTGTGGCGATCCATCCCTGGCGCTCCAGCTCGCGCCACGGCACATCGAAGCGCTTCGGGCCGATCAGCCCGAAGACATCGGCCTCGCGCCCGTCCTCGCGCACGAGCGTGGCCGTCAGCCCCAGCCGCCGCCGCGCCTGAATCTCCGCTGTGATGCGGAAGATCGGCGCGGGCAGCAGATGCACCTCGTCGTAGATGATCAGCCCCCAGTCGTGACCCGTCATCAGCCCGAAATGCGGGAATGCGCCGTCCTCGCTGGCGCGGTAGGTCAGCATCTGATAGGTCGTCACCGTCACGGGGCGAATGTCTTTGCGCTCGCCCGTATATTCGCCGATCTGGTCGGCGGTCAGTGAGGTCTTGTCGAGAATTTCGCTCATCCACTGGCGCACAGCGATGGTGCTGGGCGTCAGGATGAGCGTCTCGCGGCCAATGGCGGCCATCGCGCCG
The DNA here is from genome assembly GCA_036258195.1 of Ktedonobacterales bacterium. Taxonomy (GTDB): domain Bacteria; phylum Chloroflexota; class Ktedonobacteria; order Ktedonobacterales; family JADMIN01; genus JAKAIY01. Next base: position 16,827 of record DATAED010000476.1, read on the forward strand.
ATGCCGACCACCGTCTTGCCCGCGCCGCATGGCAGCACCACCACGCCGCTGCCGCCGCTGGTCGAGCCATTGGCGTAGAAGGCGTGGACGGCGTCGCGCTGATACTGGCGCAGCTCGAAATCCTCGCCCTGCGCCGTCTGATCGCGCACATCCAGCGGCATCGACTCGCCATCGGTATAGCCGGCCAGATCCTCCGCCGGATAGCCAATCGCAACCAGCGCCTGCTTGACGTGGCCGCGCCGCGCCGCATCCAGCGTCAGCGTGTGGTCGTCGCGCTGATCCAGCACATATTCTCTGGTGCGCTTGTGGCGGGCTACCTCGGCGATCAGGGCGATGTCGTCGGAGCGCAGCACCAGATCGCCGCCCTCGCGCAGCAGTTTGAGCCGACCATAGCGCCCAATGTAATCGCGGATGTCGGCGACCACGTTAGGCGGCAGGTCGTAGCGACTGAGCGCATCGAGCGACGCGATGACCGCTGTCGCGGCCAGCCCAGCGGCGGCGGCGTTCCACAGAGAGAGGGGCGTCAACCGATAGGTGTGGATGTGTTCAGGCGACTTTTCCAGCTCCGCGAACTGCGCCAGCGCATCACGCGCCTCGGCATACAGCGGATGATCGACCTCGAGCAATATCGTGCGGTCGCCCTGGACAACAATCGGGTTTGCTACATTTGGCACGGCGCACTCTCACCTGCTAGCGGCTGAGATGGCCGCCCACTCGCCCGCGAGCCTGCGCCCGCGAGCAGCGGCGGCCACCACGACCCGCCGACTCCACCAACTACACTCCGGGCGTTGCAGCCCAGCGTACCAGATAGTGTACAACAGCTTGAGCCGCTGTTGACTCGTAGCCACGCATGAGATGGCGCGCGCCTGAGATGACCTTGAACCCGCGCGCAGGCAGGCGCTCGATCCACGGCTCCAGTTTGTGGCGGGGCGACACCTCGTCGTGCTCGCCCGTGATGAACAGCTTCGGTCGCTCGAACGCCGCCAACTCGGGCGTCAGGCGAAAGATCGGCGGGCTGATGGCAACCACCGTCTTGACCCGCGGATCGTGCGCGGCATAGATCAGCGCCACCGTCGCGCCGAAGGCATGGCCGATCAGGCAGAGCTTCTCACGGTTGGCGCCCGGCTCGGCCAGCGCGAACTCCACCGCCCCCGCCAGGTCGAGCGGCTCCAGGCGGCCATCAGTCTGCTGGCCCTCGCTGGCGCCGACACCGCGAAAGTTGAAGCGCAAGGTGATGAAGCCCGCCGTTGCGAGGTCGCCGGCGATACGCACAGTGAGGGGATCCTGCATGCTAGTGGTGAGCGGCTGCGGATGACACAGCACGGCGACAGGCTGGCCCGCCGCTGGAGCGCCGCCAAGCGCGCTGGCGCGCGCGATGACGCCTTCAAGCAGCGTCGAGGGTCGCGCGCCGCTGGGGAATGTGACTCGTCGCTCCAATACGTCTGACATCTTGCCTCGCGCTTGCTTCACATCTGGCACAGGTTACACGGAGCCTGGCGGACATCCTGTGTAGCACGCGCTGAGGGGGCCGAATCGAGCCACTCGCATCAGGCAGATGGATGAGGGTTCCGGCTCGCTGGCGGGCGCCTCAGACGTATGGTATCCAGGCGCGGCCATCCTCGTGCGTTTCGGCGTCGTCGGCTGCACGATCGTCGTCGGGACCGCGCAGCCGGGTGAGCCGCTCGACTTCGTCGCGGCGATACAGGCGTGTGCGCTTCATCCCCTGGCGATAGCTGCCAAGCAGCCCACGACTGACGTAGGCATAGAGGGTCGCCGGCTTGACCCCCAAGATTGCACAGGTTTCCTGAGCATTCAGGAACTCCTCGCCATCCATTACGATCATGCCAGCCTCCGAAATGAACACTCTCGCCAGACAGCCCATACGACAGTGTTCGCGATCGCCACGCATTCCTGATGCATTGCAAGCCAGTATACGGTGTCGTCTGGCGGCGCGTCAACCGCGCCCCCACCCCAGCCCTCTCCCAGAGGGAGAGCGAGCGGAGCGCTCCGACGCACCTTCTGGCTCCCCTCCCTCGCTGTGCGGGAGAGGGGCTGGGGGTGAGGGGCCGCGCCCGCGCTACAGCAGCAGCATGGCGTCGCCGAAGCTATAGAAGCGATAGCCCTGCGCGATGGCCTCCTCATACGCCCGCGCGATCACCTCGCGCCCGGCGAAGGCGCTGACCAGCGCCAGCAGCGTGGAGCGCGGCAGATGAAAGTTGGTAATCATGGCGTCCACTGCGCGAAACTGATAGCCCGGCGTGATGAAGAGCCGCGTGCGCCCGCGATACGGCGTCACGACGCCCTCCGCGCCCGCCTCGGCGGCAAGCTGGGCCACCGCTTCGAGCGTGCGCACGGAGGTGGTGCCGACCGCGATGATGCGCCCGCCCGACGCGCGCGTGGCATTGATGCGCGCGGCGGTCGCCTCGGTCAGCTCGATCTCCTCGCTGTGCATGACATGCTCGCTGAGGTCGTCCTTCTCGACAGGGCGGAAGGTATCCAGGCCAATGTGCAGCGTGACATACGCGACGCCAACGCCCATCGCCTCGACCTGCGCCAGCAGCTCCGTGGTGAAGTGCAGGCCAGC
>DATAED010000477.1:0-7176 GCA_036258195.1 Ktedonobacterales bacterium
CCAGGCGTATTGCAGGCCCATTGCAGTTCAGACGCTGTGCGTCGGTCGGCGGTTCCGCTGGCGTCGGCGCCCGCCGCAAAAGCGCGCCTCCGGCGTCAGCGCGCTTCTCTCTGCTTCAATTATACGCAGGCGCGCCCAAAAATAAATCCCCTGAACACCTGATTCTTCCCACGCTGCGACAGACTATGCTGTCTCTCGCCGCCACGCTCGCGAGCTGCCATGCGGACTCAGACTCAGGCTCCGAGCGGTGGCGAGAGAACAGCGCGGTCATCCCGCGCAGAGAGAGAGGAGCGCAAGGTGTCGCACGCCCAGGTCGTCGCCATCGCTGAGATCGATGCGATCGTGCGGGAGCGCATCGCGCCAGATGGGCCGGGAGTCGCCGTGGCCGTCATACGAGATGGGCGGCTGATCCATAGTCAGGGCTATGGCATGGCGCAGTTGGAGTGGAGCCAGCCCATCACGCCCGATACCGTCTTCGGCATTGGCTCGCTCAGCAAGCCCTTCACCGCGACGGCCATCCTGCTGCTGCGGGCGGAGGGCAAGCTGGCGTTGGATGATCCCATCACGCGATTCCTGCCCGACTACGACACGCATGGGCAGATGCTCACCATCGCCCATCTGCTCACGCATACCTCTGGCATCCCAAATTTCGTCACGCTGCCGGGCTTCTGGCAGGGCGATGTCGCGCGCGACCACTCGCACGCCGAGATACGCGCCCGCTTCGAAGGGCTGCCGCTGCAATTCGCTCCAGGCGAGCGCTACTCTTACAACAACTCCGCCTACTGCCTGCTGGGCATGGTCATCGAGCGTCTCTCCGGCCTGGACTACGGCGCGTTCATCCGCGAGCGCATCTTCGCGCCGCTGGGCATGGCCGATTCCTGCTATCTGGAGCCGCACGCCGTCATCGCGCAGCGCGCCGAGGGCTACGCTACCCATGCCGCCGCTCGCATTTCCGCTGGCGGTCATCGCGACGACCGAGACGGCGCTGACGATCCAGAGGGCTACGAGCGCGCGCGCTACATGAGCACGACGCTGCAATACGCCGCTGGCGCGCTGGCCTCCACTGCCGCTGACCTGGCGCGCTGGGATCTGGCGCTGCGCGAGGGGCGCCTGCTCGACCACGCCACCCTGGCCGAGATGCTGGCGCCCACCCGCCTGAGCGCTGGCCCACGCGCTGGCCAGGCGGTCGGCTACGGCATGGGCTGGGGACTGTGGGGCTATCGCGGGCGCAGCGCGCATGGCCACGCAGGCGGCGTGCCGGGCTACACATCGTCCTACGTGCGGTTTGATGCGGAAGACCTCGCCATCGTCGTGCTCTCGAATCGCGCTCTCTTCGATTGCGCTGGCCTGGCCGGGCCTATCGCCGCGCTGCTGCTCGACCTGCCCACGCGGCGTCACACGCCCATCGCGCTGCCGGAGCGTGCGCTAGCGCGCATGGCAGGCGCCTATCGCAGCGCCATCGGCGACGCGCTCGACATCACCCTGCGCGACGGCGCGTTGCGGGCGAGCGGCGAGCTGACCGCCGACCTGCTCCCGACCTCCGAGACGACCTGCGTCTGCGCTCATGATCCCGACCGCGAAGTCCACTTCGCCGATGAGGGGCCAGCGGGCTTCGAGCGTGTCACTGTGCAGGTTCCGTTCTACTGGTTCGAGGTACTGCGCGCCCATGCGAGCGCAGAAGCCGCGTCGACGCTGTGACGGGCGCGTGAAGCGCGGAGCCAGATGGGTGACTGTGCTGTGACACCCTCAGCTTATAGATGAAGCGTAGAGACCGTGGCGAGCAGCGTGCGCCGTAGCGCGCTGACATGAAAGCGAGGGAGTGCACATGGGTTGGCTGATCACTGTGCTTGCGCGGCTGGCGTTTCTTGGCGTCTGGATCTGGTCGCCGCTCGTGACACGAGCCTTCCACGGTACGCCGCTCGCGGGTTGGCTGCTACCGTTGCTGGGCCTGCTCTTCCTGCCGATCACAGCGCTGGTCTACGTGCTGGTCTGGGTTCCGGGAGTCGGTGTGACGGGCTGGAGCTGGCTATGGGTGGCGCTCGCCGTCCTAGTCGATCTGGGAACCCACAGCGCCGGGGCGTATTCCAGCCGCCGTCGCGGCGCGCCGCAAACCACCAAAAGTAGCCTGCCCGCGTAGCGCGCCGCGCACAGGTTCGCGACACACCCACGACAGGTGAGCGAGGGGAAGGAGATGTATTGATATGCGAAAAGCGCAGATCACCAGACTCTGGGTTCTGGGCGTCATTGTCTGCGTTGTCGGGATGATTGTCAGTGGTATCAGCGTCGGGCTGATGCTGGCGAATGGCGGCACATGGTCGCCGACTGGTGTCCCAAACAACTATGACTTCGTGCCGCGCACCGATGGCTTCTTCTGGACGACAGTGGGCTTCACTGTGGTGGGCGGAGTCATCTTTGTCGCGGGCGCCATCGCACAACTCGTCGCCTGGGTTGGCGCGCTGGTCAACACCTATTCGCTGGTGGACAAGACGTGGTTCGTCGTCCTGCTGGTGGGTGGACTGATCGGTGTGGCGTTTGGCCTGGCGCACCTCGCGGCGATGATCGCCTATGTGATCGCCGGCCCTGATGGGACGGTCGGCCAGCAAGAGGTTGCGCCGCCCAGGCAGCCACCCACGACACTCTCGCCCACGCTCGCTTCGATGCAGTGATGCTGTAGTGAGTGTGGAGGGCGCAGCACAACCGAGCCAGCGCGACAGTAAAGCCGCACGCAGACGCGATTGACGGGCAAGGATGCTCGCCAGTCGCGTTGCGCATATCTGCTCGTGTCTCACAGGTCGCGCGCCACCTCTAGATGAGCGCCCATCGCCGTCCCTCCCTCATTTCCCCGCCAGCGCGCCGACCCCATATCAATTGGCGGCAAACACCTCGCAGCGTGTTATAAAAGTGAGCAACCGTTCGTTCCATGTATACGACTGGTACCCACACGCACACTCTTCCATCAGTTCGCTCCACCATCCACTTTTCTGTAGCGTGTCTCCCACCAGGCAGGACGGCGGTCGCCTCTCTGACCGCGTAGCACGGCGTCGAGGAGGAAACTCTGTGCCGAAGCTGTGGAACTGGACGTCTGCACTGACTAGGTTGACCAATCGACGGGCATTGCAGGCGCTGACGCTCGCCGCCGTGGCAGCCGTCAGCATTGCGCTCCCCGCGCTGGGCGGCTCCAGCGCCTCGATCTTGCGGGCACAGAACGGCCCGCCCCCGGCGCACACGAGCGCTGCGCGAAACGTACCGCTGCCGGGTTCTCTCCCTAACATCTTGCTGAAAGCCAAGCGCCTCGGCGCAGCGGGCAGCCAGCAGCGCCTCAATCTGGTCATCTCACTGCCGCTCTCCGACCCGAATGGGCTGGCGGCGCTCCTGGCCAGCCAGCAGGATCCCAAATCGGCGCACTATCACCAGTATCTCTCACCCAACGCATTTATTTCGCGCTTTGCGCCCTCGACACAGGCGGTCGCAGCAGTGCGCCAGTTCCTGGCTGGCTCCGGGCTGAAGGTCACGGGTGTCTCAGCCAACCGCACCCTGATCAGCGCTAGCGGCTCGGTGACGCAGGCCGAGCGCGCCTTTGGTGTCACCATTCTGCGCTACCAGCTCGGCAAGCGCACGGTGTACGCCCCAGATCGCGCGCCGCAAATTCCCGACTCCCTGGCGCCGTATGTGTTGAACATCGGTGGACTGGACAACGTGCTGGTGGCGCAGCCGCTGCGGCAAACCATGATGCCAGCCAGCGCCAGTACGCACGCCAGCGCGACGCACGCGCAGGCCGCGACCACTACGGCGCTGCCTGCAGGGCCGGTCGCAGGCGCCTTTAGCCCAACGCAGTTGCGCGGCGACTACGATGTGGGTAGCCTGATCAGCGCGAGCGGCAATGGCTCCGGTCAGAAGGTCTCCATCTTCGAGCTGGCGCCCTACATCCCGGGTGATGTTGGGGTTTACCGGACGCAATACGGGCTGCCTCCGAGCGCGATTAACAATATCTCAGTGGATGGCGCAGCGCCCACCTGTGCGGTGGGAGGCAGCAGTTGCGACACTGGGGGCTCTGGCGAGGCCGACCTGGATATCGAGGATGTGTCGGCCCTCGCGCCATACGCGACGCAGGACATCTTTACCGGCCCAAACTCCTTCCAGGGTGTCGTCGATACGTACAATGCGATTGTCCTGCATGACGACCCCGTCACGACGACCAGTTGGGGCGCCTGCGAACTGTTTGAAGGCAACTCTGGCGTCACCACGCTCGACCAAATTTTCGCGCAGGGGTCGGTACAAGGGCAGACCATCGCGTCGGCGGCGGGCGACACCGGCTCGGACGCCTGCTTGCAGACGTATGGCTCACCGAGCGCTAGCCCGACCGTCCTCTCGCCTGCCAGTGATCCCTACGTGCTGGGCGTGGGTGGTACCTCGCTGTCGCTGGGCGCTGGCGGCTCCTATGGCACAGAGACGACCTGGAACCACAATGGCCACGCGACTGGCGGTGGCATCAGCATCTATTTGTTGCAGCCATCCTGGCAAGTCGGCGGCGGAGTCGTCAACACGTATAGCATGGCACAGCACATTAGCGGCCTTCGCGAAGTTCCAGATGTTGCGGCGGACGCCGACCCGAATACGGGCTATTCGGTGTATTGCACATCGAAACCGGACTGCGCTCAACTCGGGTGGGTGGAGTTTGGCGGCACCAGCGCGGCGGCTCCACTCTGGGCGGGTGTGCTGGCTGACATCAATGCCTATCTGACTGCCAACGGGCAGGCCCCGCTGGGCTGGGTGAACCCGACCATCTACGAGTTGTTCAGCAACGCGCAGACCTATCCGGCATTCCACGACGTCACCACGGGCAACAACGACGTCGACCTCGGCGGTACTCAATACGCAGGCGACTACCCCGCCACCACCTGCTATGACCTGACAACGGGCGTCGGCTCGCCTGACGCCTGGAACATCGCACGTGACGTGCAGGGCGGTGTCGCGTTGAATGGCGGCGGACCATGTCCCGCCGCGCCGAGCGTGACCGACCTCGTGCAAAACGGTGGATTCGAACAAGGGACGACGGGGTGGACCTCCTACTCCAGCGGTGGCAAGCCAGTCATTGGGAACTCCGGGTTCGCTCATGGTGGGCAATCTGAATTCCTGGCGTGCCTCTACGCTACCTGTGACGACCGCGTCTCGCAGACGATTACGATCCCAGCCGCTGGCTCCTTTACGAAGGCGCAGCTGACCATCTGGGTCGAGTCGCTGTCATCGTTCCCGATCTACCTGAAGTACCCGCCGTGCCTGGACCACCTCTACGTGACGCTCTCCACACCAGATGGGACGGCGCTGCCCAACGGGGGTGGATACCTGGTCAATAGCTGCAACAGCTACATCGAGTTCGGCTACCAGTACATGTCCTTCGACGTGACGAGCCAGCTCCAGGCGTACGCTGGGCAGCGCTTGATCTTGACCCTGCGCGGCACAACAACGAACGAGACCGTGCTTCCAGGGCGAGGGTACACCGGTTGGGCGATGGACGACATCGCGCTCACCGTTTCCTAGGCGGCTCCGAACATCGCATCTTCGTCCCCCGCTGCCAGGCGGGCGTCGTGCAGCATACGACGACACCTGGCAGCGGGCAACGGCAGAGCCGCAGAGGCGGCAGAGGGAGAATACTCACGTGCGAAGCACTTCATCGAACGGACGCCGAACATCATCGCGGCGCGCGCGCGTGACCGCACAACCATCTCAACTGAGCGAGCGGCTGACGAGCATCGAGCAACTCGTACATGCGCAGCAGCGGCGCATCGCTGAGCAGGAAGAGGAGCTGAGCCATCTGCGGGCGACGCTGGCAGCATCCGCTGTGATGGAGCCAGAAGCGCTGGCTGCACCATCTGGCAGCGTGACCACAACGCCGAAGCTAGAGCCCAAGGGCGCTGGCTTGCAGACCAGTCGTCGCGCGCTGCTAATGGCAGGCGGCACTGTGGCGGCGGTGGCGGCTTTCGAGGCGGTCGCTAACCACACGCCAACCGCGCAGGCCCACGGAGCCAGCGCCTCCAACGCTTCCAGCGCATCGGGTGCATCCAAAGCTGCGCTGGGCGGTGTGGCATGGCAGACTGGAACGGTATTGGCAGATGAGGAGACGCTGGTCAAGCCGTCCAGTGCCAACTACTCCAACAACGACATGCTGCAGGTGCAGCTTGGCACAGGAACAGTCTATGCTGCGCTTTCACCAGCGCTGAAGGCGGCCATCACGGCCTATGATACGACGACAAACAACATCGGCCTCTACGCCAGTTCCGAAACTGGCTACGGCGTGTATGGCCAGTCAAGCACTGGCAATGGCGCGACTGGCGCTGGGCTGGGCGGCACGTCCGCAGGCGGCGTCGGCGTGGCAGGCGTCAGCAACAGTGGCATCGCTGTCTCTGGCACGAGTACGAATGGAGTGGGCGGCTCCTTCACTGGTGGGCTGGCGCCGATCGCGCTGGGCCTGTATACGGCGCCGGGCGCGCCACAGGGCGGCCCTCACATTGCAGGTGAGATCGTCGGCGACAGCAACGCTGAACTATGGGTGTGTGTCGCCAGTGGATCGCCCGGCTCCTGGACCAAGTTGGCGCACCTGGCGCCAGGCGCGACCAATGGCGGGGCCATCACCTACCTCAGCAAGCCCCTGCGCCTGCTCGATACGCGCCCTGGCCAGCCTGCCGTCAACCATCCCGGCGCACCCTACCTGGCCGGCAGCACCCACACCATCACCGTCGCGGGCGCTACCAACGGCACGGTGACCGTGCCCGCAACCTGCGTCGGAGCGATTGGCAACCTGACCGTGATCGGGCAGACGGGCGGTGGCAACTACGTGGAACTCGTGCCCAGCGGCGCAGGCTTCTCTGGTACCTCCAACCTGAACTTCGTAGCGGGGCAGCTCGTCAGCAACTCGTACAATGTCGGGCTGAATCCCAGCGGCTACCTCGACATCATCCTGGGCAGCGGCGGCAATGCCGACGTGATCCTCGATCTGTACGCCGTCATCGCCTGAGTGGTCGCAGCCTGACCACACCCTCACTGGCCCTCTTGCGCACGGTGGCGCAGGAGGGCCAGTTTGTTGTTCTCCGCGCGAGGTCTGCGCGGTCTGCGCGTGGGCAGCCAGCGTCGGCTATGCTTTGCGCCGCCGCACGCCGACGCCGAAGAGCAGCGCCAGCC
>DATAED010000478.1:0-3395 GCA_036258195.1 Ktedonobacterales bacterium
CTCGCCGGGCGTCACCACCACGAACTCGCTCGCGCCGATGGGGCGCAGGTCGTCCGGCGGGTAGGTCTCTTCTTTGTCGTTGAGCAGGTCGCGCATGATGGCCTGACGGCGCAGCCCGTCCTCGGTGATGGTCAGGATGACCTTGCCATCGGGACGGGTATAGGCGCCAGCGAAGGCTGCTAGCGCCTCTGGCGACAGGGTGGTCTGCTGCGGTTTGGGCTTCGTCAGCCCGAAGCGCCCGGAGATGTCGGCCTCGGTGACTTCTTCGATCATCACCGAGCCGCGCCCGCTATTGGTGAGAGCGGCGATGGCGTAGTGGCGCTCCGGGATGATGGTGAGATGGGCGTTGAAGCCGTTGGTCGAGCCGCCGTGGCCGATCACGCGCACGCCGTCGAGCAGGCGCGTATCCCAGCCCAGCCCGTAGCTCTCGGCGAAGTTGGCGGCCTTGATCTGCGGCTGCCACATCGCCTGGATGGTCTCCGCAGCGAGCAGCCGCTTGCCCTCGCGCGTGACGCCACCGTCGAGCTGGAACTGCGCGAAGGTCAGCAGGTCATCCACCGTCGAGATGATGCCGCCAGCGGGATTGACCGAGCGCGGCAGTGGATAGAGCCGCGCCACCTCGTGCTCGTCGCCGCCCGGCGTCACCTGAGTGTGGCCGACAGCGTGGGGGTACGCGATGGCTTCGTGCGCGAAGAAGAACGAGCGCGTCATGCCCAGCGGCGCAAAGAGACGCTCACGCACAGCCCGCTCATACGGCATGCCCGTGACGCGCTCGATGAGGCCGCCCGCCAGGCAGAACCCCGCGTTATTGTAGGCCCACACCTCCCCGGGCGCCGACTGCTGCGCGGCCTTCGTCAGCAGCTTGAGGTAGGCGCTGAGCGCGTCATCGCCCATGCCGGTGTCGTCGAAGAGGTCGCCGTAGAAGCCGCTGGAGTGCGAGAGCAGCATGCGCAGCGTGACGCGCGCCTGCGCGTCGGCGTCGGCCAGCGTGAACTCGGGCAGGTACGTGACGATGGGCGTATCGAGGGCCAGCTTGCCCTCTTCCACCAGCAGCATCGCCAGCGTCGCGGTGAAGAGCTTGGTGATGCTGCCGATCTGGAAGCTGGTATCGGGGCGCACCGGGTAGCCCGTCTCCAGGCTGACGACGCCGAATCCCTGCTCTTGCCGTTTGCCGTCGGCCAGCACGCCGACCGCCGCGCCGGGAACGCGCCAGCGCGCCATCGCCGCCTGCGTGCGCTCGGCCAGCGCAGCGTCCAGTTCGCCTTGGATTGTCGCGGTCTGCTGCTCGGTCATGTAGCCTCCATGTGTGCGATGTCCCCCGCCCCCAGCCCCTCCCCCGCTTTGCGGGAGAGGGGAGCTATTGCGGCAGGCGCCAATGTGTGGATTCAATCGTCCGTCTGCGCCCGCTCAGAGCGAGACGCCGAGCGCGCTGGCGACGGTATTGATGTCTTTGTCGCCGCGCCCGGAGAGGTTGACGATCACGACCTCATCTTCGCGCAGATCGTCGCGTTCCGCCAGCGCCAGCAATTGGGCGACGGCGTGCGAGGACTCCAATGCGGGGATGATGCCCTCGTCGGCGCAGAGCACCTGGAAGGCGCGCAGCGCCGCCGCATCGTCCACCGCTTCATAGGTGGCGCGTCCGGTGGCCTTGAGATAGCTGTGCTCCGGCCCGACGCCGGGGTAGTCCAGCCCGGCGGAGATGCTGTGTGTCTCCGTCACCTGGCCATCGTCATCTTGGAGCAGATAGGTCATCGCGCCGTGCAGCACGCCGGGGCGGCCCGCCGACAGCGTGGCGCTGTGGCGTCCGGTGGCCACGCCATCGCCGCCCGCCTCCACGCCGAGCAGCCGCACGCCCGCGTCGCCCGCGAAGGGATGGAAGATGCCGATGGCGTTGCTGCCGCCGCCGACGCAGGCGATGACCAGATCGGGCAGGCGACCCTCGGCCTCCTGTATCTGCGCGCGCGCCTCCTGGCCAATCACCGCCTGGAACTCGCGTACCATCTGCGGGTAGGGGTGCGGCCCCATGGCCGAGCCGATGAGGTAGTAGGTGGTCGCCACATTGGTCACCCAGTCGCGCATGGCTTCGTTGATGGCGTCCTTGAGCGTGCGGCTGCCACTGGTGACGCTGTGCACCTCGGCGCCGAGCAGCTTCATGCGGAAGACGTTCAGCGACTGGCGGCGGATGTCCTCTTCGCCCATGTAGACGACGCACTCCAGGCCGAGCTTGGCGCAGACTGTCGCGGTAGCCACGCCGTGCTGACCCGCGCCCGTCTCGGCGATGATGCGCCGCTTGCCCATGCGCTGTGCCAGCAGCCCCTGTCCGAGCGCGTTGTTGATCTTGTGAGCGCCTGTATGGGCGAGGTCTTCACGCTTCAGATAGACGCGCGCGCCGACGCGCTGCGAGAGCCGCTGCGCGAAGTAGAGCGGCGTGGGGCGACCAGAGTACGTGCGCTCCTGCAAGCGCAACTCCGCCAGAAAGGCGTCATCGTGGCGGGCGCGCTCGAACTCGCGCTCCAACTCGTCCAGCGCCGCCATCAGGCTCTCTGGCACGAAGCGCCCGCCAAAGTCGCCGTAGCGTCCGCGCTGATCGGGATAGATGGCGTGCTGGTAGAGCGCGCTGGTGGGAGTGTCGGTGGATTGGCTCATGTGTCAGATTCGCTTTCTGGTGTGGCTGGGTGACGCAACGAGCGGCTGAAGCCGCAGCTAAGGGCCCGCGGCCGCAAATCCCGCCTGCGCGGGTTAGGATTCAATGCTGCGTCTGCGCCGCTCGCGCCTTTTCGATGAACGCCTGTATCTTCTGGATGTCTTTGGCCTGGTTGGTCTCGACGCCGCTGCTGACATCCACGCCGCGCGGCGCGACCTCGGCGATGGCGCTTGCCACGTTATCGGGCGTCAGGCCGCCCGCCAGGATGACCGGCCACTCGTCGGCCACCTGCCGCGCCAGCGACCAGTCGCCCGTCTGGCCAGCGCCGCCGTAGAGGCCAGACGCGGGGGTGTCGAGCAGCAGCGTCGCGCCCGCGTGGAGGTAGTCATCCAGCAAGGCCAGGTCGCTGTCGATGCCAGGCCGCAGTCGCATCGCCTTGATGACGGGCAGACCCGCCGCCGCCGCAATCTCGGCGCAGCGCTGCGGCGGCTCGTGTCCGCTGAGCTGGATGGCGCCCAGCCCGACGCGCTGCGCGATCTCGGCGGTCTGCGGGACGCTTGGATTGACGAAGACGCCTACGGGCAGCGCGTCGCCAGCGTTGGCGGCGAGCAGCGCGGCCTGCTCCACCGTCACGCGGCGGTGGTCGGGGGCCATCGGCGCGAAGTTCAGGCCGATGGCGTCGGCGCCGAAGCGCGCGGCGGCCTGCGCCTGCTCGATACGCGCCAGCCCGCAGATCTTCACGAACGGCTGG
>DATAED010000479.1:0-1843 GCA_036258195.1 Ktedonobacterales bacterium
CGGACCGTAGCGCCCATGAGGAGCTGAAGCGCCGCCACTTCAGCGAGGATGGCTTCATCGACAACTTCGCGCGCCCCTTCTATGGCGGCGTCTTTCTGGATCGCTCCCTGGAGACGAGCGCCCGCACGCTGCTCTTCACCACCAAGATGCTGGCCAGCGGCGACATCGTCATGCCGGAGCAGGGCATCGGCGCCATCGCCGACCAGCTCGCCGCTGCGCTGCCGCCCGATACGATCAAGCTGGAGACGCGCGTAGAGGGCATCGTGGAGGCGGATGGCCGCGCGGTCGGCGTAACGCTGACGGGCGGCGAGGAGGCGCCGGGCGAGGCGGTCATCATCGCCACCGACGCCCCCAGCGCCCAGCGCCTGCTGAATATTGAGCTGCCCAGCGATGCGGTTGGCGCAACCTGCCTCTACTTCACTACCACCGAGAGCCTCTACAAAGGCCCGCGCCTGCTTCTGAACGCCAACCCCGACGCCTTCGTCAACAACGCCGTGCAGATCAGCAACGTCGCGCCAAGCTATGCGCCCAAGGGCCAGCATCTGCTCTCGGTTACGACGCTGGGGACGCCGGACCTGAGCGACGCCGAGCTGATCGCGCGCTGCCGCGAGGATATGGCGTCGTGGTTTCCGGGACGCGACCTGGAGAAGCTCCGCCACCTCGCTACCTACCGCATCCGTTTCGCGCAGTTTCGCCAGCCACCGGGCATCTACGCGCATCTGCCATCAAATATTGGCCACACCGGCGGCCTCTTTCTGGCGGGCGAGTATACCTGCAATAGCAGCATCCACGGCGCGATGCTCAGCGGCGAGCAGGCCGCCAACGAGACGCTGAAGTGGCTAGCCACCGCAGACGACTGAGCGCCGTGTGATACGCTATACAGCATGGCTCTCTTCTTCATCAAGGCGTTGGTCGCCCTCTTCACCGTGGTCGATCCGATCGGTCTGGCGCCGGTGGCGCTGGCGCTGACCGCCGACCTCTCACTCTATGAGCGCGCTTTCGTGGTCACCCGCGCGACGATCATCGCGGCGGTCGTGGTCGCGATCTTCGCCGTGGCTGGCGAGGCCATCTTCAGCGCGCTGGGAGTGACAGCGCCCGCCTTCAGTCTGGCGGGCGGCGCGCTGCTCTTTCTGGTGGCCATCGACATGCTCTTTGGCCGCCAATCCGGCGCGCGCGAGACACCGCGTGAGGCGCGTGAGGCGCGCAAACGCGAGGATGTCAGCGTCTTTCCGCTGGCCATCCCGATGATCGCTGGCCCCGGCACGCTCACCACCATCATCCTGCTCAACAGCTCCACCGCTGGCAACCCCGCCGGGCCAGAGGTCGTCCTGCGGCTCATCATCGGCGCTGCCGCCGCGCTGACCCTCGTCGCCTGCTGGGTCAGCATGCGCCTGAGCCTCTCCATCCAGAAGCGCATCGGCGTGACGGGCATCCTCGTCCTCTCGCGCGTGCAGGGCATGCTGCTGGCGGCGGTGGCAGCGCAGTTCATGCTGAACGGCCTGGCGCAGTTCCTGCATCTCGGCTAAAGCGATACGGGCGGGTAAACCCACAGCTACGTGGCCTACGGCCGCGAAGCCCGCCTCCGCGGGGCTGGGACGCGGCAGGCTCGTTCCTAGCCCGCAGAGGCGGGCTTCGCGGCGGAACGCCCTTAGCTGCGGCTTCAGCCGCCCGTTGCATCTTATGGTTCCAGCCGTGTCAGGTCGCGCGGGAAGAGCGTCACCAGCTTGACGCTGGGTGCGCCGATCAGCTGGCTCACCAGACGCTCCAGCCCAATCGCCCAGCCACCCTCCGGCGGCATGCCATAGCGAAAGGCGTCCAGGTACCAGGCGAATGGCGCTGGTGA